>NZ_LZLE01000305.1 GCF_001673155.1 Mycobacterium sp. 1423905.2 | reverse complement strand
CGGGGTCGTTCGTCCTGGCGCAGGCCGGCTTGCTTAACGGCCGGCGAGCCACCACGCATTGGCATGATGTCCGGTTGTTCGCGCGCGCCTTCCCCGATATCACCGTCGAGCCGGACGCGATCTTCGTCCGCGACGGCGAGATCTTCACCTCGGCCGGGGTGTCCGCGGGCATCGATTTGGCGTTGGCGCTGGTCGAAATGGACTACGGCAGTGAACTCGTCCGTGCCGTCGCCCGGTGGTTGGTGGTCTACCTCAAACGTGCGGGTGGTCAGTCGCAGTTCTCGGTGCTGGTCGAGGCCGACCCGCCCCCGCAGTCTCCGCTGCGCAAGGTGACCGATGCGATTTCGGCTGACCCGGCGGCCAACCACAGTGTGAACAGTCTGGCGGCGCGCGCGTCTTTGAGTACGCGTCAACTGGCCCGGCTGTTTCAGTCCGAACTAGGCACGACGCCGGCCCGCTACGTGGAAATGGTGCGCATTGACGCCGCCCGCGCCGCCCTGGATGCCGGCCGCACGGTCGCCGACACGGCCCGGGTCGCCGGGTTCGGCAGCCCCGAGACGCTCCGCCGCGTCTTCGTCGACCACCTGGGGGTATCACCGAAGGCGTACCGGGAGAGGTTCCGCACGGCCGCGCGCGGCTGAAAGGTCACCGGCGGCTACTCCTCGGACTCGTTTCGGGTGGCCGTCAGATAGTGGATCGCGCCCTGCCGATCGGGGGCGGGGTCCATCTCGCCCAGCGGGACGCCGGCGGCGCCGAGCAAGTCATCGAGGCGGTAGCCAGTGATGCGCCATCCCAGCGACTGCAAGTGCGCCTCGGCGTCGCTGCGTTGATGCGCGTAGGTGAGATTGCCGAAGTCGACGTCGTAACCCTGCTGCCGCCAGCTGGCGGCAGTCTCCAAGATCAACTCGCCTACCGACCTCGAGGTGGGCGGCAAGTGGTCGGCGCTCAGCCGGCTGCCGGGTGCGCTGAGCTGACTGATCAGATCCAGCATGCGGTTCTGCGCGTCACCAGGCAGGTAACCGATCATCAGGCCTTCGACCAACCACGCGGTGCGCTGCCTGGGGTCAAACCCAGCCTGCCGCAACGCCGTTGGCCAGTCGTACCGCAGATCGACACCCACGCTGCATAACCGCGCGTTCGGTGTGGCACCGATCCGGGCCAACGTCGTCTCCTTGAACTTGATCACCTCAGGCTGGTCGATCTCGTAAACCACCGCGTCGGCCGGCCAGTTCAGCCGGTACGCCCGCGAGTCCAGGCCGGACCCGAGAATGACCGCCTGCCGGATACCCGCCGACAACGCGCTGGGAAAGAAACCGTCGAAGAACCAGCCGCGAACGCCGAAGAAGTCGGGAATCCAGCCTGAGCCGATATCGGTGAAATCCAACTTTCCGCTAGCCAAGAGGGCGAACAACTCCACCCCGCTCGCCAATACGAGAGGTGTGGCGTACGGGTCGCTGATGATTGGATCGGCCCGCCGGCTCGCCGCCGCCCTGGCCGCGGCGACCATGGTGGCCGTCGCTCCCACACTCGACGCGAGATCCCAGGTGTCGTTGTCGGTACGTGTCATTCACAGTCCTTTGCTTAGCCAGGAGAAGTGGCGCGCGCTCAGTCTGCGGTCTTCGTGTCACCCGCACCGGTGCCGTCCGAGCCACACTTCCCACAAAAAGCGACACGGCCTCGCGGTGGGCGGACTAATAGAGGGCGCGCATATTGAATATGAATGAGCTGTATCGAGCAGACGCGCGGAGGAGGCAGCATTGTCAGCTAGGCGCGCGCCGGCCAAGGCGTCCCGCACCTATCACTCGTCCATCCGCACTCAAGCCGCGCTGCAGACGCGGCGCAGCATCCTCGACACCGCGATGCGGTTGTTCCTCGAGCGCGGCTACGGCAAGGTCACCGTGAACGACATTGCGGCCGAGGCGTCGTTGGCGTTACCCACCGTGTATGCCAGCACCGGCGGCAAGGCGGCGATCCTGGGCACCCTCATCGAAGACGCCGTGCAGGACCCGATAGTCGATGAGACGCTGGCGGCGGCGCGAAAGAGCAAGTCCGGCACCGAGATTCTCGGCATCGTGGCGCACGGCACCCGAGTGGACAACGAGCGCTATCAAGACATCATCAAGGTGATGAAATACGCTGCGACGGTTGACGCCAACGCCACGTCGATTCTGGCTCAATCCGACGAAGCGTATCGGCGGGCGTTGGGCCAGGTCGCGCGGCGGCTGCGGACGCTCAAGGCATTGCCCACCGGAATGACCGAAGCTCGCGCCACCGACATCCTGTGGTTCTATTTCGGCCACGACGCGTGGCAGCTGCTGGTCGCAGGCCGTGGCTGGTCGTGGGACGACGCCGGGCAATGGTTGCTCGCGCAAGCCACCGGGGCGCTACTCGGGCGGCGTTAACCGGTGAACGGTGGTAGGTCGATACCGACGGCGGCGTTTTCTTCCGGTGTGCCCAACACGTAGCCGTAGCGCAGGGATGTCTCGACGAAATGCGCAATCTCCTCGGGCGTGCGCGGCTGCAGGTCGTCGGTGACCGGGCGGCCGATGTCCAGAAAGAAGCGACCCAGTTTCGGTGTGGTGACGACCAGGTCGACCGCCGGTTCGTCGGAGATGTTGCGGTGGGCGTGCAGGACGTCGCCGGGGATGCGCACGTAGTCACCGGCGGACGCCTCGCGCCACACCAGCCGCTTGCCGTCGGACACCAAGACCTCGTGGCGGCCGGAGAGGATGAAGAAGTCCTCGGGATCGGGGTGGCGGTGCAACGCGACGATGCCGCCGGGTGGGATGACGGCACGCATGACGCAGAAATCGTCTGACCAGCTGACGAATTCGACGGTCCCGCCGAAAACGTCGAGCGTCGGACTGGGCGGCGTGTGTTCTACCCGCGGCAGGACTGCGCTGGAGTGGAGGTGTGATAACGACACAATATTGATTATATGAACCATCTAACGAATGCGGGGGTAGGAGCGCGGCATAGTGTTGCGCGATGCACACCGACGTGATGACGATTCCCCAGCCGCTGAGCCAAATCGGTGACCTCGCTCGTCGAACGCAGGCCGCGGGTTTCTCCGGTCTGCTTTTCACCGAGACCGGCCGCACGGCTTACCTCAATGCCGCCGTCGCTTCCCAGGCCGCGCCGGGTCTGCACTTGTCCACCGGTGTCGCGGTGGCCTTTCCGCGTAGTCCATTCGTCACTGCGGCCACCGCCTGGGAATTGCAGGAGGCCACCGGCGGCAAGTTCCGCCTAGGGTTGGGCACCCAGGTGCGCACGCATGTCGTGCGCCGCTACGGGGTGCCGTTCGAACGTCCAGGCCCACGCATGCGCGACTACCTGCGTGCGGTCAAGGCGTGCTTCGCCGCTTTCCGCACCGGCCAGCTCGACCACCACGGCGACTTCTACGATCTGGACTTCATCACTCCGCAGTGGAGCGCCGGCCCGATCGAGGCGCCGGACCCGAAAGTGGATGTGGCCGCAGTCAATCCGTGGATGTTGCGGATGGCCGGCGAAGTGGCCGACGGCGTGCACGTTCATCCGATCGGCGAGCCCGGCTACTTGACCCGCCACGTCGTGCCCAACGTCGCGGCGGGCGCGGCGAAAGCCGGACGCGCGGCGGCCGACATCGCGGTGATCGTGCCGGTGATGACCATCGTCGGTGACAGTGACGAAGAGCGCGAGCGAAGCCGAGAGTCGGTGCGCGCCAGCATGGCGTTTTACGGGAGCACGCCCAACTACGCGTTCATTTGGGACGAGGCCGGCTTCGAGGGGACGACCGCGCGGATTCGTGAGAAGCAGAAGGCCGGGGATTTCGCCGGGATGGCGGAACAAGTGACCGACGAACACGTCGCCGCCTTCGCCACCGAGTCCACGTGGGAGGGCCTGGCCGATGCCCTGGCGCAGAAGTATGACGGGTTGGCCACGCGCCTAGTGTTCTACAACGCGCTGAACGACCTGGAGCGGTTGGAGCGCTACGGCGAGGTGGCGCGCCGACTCCAGGGCTGACGCGCCAGAACGTCAGCGGGTGTTGTTGAACTTGGTGATTGCCTCGTCGAGGCGCTGTAGCGCTGACCCGTAGGCGGCGAAGTCGCCCTTCTTCTGCGCGTCCCGGGCAGCTCCGATGGCGGCCTGAACTTCTTGCAGCGCAGCGGCTTTCGCCGCCGATAGGGTGACCGACCCGTCCGGAGGCGGAGGCACCGCCGCCGTCGGTGGCGGTGTTCCCGGTCCGGCGGCGGGCGGGGGTTGGCTGGCCGGCGGCTTGGGACCTGCCCCACCGTCGGTCGGCTGTATTCCGGTCGCCGCGGCGCCCGCGCCCGGGCCGAAGAGCCCGGTCAGCGCATCGCCCACCGTCGGCCCGTAGCCGATCTTGTCGTTGTACATCATCGCCACCCGAATCAGCCGCGGATAGGACGACGCGGCGTCACTGGCCCCCGGCGACGCGTAAACCGGCTCCACATACAGCAGCCCGCCCTGGGCCACCGGCAGGGTGAGCAGGTTGCCCCAGCGGATACGGTTCTGGTTGTCCCGCCCGATGACACCGAGGTCCTGGGACACCGCGGGATCGGTGGTGATGGCGTTATTGGCCAGCTTCGGTCCGTTGACCTGGCCCGGGATGGTCAGCACCGTGATCCTGCCGTAGGTCGCGGGATCCGAACTGGCGCTGATGTAGGCGGCCAAGTAGTCGCGCTTGAACCTGTTCATCGCGCTGGTCAGCTGATAGGACGCCGAGTTGTCGTCTTTGGCAATGTTATTGGCGACGATGTAGTACGGCGGCTGATAGCTGCTAGCGGTCGGGTTCGGGTCCAGCGGCACGTCCCAGAAGTCGGAAGTGGAGAAGAACGTCACCGGATCGTTGACGTGGTACTTGGCCAGCAGCATCCGCTGCACCTTGAACAAGTCCTCGGGGTAGCGCAGATGCTCGGCGAGCTCGGGGCTGATGTCGCTCTTGGGTTTGACCGTGCCGGGGAACACCCGCATCCAGGCCCGCAGCACCGGATCCTTCTCGTCCTGTTGGTACAGCGTCACCGTGCCGTCGTAGGCGTCGACCGTCGCCTTCACCGAGTTGCGGATGTAGGACACCTTTTTGTCCGGCGCCAAACGGTTGAACGCCACTTCGGTGGAGTCCGCGGTCGCCGAGGACAACGACGTCAACTCCGAATACGGGTAGTTGTCCAAGGTGGTGTAGCCGTCGATGATCCACACCAGCCGCTTGTTGACGATCGCCGGGTAGACCGCACTGTCGGTGGTCAGCCAGGGCGCGACCGCCTCCACCCGTTGCGCCGGATCGCGGTTGAACAGGATGCGGCTGTTGTTGCCGATCACGTTGGAGAACAGAAAGTTTCGTTCGGCGAACTTCGCGGCGAACACGCTGCGGGAGATCCAGCTGCCGATCGGGACACCCCCGGTGCCGGTGTAGGTGTAGTTCTTGGTCTCGGCGCTGGTTTCGTAGTCGTATTCCCGGTCGGCGCCGTTCTTGCCGACGATTGCGTAGTCCGCAGCGGTGTTGGAGATGACCGGACCGAAGTAGATGCGGGGCTGATCCAACGGCGCCGGACCGTCGGACACGATGGTGCCGTTGGCACCGACCACGTTGGCGAGGAATTCGGGATAGCCGCCATTCTGGTTGGGGTCGTTGGCGATGCCGCGCACGGTGTTGGCCGGTGACGCGATGAACCCGTTGCCGTGGGTGTACACGGTGTGGCGGTTGATCCAGTCGCGCTGGTTGTCGATCAGCCGGTCGGGGTTGAGTTCCCGGGCGGCCACCACGTAGTCACGCAGGCTGCCGGTGCGGTCGACGTAGCGGTCGATGGACAGCTGGTCGGGGAAGTAATAGAAGTTCTTGCCCTGCTGGAACTGGGTGAACGCCGGGCTGACGATGGTGGGGTCAAGCAGCCGGATGTTGGAGGTGGTGGCGCGGTCGGCGGCGACTTGTTGTGCGGTGGCCGCGCTGTCACCGGTGTAGTTGCGGTAGGTGACGACGTCCGACGTCAGACCGTAGGCCTGCCGCGTCGCGGTGATACTTCTGCTGATGTATTCGCTTTCCTTCTGCGCCGCATTCGGTTTGACGCTGATCTGTTCGACGATCAGCGGCCACGCGGCACCGACGATCAGCGACGACAGCAACAGCAGCACCAGCCCGATCGCCGGAATGCGCAAGTCGCGCAGCGTGATCGCGGAGAACACCGCCGCGGCGCAGATCAGCGCGATCGCCATCAGGATCAACTTGGCGGGCAGGACGGCGTTGATGTCGGTGTAGCCGGCCCCGGTGAAGGGTTTGCCGCCGCGGGTGTGCGAGAGCAGCTCGTAGCGATCCAGCCAGTAGGCAACGGCTTTGAGCACCACCAGCACACCGACCAAGGTGACCAGCTGGACGCGCGCCGAGCGGCTCAGCGCGCCGGTGCGCCCGGACAGCCGGATGCCCCCGAAAATGTAGTGCGACACCAGGTTCGCCACGAACGCCAGAAAGGCGGCGACGAACACGAAGCTGAGCACCAGCCGGTAGAAGGGCAACTCGAAGGCGTAGAAGCCGAGGTCTTTGCCGAATTGCGGGTCGGTGATCCCGAAGTCGCCGCCGTGCAGGAACAGCTGGATGCGGACCCAGTAACTCTGGGCCACCACTCCGGCCAGCACTCCGATCGACGCCGGCACCCCGATGCCGATCAGGCGCAGCCGGCCGAGCACGACGGCGCGATACCGCGCGACCGGGTCGTTGTCGTTGCTCGGGACGAACACCGGGCGGGTGCGATAGGCCAGCGCGAGTCCACCGAACACGATGCCGCCCACCAGCAGGCCCGCGACGATGAAGACCACGATGCGGGTGATCAGCACCGTGGTGAACACCGACCGGTAGCCCAGTTCACCGAACCAGAGCCAGTCGACGTAGGCGTCGATGAGACGCGGACCCGCGAGCAGCAAGACGATCACACCCAGTGCGATCAGGATCAGAATCCGACTGCGCCGGGTCAGCTTCGGCATCCTTGCGGTGGGCCGCATCCCCACTGGCCACGCTCCTGCTCGGTTGCTAGAGATTTTCTAGACGGTCACAACTGTACGCATCACCGCACCTCCGCCGAGCGTCACGC
>NZ_LZLE01000304.1 GCF_001673155.1 Mycobacterium sp. 1423905.2 | reverse complement strand
GTGCGCGGGGTACGGACAGGCGGGTGCGGCTGTAACCGGCTGCGAGCGCGGCTGGCCAACTTCTTCGCGGCCGCCGGGGTGCGGTCCAACAGCTCGCCGATGGTCTCGAAGGGCAGCGCGAACACGTCGTGCAGGACGAAGGCGACGCGTTGGGCGGGTGAGAGTTGGTCGAGCACCACGACGAGCGCCCGGCTGACCGAGTCGGCCAACAGCGCGTCTTCGTCTGCGCCTGGCACCCGGTCGTCGGACTCGACCGCAGACAGTTCGGCGCGTCGCTGCCGCCCTCGCAACTGGTCGACGGCCTCATGGGCGGTGATCGTGGTGAACCACCCGGTCAAGTTATCCACGGTGGTGAAATCGGAGCGGCTGGCTTTCAGCCACGCAGACTGTACGGCGTCATCGGCGTCGGACATCGAACCCAGCAATTGAAACGCCACCGACGTCAGATGGGGTCGATCGGCGTCGAACCGTTGCGCGAGTTCTGCGACATCCATTGCGTTCATCAGGTCACCTTTCGCGAGCGCGAGTCGTCAACGAGATGACATTCATGACCACTCCGCTGCGAAGGAGACCAGCACCATGACCCTACCTATTGCGCGCATCCTCGTCGTGTTGACCACCGCCATCGCCACCGCCGGAATAACAGTGCCAGACCTCGTTCCTGCCCAATTCGTGTTGGCTAACTCGGCGCGGGTGGGGGTTTCTCGCTCCTGGCTGCCGACGCTCGCGACGCTCAAATTCGCCGGTGCCGGTGGGCTCATTGTCGGGCTGCTCGGGTTGCGATACCTCGGGATCGCCGCTGCGCTAGGGCTGGTCTTGTATTTCATGGGCGCCGTCATCGTGCACGTGCGGGCACGCGTCTTCTCCAACATCGCCTTTCCAGGCGGTTACCTGTTGTTGTCGATCGCGTCGCTGGCGTTATTGGTGGCGCAGTGAGCGGTTCTGATCAGGCTGGAAAGTAACGGATTTCGTTGATCTGGTTACCGCGCCAGGCCACGTCGACGAAGATGATGCCGCGTCCGTGGTCGGTGGCGAGCGAGACGGTGACCGTCGAACCCGCGCCGATGACCTTGGTCCAACGAGCGCCCCGGAGCTGCTCGAGCAGTTCGGTGCTGTCCAGCGCGTCGTCGTCACCCAAAGTCATTGTCGCGCTGGGTGATAAAGCCCGCAGCGCGGCGGACTTGTCTTGTTGCACCACTGCGTTGAGGAAGGTTTCGACGAGCTTTTTGTGGCGTGTTCCGGCCCGGCGGAACCCACTGAGGAAGCCCGCGGTGCCGCGCAAGCCTTGGTTTGACATCAGAGCGTGGGACAAGTGCATACCGGGTGTCAGAGCACCGGTTCCGGTGCGCAGAAATTGCAGCATCATCGCCGGCAGTTCCCAGTAGGCCCGCAGCTCGGCGATCTGCCAGTCGCCGCCGGCGGCGCGGAGGTCGTACCGCAAGAACGCGGGGATGAACATGGTGACGGTGGAGCCCATCGCCACCTCGAGATCCAGATCGCGCAGCACGACCGAACGGCAGACAATGTCGAGGTCGCGGTGGAATTTGATGTCGCGGGGCGCGATGAACGTGTCGAAGAAGCGGCCGATCTGCTCGCGGCCGACGTTTGGCCGCGATCCGACGGGGTCTTCGACGCGGGCATCGTCGGTGAACAGGCCCACCCAGCCGGCCCGGTCATGGGCGGCGGCGGCTTGCGGCGAACGCTCCACGGCGGCCAGCAGGGCGTCCCGATTCGGCAGTGCCATCAGAGGCTCGAAACCACGCTGATCCCGGCGCGACGCATGTCCTCGATGGCGTCTCGGCTGGATTCTGGCGCGGCACCCGCCGTCAGCCTGAGCAGCACCCTGGTCACAAAGCCGGCGCGGACCGCATCTTTGGAGGTCATTCGCACACAATAATCGGTGGCCACGCCGACGACATCGACCCGATCCACCTGCCGTTGCCGCAACCAGTCCAGCAGCGGCGTGTCGTTTTCGTCGACGCCCTCGAATCCGCTGTACGCCCCGCTGAACGCGCCCTTGTAGAAAACGGCCTCGATGCGGCTGGTGTCCAGATCGGGATGGAATTCCGCGCCGGCCGTTCCGGCTATGCAGTGCGGCGGCCAGGAGGATGAGAAATCCGGATGATCGGAGAAATGGTCACCGGGATTTATATGAAAGTCCTTGGTAGCAACGATGTGTTGGTAGTCGGGGTCGCCGGCCAGATAGCCGTTGATCGCCGCCGGCAAAGCGGCCGCGCCGGGCACTGGGATCGAGCCACCCGCGCAGAAGTCGTTTTGCACGTCGACGATGATCAACGCCCGCACGCACACCACGATATGCCCGCCCCGGCCAAGGCGGCGGTTTGTGTGCTGCCGAGGCGGGTAACCCACCTGCCATGTTGATCCGGAGAATCGCGCGACCCATGTTGTCAGCTGTGTTCATCGGCCAGGGAGTGGACGCCCTGCTCAACCCCAAGCCGGCAGCGCAAGCCGCCCAACCCACCGTGAGCGGTTTGCAGTCACTGCCGGATCCGGTGGGTAGCAGCGTCCCGGCGGACGCTGAGACGTTCGCCCAAATCAACGCGGCCGTCCAAATCGGCGGTGGCGTTTTGCTGGCCGTCGGCAAATTGCCCCGCGTCGCCTCGGCCGCGCTCGCTTTGACCGTTGTCCCTGGCAACCTTGGCGCGCATATGTTTTGGACTGAGACCGATCCGGAGCGCAAGGCGGAGAAGCGCCGAGCGTTTCTCGCCGATGTGAGCCTGCTGGGCGGACTGATCATCGCGTCCGCCGACACCGCGGGTAAGCCGTCCCTGGGGTGGCGCGGTCGCCGCGCCGCCGAACGGCTTTCCGAGCGGGTGTCGGGAGCGCTGCCCGGATCCCACGATGCGCTGATCGACGCCGAGCTCGGGGATCGTATCGTTCACGGCTTGCAAGCGGGTGCTGAGCGGAGCCGCGAGTTGGCCAGCACGGCCGCGGAGAAGAGCGCACCCTACGCTGAAGCCGCCTTGGAACGGAGCCGCGAACTGGCCAGCACCGCCGCTGAGAAAAGTGCGCCATACGCCGAAGCGGCTCTCGAACGGGGCCGTGAACTGGCCAGTACCGCCGCTGAGCGGACCGCGCCGTTGGCGAAGAAGGCGCGAAAGCGCAGCCGGGAGTTGGCCAGCACGGCGGCCGAAAGAACGGTGCCCTTGGCCGAGGAAGCGCGTAAGCGCGGAGAGCAGCTGGCCAGCACGGCCCGCGAGCGCAGCTTGGAACTCGCCGAGACCGCACGGTCCCGGGGCAGCCAGCTCGCCGACACGGCGGTCGCCCGCGGTAGTGAGCTCGCGGATACGGCCCGCGACCGGTTCGACGAGCAGGTCAGCGGTCGTCGCAAGCACTGGTGGAACTAGCCAGAAACCTCTCGACGACGTGGTCGACGTCACCGGGGACGTCGACCACGACGCCGTTTTCGTCGGCCCCAAGGGGCTCCAGGGTGTCCAGTTGCGACCGCAGCAACGTCACCGGCATGAAGTGCGCCGGCCGGTTGGCCATCCGTAGGCTCAGCAGCTCCGGTGTACCGGTGAGGTGCAGGAACGTGAGTTGCGGGCAGTGCGCGCGGAGTTGATCGCGATACCTGCGCTTGAGGGCTGAACAGCTCATCACCCCGCCGTCGCGGTGCGTGGAAAGCCACTCGCCGACCCTCTCCAGCCAGGGGTAGCGGTCGGCGTCGGTGAGCGGTTCACCGGCCGTCATCTTGGCCAGGTTGGCCACGGGATGAAGGTTGTCGGCGTCCATGAACGGCACGCGCAGGCGCTGGGCGAGGGCCGCTCCGATGGTGGACTTGCCGGATCCGGAAACACCCATCACCACCACAGGCGATCGATAGGAGGCACCGCCCTGGTTCACGCCTGGTTCCGGTTCCATTCCATCCAGCCGACTCCGTTGCGGCCGTCGCTGGTCGTGAGGTCAACCCAAGCGCGCGGGAACTGACTGAGTCGCCCGTCTTCGGCGGTCAACAACACCGGCGCGTGGGCGCGCACCTCGACCTGTGCGATGAGGTCACCCGGGGCCAGCGTCATGTCGGTGTCGAGCGGTAAGCCGTTGTCTGCGAAGGCTTCCCGATAGTTGACGGTCTGCAGTTCGGTGAGCGAGCCGGCGGGGCCCTGGATATAGCCGATGCCCAATTCGCCGGTGTTCGGGATGACCAGGCTCAGCGCGTGCAGGTGTGCGCCGTCGTCGAGGTGCAGGGCGCTCCACATCCAGTTCATGCTCCACCAGTCGCGTACGCCCCAGGAGTGGTCACGTTGCCCGGGTACCGAATCGATTTGGTAGCGCGCATGTTTGACGACGACGGTGCCCGATACGGTGCACGGAATCTCGTAACGTGTGGTGACTCGGTACTGATATGGGACTCCGGCGGTGGTCCACTCCAGGTCGAGCGTTACGTCCACCGGTTCGCCCGCTTCGCCGCGCAACAGTGCCGCCGGATCCTGGTAGGACTGGCCTTGCGCGCGGAGGCTGACCCGGTAGGACTGCAGGGGCGCGTCGGCTGCGTGGCCGAGTTCGATGACGTCGGTCCGGATCTGCCACGGGTTGGTGGGCAGCGGCACGTCGACGTCGATGACCGCGACGGTCGGCAGGTCCGGCCCGCACAGCACCGCGTGGATCCAGGCTCGCCCCTGGTTCGGGATCAGACCGAGGCGAAACCAGCCTCCCAATCCCTCGGTTGCAGAGACGAAGTCGGCATACCAGCTTTCGCTCCACAATGGCTCGTCGGTCGCCGGATGCGCGGACTCGTCGGCCCCGCTGGGCCGCAACGGCTCCGGCTGCGCGGGTGTCGGCAGCGTCGCCAGCGCGTCGGTATCCAGCACATGGTCACAGTGCCGCTCCAGCATCGTCATGAACATCTGGTCGCCTCGCTCGGTGCGTTCCACCAGCATGGACGAGACAATGGCCATCATGACACCGAAAAAGCTTTGGCGACGGACGCTTTCGCGCACATCGTCGAGGGTGATGGGGGCCGGCGAACCCAGTGCCGCGTGGTATGCCTGCAGCAGCTCGTCATAGTGCGTGCGTCGATCCTGAGGCGGCAAGGCGCAACCGAGGAAGTAGGCGAGGTCGGTGCAGGCCGGACCCCAGGACACGGTCTGCCAGTCGACCACCGTCAGCGACCGGTCGGCTTCCGGGGTGCCGAAAAGCAGGTTGTCCAACCGATAATCGCCGTGCACCAGACCTCGCACCCGGTCCGGCGCCGCCTCTTGGGCGAGGTATCCGTCGAAGGCAGCGATGAGCTGGTCGCACACCGTGCGGTGCCGCGGCGCGATGCGGTTGCCGTAGCGGTCGATGAACCCGGCATACAGCGTCGTGACGATGGCTTGGCTCAGCGGTGAGTCACGGTTGAGCCACTCGGCGGCGGCAGCCGCGGCGTCGGCGAGCAGCGGTCCGTGCAGCCGGGCCAGCTCGACCACGGCCAGGTGCGCTTGTTCGCCTGTGGCACCGGCGATTTCGTCACCGACCACCGCAGGCGCAGCATCGCCGAGTAACAGATCGAACACCCCGGTAGTCAGGTCGACGGCCGCGTGGTAGCAAGGTGCGATCGCGCCGCCCAGCCGTGGCGCGATGTCGTGGTAGAACCGGACCTCGCGCTCGTAGAGCCCCAACGTAAGCCCGGTCTGCCGGCTCATCGGGTCGCTCGCCGCCACCTTCAGCACCACCGATTCCGGGCCGCTGCCGTCGGAGTAGGTCAGCGCGACGCGGTAGCACTCGCTCATCTGGCCGGTGCCGATGCGCTCGGTGGTGAAGCCGGAAACTGTTCCAGCGCCGAGGGTTGCGGTGAGCCACTCGACGGTGAGGTCACTGGGCCGTTCGATGGCCCGGTCGTTGTCAGACGCCACGGCGTTCAGGGCACCAAGGAGAAGCCGTCCCACGCCAGCCGGCGGTGCTGGTGGGGATCGAACTCGACACGGCACTTGCGGTCGAAGACCATGACGGCACGGTCGGTGTGGGTGTACGCCGGCCAATCGTCACCGGGTACGCCGGTGCGACTGAACCAACGCCACCGTCGTTGCACCTCATTGCTAACCCGCAGCGCGGAACGCTGGTCTGCGGCCGCGGTGAGCAGCGCACCGAATCGGGTGCGGTAGATGTCGAAGACGGCGAACAATTCGGTGGCATGCGTCGCGCCAAACCCAGACCAGCGCAACGTCCGCGGTGCGTAGTCATACCGGTACAGGTAGGTGGGCGCATGGTTGGTGTGGGCTTCGGCGATCTGCCAGGCCGCCGCACCGAAGGCGAAGTCACCGCCCAATTGGATGCACGCCGAGGGCGCCGGGTAATTCGGGTAGGCCGCGGTGATGCGTTCGCGCGCGGCTGGATCCGCGTCGGCCAGCAACTCCTCGACCATGGACTGATTGGTGGGCAGCATTCTGAGGAACCGGGTGAACAACCGGCCCTCTTCGGCGTTGGTGCCGACGATGAGCGGCACGCGGTGGGCCTGCCCATTGCGCATGGCGTCGATCGGGTCGATAGGCAAGACGTCGTCACCTGCCACCGGTCCAATCGGGAAGGCGCCCAAGCGCTTCTGCATTCCCTCGTCGATCAGGCGCTGCTGCGCCTTGACCAGTTGGGCCGGTGATGCCTGCATCACCGTCGTCGCGGCGTCCTCGGGCCCGGCGCCGAGCAAACGGGCGAACCGCGCCGCGAATTCGGCGGCGATCGCCGGCGAACGGACCATACCCATCGCTGGGCTCTCCGAAATAGCTTGTGCGAATAGCCCTTTGGCGGCGGGTACTGCCAACAGGGTCGCGACGATGTGCGCGCCGGCGCTTTCACCGAAGATGGTGACGTTGTCGGGGTTACCGCCGAAGTTGGCGATGTTCTCGTTGACCCAACGCAGCGCCAGCACCAAGTCACGCAGATACAGGTTGCCGTCGATGGTGGTCTCCCGCGTCGACAGCGAGGACAGGTCCAGACAACCCAGCGCGCCCAGTCGGTAGTTGACCGATACGTAGACACAGCCTCGCCGCGCCAAGGCCGCACCGTCGTAGATGGGAGTCGCGGAGCTGCCGAGGATGTATCCGCCGCCGTGGATGAAGAACATCACCGGCAACGGCTCGTCGGCGCCGCCCTCGGGTGTCACCACGTTGAGCGTCAGGCAGTCCTCACTCATGGGCTGGTACCTGCCCAGACCGACCATGGTGTAGCGGCGCTGCTGGGGTGCGCAATTGGCGAAGCCGTGACAGTGGCGAACCCCCGACCAGCGCTGCGCGGGCTGCGGCGCCCGGTAACGCAAAGGGCCTACCGGCGGTCTGGCATAAGGGATAGCTCGCCAGCGGTTGACTCCGTCTCGGGTGAAGCCTTCGACGGTGCCGGCGGCCGTGCGGGCGCGGACGATGCGCTCGTGCATAGACCGACGGTAGCGGACGGTTTGCATCGACGGCGCGCGCAGCGCCCGAATTGTGGGCGTGGCGGTTAGCCTGACGGGATGCGGATCGCCGCCTTGGTCGCACTCGTCCTGCTCGTGGCGGGGTGCTCGCATGATGCCGGTCGCCAGTCCGGGAATCCGCCGACCAGCACCGCAGCCCCATCGACAAGCACCGCGGCTCCCTCCTCGAGCAAGTTGCCGGCACCTCCGACCGCCCCGTCCGCCGGCGCGCCGATGTCAGAGGTCATTGCCTGGGTCGAGGCCGCGCACCCCGCCGACCCCGCCCGGTTCCACACCGCGGCGCGTGGGGGTGCCACCAATCAGCTCGGTGACGACAGCGCATTTCTGGCCTCGGCCGGCTCGGTGGCGTGCATGACCGACGCCAAACACAGCGGCGACGCGCTGGCCTGTCTGGTCAAGCTGACCAATCCGCCGCCCCGGCCCGACACCGCCTACGGCGAGTGGAAAGGCGGCTGGGTGAACTTCGACGGCACCACCTTGCAGGTTGGATCGGCGCGGGCCGACCCGGGTCCGTTCGTCAGCGGCGACGGGCCGGAGCTGGCCAACGGCGATTCCTTGTTTTTCGGCGACTACCGCTGCCGCGCGGACCAATCTGGGGTGATCTGCGTCAATTACGCCCATCAGTCGGCGGCCCGGCTCAGCGCCGCTGGCGTCGAACCGTTCGGCTGCCTGCGGTCGGTGCCGCCCCCCGACGGCGTGGGCGTCGCGTTCGGCTGCTGAGTTCTGCCCGGTTCAGGACGCCTCGGCCGGCAGGTCGACCACATGAATCTCGCCCGTGCTGCCGTCGACCTCGACCAAGGCGCCTTGGGGTAGCACCCGGGTGGCCCCTTGGACATCGACCACGCACGGGAAACCGAACTCGCGCGCAACGACCGCGGCATGCGACATCGGGCCGCCCAGTTCGGTCACTACCGCGGCGGCGTAGCAAAACGCGGCGGTGTACCCGACGTCGGTGACCTCGGCGACCAGAATCTCGCCGGGTTCCAGGTCGTCGATGGTCTCGGGACGCACGATGCGGACCCGGCCGCGGACCCGGCCCCCGCACACTCCGACACCGCGCAGGGTGTCTCCCCCGCTGGCCGCTACCGCGGTCACAGCCGTCGGCTCCCAGGTGCCGCTGAACACCGTGGGCGGTACGACAGCGGCCAACCGGTGGTGTTCGGCCCTGCGGCGGGCCACCAGATCAGACACGTCGGCGGGCAGGGCGTCGAGTTCGTCGACCAGAAGGTAGAAGACGTCGTCGGGGGTGGTGAAGACGCCGGATTCGACGAGCCGGCGCCCATATTCGCGCAGCAGACCGCGGAGCAGCCAGACGGCGCGCACCATCTTGTCGCGGCGTACCTCCCGGTCGCGCAGTTGGCGTGCGGCCAGTCGCGCTACCGGTCGGGCGTGCAACGGAATCGGTGCGTGCAAGGGTTGCGGCGCGGTGGGCGCACTCAACGCTTTGGCCACCATGCGCACCAGCAGCTCGGGATCGTCGGCGTAGCTGGTCGACAGCATCTCGACCTCGGCCGGGCCGCGGTGCCCGATGAGCGCCAGCTCGGCCAGCACCGCCGCGTGAAACTCCGGCACCTCGACCGCCAGCTTGTCGAGCCGCTCCCCCGGCTCGGACAGCAGCCGCCGCACCGTGGGATCGCGGCGGGCGGCGAGCACCAACCGCTGGATCGCCTCGACAGATCGAGCGCTGACCAATTCCGGCCCGGCCGCCGGCGCCAGGTCGCGCCCGCACAAACCGCGCAACAGCACGTTGAACGCGGCGCAGAGCATGAAGGAACCCGAGGCCAGCCACCATCCGTGCACGACGTGATCGCGCGCCAACAGGATCAGGCTGAGTAGCCGGCGCTCACTGAGCCGGGTCAGGTCGTCGCCGGCAAGGTCTTCCAGCCGGTCGACGTCGTCGAGGTACGCCCGGGTGTCACCCGGCGCGCCAGCGGACAGCCCGATCAGGTTCACCCCGAAGACCCCGATGTTGCGGAGGGTGCGCAACTGCTTGCCGACCCGACCGGACTGGGACGGCGGCCGCTGCTCGCCGAAGATCGGCAGCGAAGCCATGCTGGGCCCGAAGAATCCGCTGTTGCTGACGATTGTCGCGGGCTTGGCGAACGGTACCGTTTCGGCCATGAAATGCGCGGAGGTGATGGCGCCGTAGAGCCGATGGGCGAAGACGGCGACGGTCCGCATGGCGATTTCCTGCTGAATCACGCCACCGGGCCGCAGCCGTTGGGCGATGCCGACGCCACCGGCCCGCAACCCGCGCACGGTGACCGACGCCGAGGATGGGGAGAACGGGCCGGGCAGCGCTTCGGAGAGGTTGGTGGCCAGAAACGTCGGGAAACGCGGATCGATCGGTGTGTCGAACTCGCCGTTATGTTGCTGCGGGCCAGCAAGTTTGGGAACGACCCCGTCAGCCGCGGGCGCGTCGACCGCGGGCAGGTCCTGGATGCTGGCCATGCGCCAAGGCAGCGCGATCAGTCGCTTGCCCACCGTCAACCGACCCCGCACCGCCAACGCGAAATCGGCGACCGTCTCCTCGGCGTTCCATCCCGGCTCGAATCCCCAATCGTTGCGCATGCTGGCGGTGTCCATCACCGGAGCGCTTTGCACGGAGCGCAATTCGGTGTACGAGGGCAGGTGCCGACTCAGTGCGGTCAGCATCGGCGGCGCGATCGGCCGCCGCAGCGCGGCGGCTACCTGGCGGAACGTAACCATCCCGGGGTCGGCGAGGTTAACAGCGGCGCTTCCGATTTCGTCATCCAGGACGGCACGGGTCATTATCCGAAGCACGTCGTCGGTATGTACCACTTGAAGACCGCGGTCGGCGGCTACATCGGGCAGTACCGGAGCTGCCAGCAGTCGCTGCACCCGACTATCGAGGCCGCGCCCCAAGATGAGCGCCGACCGGACCGCAATCCACTGCACGCCGGAGTTCGCCAGCAGTTCCTCGATGCTCGCGTGCCGGATTCCGTCCGGCGAGGACGGACGCAGGTCGTCGCGCTCGGTCGCCGGTACGGTCGCGTGGCCGTACACCTG
Organism: Mycobacterium sp. 1423905.2; assembly: GCF_001673155.1. GTDB lineage: Bacteria > Actinomycetota > Actinomycetes > Mycobacteriales > Mycobacteriaceae > Mycobacterium. The sequence continues at coordinate 313 of NZ_LZLE01000304.1, read as the reverse complement.
TGCCGAAGACAAGAAAACGACCCGACCGCAACCAGTTTCGGCCATTGCCGCCAATAGGTTGCGAGTGCCGGCAGCGTCTGGCGTCCATGCCAAGTGCACGACAGCGTCAGCGCCGGCGAAGGCGCGCCGTAATCCAGCCACGTCAGCGATGTCGGCGGCGACGAAACTAGCCGCGCTCGACCAGCTTTGGGGGCGACGACGCGCGACGCCGGTGACTTCATGGCCTTGGCTGAGTAAGCGGGCCGCAAGATTGCGGCCGAGATAGCCGTCGGCCCCGGTGACCGCAATCCTCACTGGGGCCCCTCGCTGCGGC
>NZ_LZLE01000303.1 GCF_001673155.1 Mycobacterium sp. 1423905.2 | reverse complement strand
AAGAACTCGTCGAACATCTTGTCGTTGGTGCTGTTGCTGGCCGGCTTCGGTTGGATGATCAGCTCCCGAATGGTGCGTGGCATGACGATGAGCTTGCGGGAACGCGAATTCATCCGCGCGGCAAAATATATGGGCGTCACCAGTCGACGCATCATCGTCGGCCACGTGATACCCAACGTGGCGTCGATTCTGATCATCGACGCCGCGTTGAACATCGCCGCGGCGATTCTGGCCGAAACCGGATTGAGCTTCTTGGGTTTCGGCGTGCAACCGCCCGACGTGTCGCTGGGTACGTTGATCGCCGACGGCACGCAATCCGCCACGACCTTCCCGTGGGTGTTCTTGTTCCCGGCCGGGGTCCTGGTGCTGATTCTGGTGTGCGCCAACCTCACCGGTGACGGCCTGCGCGACGCGTTGGATCCGGGCAGCCAGACGTTGCGGCGTGGTGGTCGATGAGCGCGTTGCTCGAGGTAACCGATCTGGCCGTCACCTTCCCGACCGACGCCGACCCGGTGACGGCGGTCCGCGGCATCAGCTACCAGGTGAACCCCGGCGAAGTGGTGGCCATGGTGGGCGAGTCGGGTTCGGGTAAGTCCGCGGCGGCGATGGCGGTGGTGGGGCTGCTGCCCGACTACGCGCAGGTGCGCGGGTCGGTGCGAGTGCAGGGCACCGAACTGGTCGGACTGGGTGACGGCGCGATGTCGCAGATTCGCGGCAAGGTGATCGGCACGGTGTTTCAGGACCCGATGTCGGCGTTGACCCCGGTGTACACCGTCGGTGATCAGATCGCCGAGGCGATCGAAGTCCACCAACCGAAGGTCGGCAAGCAGGCCGCGCGTGCTCGCGCGGTGGAGCTGCTTGAGCTGGTGGGTATTTCGCAGCCGGAGCGGCGCGCCCGGGCGTTCCCGCACGAGCTCAGCGGCGGGGAGCGGCAACGCGTGGTCATCGCCATCGCGATCGCCAACGATCCCGACCTGTTGATCTGTGACGAGCCGACCACCGCCTTGGACGTCACCGTGCAGGCGCAAATCCTCGACGTGCTCAAGACCGCGCGCGACGTCACCGGCGCCGGGGTGTTGATCATCACCCACGACCTAGGTGTGGTGGCGGAGTTCGCCGATCGGGCGCTGGTGATGTATGCCGGCCGGGTGGTCGAATCGGCGCAGGTGCACGATCTCTACCGCGATCGGCAAATGCCTTACACCGTGGGGCTGTTGGGCTCGGTTCCCCGGTTGGACGCCGCGCAGGGCACCCGGCTGGTGCCCATTCCCGGGGCGCCGCCGGCGTTGACCGCGTTGCCACGGGAATGCCCGTTCGCGCCGCGCTGCCCGCTGGCCATTGACGAATGTCGCGCGGACGAACCGGCGTTGCTGGAAGTCGGCGCGAATCATCGAGCCGCCTGCATCCGCACCGAACATGTCGTCGGACGCAGCGCCGCCGACATCTACGGGGTCAATACCGACACCAGCGCGTCGGCGCCCAGTGATGGCTCCGTCGTAGTGCGGGTACGCGATCTGGTCAAGACCTACCCGCTGACCAAAGGCGTGGTGCTGCGCCGCAGCATCGGTGAGGTGCGAGCGGTCGACGGTATCAGTTTCGAACTACAGCAAGGCCGCACGTTAGGCATCGTCGGGGAGTCCGGATCTGGTAAGTCGACCACGTTGCATCAGATCTTGGAACTTGCTGTCCCGCAATCCGGTTCGATCGAAGTGCTCGGCACTGACGTTGCCGACTTGACCCGCGCGAGCCGACGCGCGCTGCGCCGCGACATCCAGGTGGTATTTCAAGACCCGGTGGCGTCCCTGGACCCGCGCCTGCCCGTCTTCGACCTGATCGCCGAACCGTTGCAGGCCAACGGGTTCACGAAGGGCGATACGCAGGGGCGGGTCGCCGAATTGCTGGGCATCGTGGGACTTCGCCGCGCCGATGCCAGCCGCTATCCGGCCGAATTCTCCGGCGGGCAAAAACAGCGCATCGGCATCGCGCGGGCGCTGGCACTGCAGCCCAAGATCTTGGCGCTCGACGAGCCGGTGTCCGCGCTGGACGTTTCGATCCAGGCCGGCATCATCAACCTGCTGCTCGACCTGCAGGAGCGCTTTTCGCTGTCGTATCTGTTCGTCTCCCATGACCTTTCGGTGGTCAAGCATCTGGCCCACCAGGTGGTGGTGATGTTGCGCGGCACGGTCGTCGAGCAGGGCAACAGCGACGAGGTCTTCGCCAATCCCCAGCACGAGTACACGCGGCGGCTACTGGCTGCGGTGCCGCAACCGGAGGCGGATCTGCATGACTAACCGCGTCCGCGTCGCCCTCGCCGTACTGGTTGCCGCGCTGATGCTGGCGGCATGCTCGGCCGGCAGCCAGGTGCCGCCGCCCACCGGAAAAGGCGCGATCGGCACCAGCAGCGACATCAACCCCCAGAACCCCGCTAGCCTGCAGGAGGGCGGCAACCTGCGGCTGGCGTTGAGCGAGTTTCCCTCCAACTTCAACATTTTGCACATCGACGGCAACAGCGCCGAAACGTCGTCGATGCTCAAAGCCACCCTGCCCAGCGCGTTCATCATCGGCCCGGACGGGTCGACGACGGTGAACACCGACTACTTCACCAGCGTGGAACTCACCGGCACCGACCCGCAGGTCATCACCTACACCATCAACCCCAAAGCGGTGTGGTCCGACGGGGCACCTATCACCTGGCAAGACATCGCCAGTCAGATCCATGCCACCAGCGGCGCCGACAAAGCGTTCGAGATCGCCGGCAGCAACGGCGCCGAGCGGGTCGCGTCGGTGACCCGGGGCGTCGACGACCGGCAAGCCGTCATGACGTTCGCCAAGCCCTACGCCGAATGGCGCGGCATGTTCGCCGGTAACGGCATGTTGCTGCCCGCCAGCCTGACCGCGACCCCCGAGGCGTTCAACACCGGCTGGCTCTCCGGACCGGGCGCATCGGCCGGCCCGTTCATCGTGACTAAACTGGACCGGGCCACGCAGCGAATCACGTTGCAGCGCAACCCCACATGGTGGGGCAAGCACCCGCTCCTGGACTCCATCACCTTTCTGGTGCTCGACCCAGCCGCGTCACTGCCGGCACTGCAGAACAACGCCATCGACGCGACCGGCGTCGGCTCCCTGGACCAACTCATCATCGCCGAGCGCACCAAGGGAATCTCCATCCGGCGGGCACCAGCGCCGAGTTGGACGCACTTCACCATGAACGGCGCGAAGGGTTCGATCTTGGCCGACCCCCAGTTGCGGCTGGCTGTCTGCGCGGGAATCGACCGACGAACGATCGCCAAGGTCGCGCTGCACGGCCTCACCGATGACCCTGCGCCACTGAACAATCACGTCTTCGTCGCCGGGCAGAAGGGATACCGCGACAACAGCACCCCTTATGACCCACAACGGGCCAACAGCGAACTCGACCGGTTGGGCTGGCTGCGCAACGGGGAGTTCCGGGAGCGCAACGGTCAGCAACTTGTCGTCCGCCTCCTGTTCTACGAATCGCCGAACGCCAAAGTGTTCACCCAGATCGCTCAGCACAGTCTGGCCCAAATCGGGGTCAAGCTCGAGCTGCAAGCGCGTTCGGGCAGCGGCTTTTTCAGCAATTACGTCAATGTGGGTGCCTTCGACATTGCCCTGTTCAGTTGGCAAGGTGACGCGTTCCCGCTATCCGGGCTCACCCAGATCTACGCCTCCGATGGGGAAAGCAACTTCGGCAAGATCGGCAGCCCGGAGATCGACGCCGCGATCCAGCGGACGCTGGCCGAACTGGACCCCGAGAAGGCCCGAGACTTGGCCAACGAGGTCGACCGGCAGTTGTGGGCCGAAGGGTTCAGCCTGCCGATAACTCAGTCGCCGGGCACCACCGCCGTGCGCAGCACGCTGGCCAATTTCGGCGCGCGGGGCTTGGCGGACTTGGATTACACGGCAATCGGTTTCATGCGCGACTGACTGCGCGCCGCCGTAACGATGGCAGCTTCGGGAGTTTCGGTTTTGGCAGTGCGTGTTCGGCCCGGGCGAGCAGGCCGAGCGTTTTCCAGAGCAGGCGGATGGGCAGCGGTGGCGGCAGCGCATCGAGCGCCGGAATACGGTCCAGCAGTCCGTCGATCTCGCCGCGAATTACCGCTGCGGCGATTTGCAGTCCGGCAGGTTCGCGGAAGTCGAGCGCGCTGTGCGCCATTGTGGGCAGCTTCAGCAGCGTGGCGTTCGGGACCAATGACGCCACCCGTTCGGCCACCGCGGGTGGGGTCACCAGGTCGCGTCCTCCGGCCACTATCACCGTGGGCCAGCCGAACTTGGGCAACTCGTCCACCAGGTCATAGGGTTCGGCCACGAAGTCGTCTGTAACATCCAGTGTTTCACGCATGGCGACGGCGGGGTCGAGGGGCAGACCGTCGGGTTCGGCGGCGTAATCGAGTTCACGGAACGCGATGCGGCCGACCAAGTCGGTCTCGTAGCGGTAGGGCACCTTGCGGGTGACGACATAGCTGACCTTCGACAACGTCCGCCACAGCAGCGTGCGGCCGGCGAGTAAGAGATCAAGATGGCGCTCGAGCAGTTCGGGGCCGCCATAACCGTAGACGGTGGCGGCGACCTGGCCGTCCGCGGCGGTCATCTTTCCCGTCTCGACCAGTCGCCGGACCTTCGGAGCCAAGGTTGCGGTCTCTGGGCTGTCACCCTTGAGCAATACCGCACGAATTGCGTCCCGTACTTGGGCGATGTCGTGACGGGACAGTACGGTGCCATCGAGGATCATCGCGCGCACCAGGTTGGGGTGGCGGACACCGAGAACGGCAGCGAGGTAGGTGCCGTAGGAGATCCCGTAGATGACCGCCGAGTCCACATGGGCGTCGGCCAAGACCGCGGCGATGTCGTCGACCGCTTGATTGATGGTGATCGCCTCGGGAGACAGGTCGGCGCCTTTGTCGTCGTACCGCGACATCCCAATGCCGCGGTGTTCCACCATGAGGACGTCCAGACCGGCCGCTGCGGCTCGGCGGCGGAATCCCTTGTAAGCCAATATTGAGGCCATGCCCGGCCCGCCCGGAATCACGACCAGCGGGTGCGCCGACTTGCGGCCGGTGCGCACGTAATAGACGTCGAATTCCTCGGCACTGTCCGGCGACACGGGACGGCGCACCGCTCGGACCCCGGGCAGCTTCGCCAATTTCTGGTGCGTTCGCCGCCGCATCGCGTTCATGGTCATCGCTGTTGGTCCGCCATAGGTCCATTGTGCCGACGTCGGTGCGCACCGGCACGATCGGTGGGTGAGGGTGCTGTCGCTCAGGCGGTCAGGTTGATGCGCTGTGCTCCCTTCACGCCGTCATAACGGGACGGACTGCAGGTCAGGACGATCACCTGGCCATGCGCCCCCACGGTGTCGAACACCTCGCCCATCTTGGCCAGCCGATCGGGATCGGTGAAGCCCAGCGCATCGTCGACCAGTACGGGAACGGTGTCTTCCTTGGCGACCAGGGCCGCACAGGCCAGTCGCGCCAAGATGCCGAGTTGCTCCTTGGCTCCGCCGGACAAGGATTCGTATGGCACGGTGACGTTGTTGATGGTGCGGCTGCAGATGCGCAGGTCGCTGTCGACGTCGACTTCGAAGGTGGGTCCGAACACCGGGCGGCCGAGGCGCTGCAGTTCGGCGCGGTAGGGCTCGACGTAGCGTTGCCGGGTGGTGTCGCGGTGACGCCCCATCACCGTGCGCAGCAACTGCGCCGCCTGGGCTCGACGGCTAACGCCGCCATGGTGGCTGAGCGCATGTTCGCGTTCGGTTTCGGCGGCGTCGAGTTTGCCTTGCCGGCCTTCGCTGCCGATCACCGACAGTTCGATACTGACCTGGCGCAGCGCGGCAACGGCGGCGCTGTGTTGATCGCTTAACGTTTCCGCCAGTTGGGTGGCAGCGGCGAGTTCGGCGGTGATCACGGGCGCCTCCCGAGCGTTCAGCGTCGCAGTGAGTTCGGCTACTTCGTGTTCGGCGGTTTGCATCGCGCGTAGGTCGGCCTCGGCCTGGGCGGCGAGGTCCTCGTCGCTGAGCGCTGACCGCTGGTGGGCCAGGCGCGTCGTGTCCGCGTCCAAGGCGGCGCGTTGGGTTTGGAGGGTGTTCTGCAGAACTGTTGCCTTCGTGGTCGATTCGGCGAGCCGCCGACTGGCGGCCGCGGCGTTTTGCCGAGTGGTTTCACAATCCTTCTCGGCGACTTTGCGGGCCGCCTCGGCGGCGGCAAGGCCGGCGCGGGCGGTGGCGGCGTCCGTGGTGAACAAGTCCGGTTCGGCGGGTTGAGTGGCTTGCAATTGCGCAAGTCGGGCTCGGAGTTGGTCGACTTGCTCGTCGCCGCGCAGGCCGGTCAGCGTGGCGGCGAGTTGGTCGCGGATGCCCTCCAGTTCCCTGCGCCGCTGGTTCAGAGATCGCGCTGCGGCGCGGTCGGTGACCGCGGCAGCCTGCAGGACTGCGGTGAGGTTGTCTTGTGCGGCAACGTGTTCGGCTCGGATGTCCAGCGCGGTCACGCCAGGGGTGATGCGAGCAGTCAGTATGCCGGGCACTCGGACCTCGGTGGGACCGGTGGCGGTGGTGGACCACGAGTCCCCGGATCGCAGTGACACGCATTCGGCGTCAACGGTGAGCTCGATGTCGGACTCCGCGGTGAATTCGACGACGGCGGAGAGCAGTTCGAGCTGGCAGCCGGTGCGATCGACCACCGCCGCGGCGTCTTCGATGCGGCGGAGCAGCTCGTCGGTCAAGGTGATGGCGGCTAGGTCGGCGGCTACTTGTGTTCGGGCGAGTTCGATTTCGTCGATCTTGGCGAGGCGGGTGGTCAACCGGTCGGCCTCCTCGCGGGCGGCGATCTGGTCGAGCGTGTGACGAGCCGCTTCGACGCGCTGTTGGGCGGCGGTCGAGGTTCGTTCGGCGTCCTGCATGGCGCCGTCGCACGCTTGGGCGTGGGTGGTGACCGTTGCCAACTCGGTAGCGGCGGCTGTGCATTCTTCTTCAGTGGCCTTCAAAGCCGCTGTGCGCGTTTCGATTTCGGCGCAGAGAGCGAGGCGTGCGGCGTGCGCGGCCTTGGAGGCGGCGCTGGTCGCGGCGGCCGCGGCCGCAATCAGGTTTGCGTCGTGCACTTTGTCGTTCAGGGCGGCGATCTCGGCCGCCGCTGCTTGCGCGGCCGCGAGCCTCGGGGCAACGTCATGCAGTTGCTGCGACAGGCCGGCCACCTGTTGGGTGAGGTCCGCGTGACGAGCCACCCGGTCATCCACTTCCGCGACGGCCGCGGCGCACTCGGACACAGTCTTCTCCGCGGCAGTGAGTCGGTTGATCGCGGCGGCCCATTCCCCGGTCGGCCTCCCGGTAGCGGTGAAGTAGCGCGCATATTCGGCGTCGATGCGCTCGATGAGTAATGGCTCTGCACCCGAGAACGTCGCGGCGTCTCCGGCGGCGATATCGAGCGCGCGCGACAACGCATCGCAGCACGAGAGGTCGACCGCGGCGGTGGACGCGGCTTGCAGAACCCGTTGGGCCCGCCACAACTCGGCGTCCACCGTCTCTGCCAACATCGCGCGGACCCGGTCGTGCGCCTCGTCGCCGGTCAACTGCTCGCGGCGGGGAGCCAGCACCGTCAGCGCCGTCTCATACTTCTTGTGGAAGCGCTTGCGATAGACGAATCGATACGGCCCGCTGCTGATTTCGGCGGTCACTTCGGAGCCCGCGTCCGCGTTGGTCGGCTTGACCTGCTTGACTTCTTTTTTGGTCGACCGGTCCTTGAATTCCAGCAGCAGGTCCAGCGCCTCGATCATTGACGACTTGCCGATCTCGTTGGCGCCGCATACCACTACCACGCCTTGTTCGGGGAACTCGATCTCGCGGTGTGCAATGCCGCGGTAGTTGGTCAATGTCAGCCGGTGTAGTTTCATGCCGCGCCCCGATCGGTGAGTCGCAGCAGAAGTGCCAGCGCCGCTTGCGCGTTGCTAGCGGACTCGGCGTCGCCGGTGCGCGCCGTCTCGACCAGCTCCTCCACAGCTGCGGCGGCGAAGCCCCCCAGGCCGAGATCGCTGAATTCACCATCGGCAGGCATGACCGCGAGATGGGTGTGACGCTCCCACAACCCGAGCCAGGCGAACAGCCGTGCGTACCTGTCCAGGCATGCATCGAGGGCGGCGCGGTCGGTAACCGTCAACGTACCGGTCAGCGCGAGCCGCACGACGGTGCGTTCCTTGTCTGCCAGTTGGTCGAGATTGATGTCAAGGTCGGCGATCTCGCGGTTGTCGTCGACCTGCCTGTGTAGGGTCAGAAACCGCCAGCGCCCAATGTGGCGGGCTTCGACGGTGGTTGGTCGTTGCGGATCGCTCTCGTCGATGTCGACTACGAGGACATGGCCGGGGGCAGCCTCGATGTCATCGAAGTTCGTGACTTCCGGTGAGCCGGAATACCAGATGCGGCCGCTGCCTCCGACTTGGGTGAGTGAGTGTTTATCCCCTAGTGCGACATAGTGAATCGCGCCGGCGCAAAGGGCGGCATCAACGTTGGCGAGGCGGATCAGAGATGTCTTGTCCGGGTCCGGGTCCAGCAAGTCAACACCGCCGTGCGCGACGAGTATCCGGGTGACGTCGTCTGGGCGTATGTCTTTCAGTACTTCTGCGACCAGATCGGTGGTGGGCGCCTTGGACCGCCAAGGTACAGCGACGATTTCCAGCCCCGGTCGAACCTCGTGTACGCCGGCGCGGTCGAGCACGACGACGTTGTCGGGGCATTCGGCGGTGAACAGGGGGTTGGTGTAAACCGAAGACGCGTCCAGCGGGTCGTGGTTGCCCGGCAACAGGTAAACCGGAATGCCTATGGCGCGCATGGCTTCCAGCGACTGACTGACGACCTGCGGCGCGAGTTGGTTGTGTTCGAAAACGTCACCGGAGACGACGACGAACTCGGCACCGACTTCGCGGGCCAGTGCACCGAGCCCGGCGACCGCGTCGCGGCGGGCCGCCGAGTAGCGCGGCTGCGCGTCGCCGGCCAGGAAGTGTCGCGTCATACCCAGTTGCCAATCGGCGGTATGCAGGAATTTCATGCCGGCGACCCCCTTTCCGAAACGTCGTGTCGTTCAAGGCATGGCGAGCATAAAAGTGGGGACCGACAAGTCTTGGGAAGCCGATCGGCACGTCGGTGAGGCAGACAATCCCTTGAGTATCTTTTGAACCGTTAGTCACTTTGGTCTCAGGGCGGCAAGTCTTGTCGGGCCGCGGACGTATTATTCGAACATGAGTTCGAGTACGCGTGAGGAGATTGTGGAGGTCTTCAGCGTGCTCGATGCTGCGGTGGATCGTTTGTGTCAGTTGTCTTTCGATGCGCTGACCACCCCCGAGCGGCTGCGGGTGCTCGAGCGGGTGGAGCGGGTGGCGCGCCGGTTGCCCGCGGCGCGGCACGAATTGATCAACCAGCTTGTCGCCCAAGCCAGCGAGGAAGAACTGGGTGGTCGGTTGCCCGCGGCGTTGGCGGCCCGGTTGCGGATCACCCGCGCGGAAGCCAACCGGCGCATCGGGGAAGCCGCCGACCTCGGTGAGCGGCGCGCGCTGACCGGGGAGGTGTTGGCGCCGCGATTGAGCGCCACCGCCCACGGCCAACGCGAGGGCCGCATCGGTGAGGGCCAGGTGCGGGTGATCCGCGAGTTCTTCCACCGGCTGCCCGCCCATGTCGATGTAGAGACCGAGGAGAAAGCCGAAGCCCACCTCGCCCAGCTGGCCGGTCAGTATCGGCCCGATCAGCTGGCCAAGCTCGCCGAGCGGCTGATGGACTGCCTACACCCCGACGGGGACTATACCGACGACGACCGCGCCCGCCGCCGCGGCCTGATGTTGGGCAAGCAAGACGTCGATGGGATGTCGCGGTTGAGCGGCTACCTGACTCCTGAAGCCCGCGCCACCCTGGAAGCGGTGCTGGCCAAGTTGGCCGCGCCGGGCATGTGCAACCCCGACGACGAAACACCGTGCGTCAGCGGCACGCCGTCCGAGCAAGGCATCAAAGGCGACCTGCGCTCGGCGGCCCAACGTAACCACGACGGTGTCTTGGCCGCCTGCCGCGCCCTGCTGTGCAGCGGCAACCTGGGCCAGCACAACGGCCTGCCCGCCTCGATCATCGTCACCACCACCCTGCGCGAGCTCGAAGCCGCCGCCGGCAAAGGCCTGACCGGAGGCGGCACCCTGTTGCCCATGTCCGATGTCATCCGGCTGTCCCGCCACGCCCATCACTATCTGGCGATCTTCGAGCGCGGCAAAGCCCTAGCGCTCTACCACACCAAACGCCTCGCCTCCCCCGCGCAACGAATCGTGTTGTACAGCAAAGTCCGTGGCTGCAGCGCCCCCGGTTGCGACGTCCCCGGCTACTACTGTGAAGTCCACCACGTCACCCCCTATGCCCAATGCCACACCACCGACATCAACGACCTGACCTTCGCCTGTGGCGGCGACCACGCCCTGGCCGAAAAGGGCTACCTCACCCGTCAAAACACCCACGGCGACACCGAATGGATCCCCCCACCCCACCTCGATTACGGCCAACCCCGCACCAACACCTACCACCACCCAGAAAAACTGCTCTGCGACGGCGACGACGAGGCGGACGGCGACGACGACGAGGAGGAGGACGCGGCATAGATCACACAGTGGATTAACGTGAGGCCGATGGAAGGACAGCGAACTCTGGTGCTGATGCGGCACGCCAAGTCGGCGTATCCGGACGGTGTCGCCGACCATGAGCGGCCGTTGGCCGGGCGCGGAATCCGGGAGGCGGGGCTGGCCGGCGAGTGGCTGCGCGCCAACGTTCCGCCGATTGATGGCGTGCTGTGCTCGACGGCCACCCGTACCCGAGAAACATTGGCGCGCAGCGGGGTTGACGCTTCGGTGCGGTATACCGAACGGCTCTACGGCGCCACGCCGGGCATGGTGATCGAGGAGATCAACCGGGTAGCAGACGATGTCTCGGCCCTGCTCGTTGTCGGACACGAACCGACGACGTCCTCGCTAGCGCTCATCCTGTGCGGCCGCGACGGATCGAACCTCCAAGCGGCAGAACGGATCTCGGAGAAGTTTCCAACGTCGGGCATTGCGGTGCTCAGCGTGCCCGGCCGGTGGGGCGATCTGGAACCCGGCGGCGCCACACTGATCGGCTTCCACGTGCCGCGTTAGGCGTTGGTGGCGAGCGTCAGCTCCATCAACTTGAGCGCTTGGCCGCAGGCGTCGATCCCGGGTGCCTGAGGGTTGACCCACCAGCCGACCACTCCGGCCGCGTCGCTGGCGACACCGCATGAGCCGTTCGGATCGTTGGGTCGCATCACGATCGAGTCGATGCCCTGAATCTGGCGGGTCTCGACCTGATACTTCAGGTACTCCGCCACCTTGCGCTCGTTGCTCAGGCTGCCCTGCTCGAACCAGAACCGGCTGATGTCGATCAGTCCGGCCGGGTTCGCCGCCTGCCACCGGCAAATGGCCCCGACGAACGTGCTCTGAATGTCCTGCGGGTCGGCGCCGACGGTCTTGGCCAGCACGTCGGTGGTCAGCACCTCGCACTCCTTGAGCAGGTTCGGATACTGCTTCTCGGAGTTGTCATTACGCGGAACGCCGCCTCCACCCGCCTTGACCGCGGTGCCCGAAACCGACCTCGAACACCCGGTCAACACCACCAGCACTGCCATTAGTGCCGCGATCCCGACCAGGACGACCCGTCCTCCTGCACGCCTCATTTTGAATTCGCAATCGATTGCCGGGCCAGTTCTTTGGCGATGTCGCACGGCGGCGGGAACGGCTTCTGACTGAAGCTGATCGACCACTCGATGAAGTCGTCCTGGAATTGAATGCCGACCTCACACAGCGAATCACCGAGCGTGGGCTCGTTCCCGACGGCGATGAAACCCCCGTGGCCGTTGATGTTGATGTCCTCGACACTCGCGCGCGACAGCTCCTCGGTCTTGCGCTCGCGCCCGATCGGGCTGCCGCGATACCAGGAGAAGGAGAAGTGCGGACCCAAGATCCCCCCACCGGCCAGCCACTGGCAACCCACGGAGTTCTTTGCGGTATTGATCAGCCCGGTGATCTTGGTGAGCTGAGTGACCGTCTCGTCGCTGACACCCCCGCACTGCGGGAACATCGGGCCGTGCCGGCCCTCTGAGCCATTAGCCGTGGACGAGGCACTCGCCCCGGGATTGTCGCCGCCAGACTTGGAGCACCCCGCGACCGCCGGGCTGAACGCCATCAACGCCGACACGGCCAGGGCCAGCGTCGTCACATTACGCCGCACGGCTGCCTCTCCTACTGCTGGTCACACGATGCACTGTAGCGGCAGCCTTGCGGGTCAACCACCGACACGCCACCTGAGCAGGCGTTTCGGCGCCTGATGCCAACTCGGCGGCGGTCGCGAGCTACCGGGCACCGAGACGGCCCGATGTGCGACAGTTACCCAATGCTCCTGGCACTGCTGCGCCAGTACATCCGGCCGTATCGACGGCTGGTTGCGGTGCTGATGGTGCTGCAGCTGGTCAGCACCCTGGCATCGCTGTACCTACCTACGATCAACGCGGCGATCATCGATGACGGCGTAGCCAAAGGTGACACCGCCGCCATCGTCCGACTGGGCGTGGTGATGCTCGCGGTCACCGGGTTCCAAGTGCTCTGCGCCGTCGGCGCCACCTACTTCGGCGCGCGAACCGGCACCGGATTCGGGCGCGACCTGCGCGCCGCAATGTTCGAACACGTCATCACCTTCTCCGAGCAAGAGACCGCCCGCTTCGGCGCGTCGACGTTGCTAACCCGTACCACCAACGACGTACGGCAGATCGTGTTCCTGGTGCAGATGACGGCTACGGTCTTGGTCACCGCGCCCATCATGTGTGTCGGCGGGGTGGTCATGGCCCTCCACCAGGAGGCGGCGCTGACTTGGCTGCTGCTGGTGAGCGTGCCGGTCATGGCCGCGGCCAACTACCGGGTCATGACGCACATGCTGCCGCTGTTCCGCAACATGCAGCGGCTGATCGACGGCATCAACCGCGTGCTGCGCGACCAGCTGTCCGGCGTGCGAGTGGTCCGTGCCTTCACCCGCGAACAATTCGAGCAGGAGAAGTTCGCCAAGGCCAACACCGCGCTGTCGAACACGGCGCTGACGGCCGGCAATTGGCAAGCCCTGATGCTGCCGGTGACCACGTTGACCATCAACGTTTCCAGCGTGGCACTGATCTGGTTCGGCGGACTGCGCATCGATCGCGGGCAGATGCAGGTGGGCTCGCTGATCGCCTTCCTGTCCTACTTCGCTCAGATACTCATGGCGGTGCTGATGGCGACCATGACGCTGGTCGTGCTGCCGCGCGCGTCGGTCTGCGCCGACCGCATCACCGAAGTACTGCGCACCACGGCCGCCGTCAACAGCCCCCCGGACCCGAAATATCCGTCCGGCGCAATCCAAGGCGTCGTCGCACTGCACGCGGTGGCGTTCACCTACCCAGGCGCCGATGCCTCTGTGCTACACGACATCTCGTTCACCGCGCGACCGGGCACGACGACGGCGATCGTGGGCGGCACCGGCTCCGGCAAGTCCACCCTGATCTCGCTGATCTGCCGGCTCTACGACGTCACCGACGGCGCCGTGCTGGTCGACGGCATCGACGTCCGTGACTACCACACCGAGCGGTTGTGGTCGGCGATCGGTCTGATCCCTCAACGCGGCTTCCTGTTCTCCGGCACGGTGGCCGACAACCTGCGCTACGGCAAGCACGACGCCACCGACGAACAGATGTGGGAAGCGCTGCGCGTGGCGGCCGCCGACGACTTCGTGCGCCCCCACGGGTTACAGATGCCCATCGCCCAAGGCGGCGTCAACGTTTCCGGCGGACAACGGCAACGCCTTGCGATCGCCCGAGCCGTCATCCGCCGGCCGCGGATCTATCTGATCGACGACGCGTTCTCGGCCCTCGACGTACACACCGACGCGCGGGTGCGCGCCGCGCTGCGCGCCGTCAGCCAGGACGCCACCGTCATCGTTGTCACGCAACGCATTTCGACCGCCGCACAGGCCGACCAGGTGATCGTCGTCGACAACGGAAAGCTGGTGGGCGCCGGCAGTCACGAGGCGTTGCTCGCCCAGTGCCCCACCTATGCCGAGTTCGCCGCGTCGCAATCGGTGGGCGCCAGCGTCGGTGGCCCCTGGTGAGCGCCCCGATGACCGCCCGCGCCCGCGGCTCGGCCCCGGCGCCGCCGAACATGCGGTCGCGTAACTTCTGGGGGTCGGCGACCAGACTGGTGAAACGGCTTGCGCCGCAGCGCCGTCTGAGCTTTGCCGTCATCATCCTGGGCATTGCCGGCACCGCGGTCGGCGTCGTCGTACCACGGATCCTCGGCCACGCCACCGACCTGCTGTTCAACGGCGTGATCGGTCGTCAACTGCCACCCGGCATCACCAAAGCCCAAGCGGTCGCCGCCGCTCGCGCTCGCGGCGACAACGCCTTCGCCGATTTGTTGTCCGGCATGAACGTGGTGCCCGGCCGCGGCGTCGACTTCGGCGCGGTGCTGCGCACGCTGGCCCTGGCGCTGGTGTTGTATGTGATTGCCGCGGGCTTGATTTGGGCGCAGGCCCGACTGCTCAACAGTGTCGTGCAGCGGACCATCACCGCGTTGCGCTCCGACGTCGAGGACAAATTGCACCGGCTTCCGCTGTCCTCCTTCGACCGACGGCAGCGTGGTGAGTTGCTCAGCCGAGTCACCAATGACATCGACAACATGCAGTCGTCGCTGTCGATGACGATCAGCCAACTCGTCACCTCCGTCCTCACGGTCATCTCGGTGCTGGCGATGATGGTGTGGATTTCGCCTCTGTTAGCCCTCATCACCGTGCTGACGGTGCCGTTGTCGCTGCTGGCGACCCGTGCGATCACGCGTCGCTCCCAACCGCTGTTCGCCGCGCACTGGGCCAGCACCGGGCGGCTCAACGCACATATCGAAGAGACCTACAGCGGGTTCACGGTGGTCAAGACCTTCGGCCACCAGGCGGCGGCCCGAGAGCAGTTCGGCAAACTGAACGACGACGTTTACCGCGCCAGCTTCGGAGCGCAGTTCTTCTCCGGCCTGGTAGCACCGGCGACATCGTTTATCGGCAACCTGGGCTACGTCGCGGTCGCCGTCATCGGCGGCCTTCAGGTCGCCAGCGGCCAGATCACCCTCGGCGGCATCCAGGCTTTCATCCAGTACGTCCGCCAATTCAATACGCCGCTGGGTCAAGTCGCCGGGATGTACAACACCTTGCAATCGGGAGTGGCCAGCGCCGAACGAGTCTTCGACCTGCTCGACGAACCCGAAGAGTCCCCCGACCCCGAGCGGGCGGCGCAGCAGGACCGGGTGACTGCCGGACGCGTCGAGTTCGAACACGTCAGCTTCTCGTATCGCCCTGGGCATCCGGTGATCCAGGATCTGTCCCTGATAGCCGAACCGGGCAGCACGGTAGCGATCGTGGGTCCGACCGGCGTAGGGAAAACGACGCTGGTGAACCTGCTCATGCGCTTTTACGACGTCGACTCCGGCCGCATCCTGCTCGACGGCATCGATATCGCGTCGCTGAGCAGGCACGCGGTGCGGTCTCGAATCGGCATGGTGCTGCAAGACACCTGGTTGTTCGACGGAACGATCGAAGAGAACATCGCTTACGGGCGGCCGGACGCCAGTCACGACGAGATCGTGCGGGCCGCCACGGCCGCCTATGTCGACCGCTTCGTGCACAGCCTTCCCGCGGGCTACCAGACCCGCATCAGCGGCGACGGCGGCAACGTCAGCGCCGGAGAAAAACAGCTGATCACGATCGCGCGGGCGTTTCTGGCCCGACCGCAGTTGCTGATCCTCGACGAAGCCACCAGCTCGGTCGACACCCGTACCGAAGCGCTGATCCAGCGCGCGATGTGCGAATTGCGTAGAGACCGAACGAGTTTCGTCATCGCGCACCGTCTTTCGACCATCCACGACGCCGACCGTATCTTGGTGATGCAGGCCGGCCGGATTGTCGAGCAGGGCAGTCACACCGAACTGCTGGCCCGCCGTGGCGCCTACTACGAGATGACCCGCGCTTAACGGCTGCAGCCCGGCCGCCAAGAATCTTCCAAGGATCCGCCGAGCGGGCCGCCTGAACCTGAGCTTGTCCAACGACACGCTACGAAACAAAGGATCAGGGCAATGTTCTCTCCCCGCATCACCGCAGGCATCACCACCGCACTCGCCGCGGGCGCTGTCGGCATCGCCGTCGCGACCGCCGGTGCTGCGGGGGCCAGCACCACCGACGACGCCTTCATCGCCCGGATGGCGTCGGTCGGGGTGACCTTCTCCTCACCGCAGGCCGCCGCCCAGGATGGCCATCACGTCTGCAGCGAGTTGGCCAGCGGCAAGTCCGGCACCGAAGTTGCCAAGGACGTGCTCAACCACACCGACCTCACCTCGAAGCAGGCCGCCTACTTGGTCGTCAACGCCACCAACGCGTACTGCCCGCAGTACGCCAGCCAGTTGACCTGATCGTCCCAACCAGCGTGCGGGGATCCCGGTATCGGGATCCCCGCATTGCGTCGTGGAGTGCCCCGGATCGGCAATGGAGACCTCACTAAGCTCGGGGTTCGTCGACCAACCTAAGGAGATGTCGATGAAGCTTCGAACCCTCCTGACCGGCCTGGCCGCCTTTGCTGTCGTTTGTGTGGTCGCCGGTTGCGGCAACCCGGGGCCGACGGGCGCCAAGTCGTCCAGCGCCACCGCCACCGCCACCAGTGGGGAGGCAGCGACGCTGCTCAAGCAGGCCGCCGACGTGATGCGCAAGGTCACCGGGATGCACGTCAACCTCACCGTGCAGGGCGACGTCGCGAACCTCCGGGTGACCAAGCTCGACGGCGACATCTCCAACACGCCGCAAACCGTTGCCACCGGCGTCGCGACGCTGCTCGTCGGCAGCAACAGCGAAGACGCCCGATTCGTCTTCGTCGACGGCCATCTCTACTCGGATCTGGGTCAACCCGGCTCGTACACCGACTTCGGCAACGGCGCCTCCATCTACAACGTGTCAGTGCTGCTCGACCCCAACAAGGGGTTGGCCAATCTGTTGACCAACCTCAAAAACGGGTCAGTGGCAGGCAGTCAGCAGATGAACGGCGTGGCCACCACCAAGATCACCGGCGACTCGTCGGCCGACGACATCGCCACCCTTGCCGGTTCCCGACTGACTGATCAGAACGTCACCACAGTCCCCACCACCATTTGGACCGCTTCGGACGGCTCGTCGCACCTGGTGCAGATCCAGATCGTCCCGACCGCAGACACTTCGGTGACGTTGACGATGTCCGATTGGGGCAAGCAGGTCACCGCCACCAAACCGGTCTAGCTCGGCACACGGAAAGGACCTACCAATGACGACGATGACGACACGCCGGCGCTTGGCGATGTCCGTCGCCCGCGTGGCCAGCGTCACCGTGCTTGCCGTCGCGCTGGCTCCCGCAGCCCATGCCGCGGACTCCTACGGCGCAATCGCCTACTCCGGCAACGGATCCTGGGGCCGGTCCTACGCCTACCCGACCAGAGCGGCCGCCGAAGCGACGGCCGTCAAGTCCTGCGGCTACTCCGACTGCAAAGTGCTGACCACATTCACCGCCTGCGGTGCCGTCGCCGCCAAGGACCACGCTTACCAGGGTGGCACCGGCGCCGATCTGAGCGCCGCCATGAAGGACGCGCTGAGCAAGCTCAGCGGCGGTTACATCGACACCTGGGCCTGCAATTAGTCACGTCAAGAATTCCTTGAGATAACGAACAGGCCCCCGTCAGAACCTTTTCTCAACATCCCTCCGCACCGCGGAACGAGAGAAGGACACGACGATGAAGGCCACGATCGCCAACGCCGCCAAGACCGCCATCTTCGCCACCGTCGCCGGTGCTATCGCAGTCGGATTGGCCAGCCCCGCAGCAGCATCCGCGGGCGGCACCATGTACGGCGACCCGACAGCGGTCGCCAAGTACTGGCGTCACCAGAACTTCGACGACTGCGCGATCATGTCCAGCGCCGACGTTGTCGGTCAGATCACCGGCAAGCTGCCGTCGGAACGCGAAATCATCAAGGTGGCCCAGTCCACGCCCAGCACTACTCACCCCGGTTCGGTCTACGTCAAGCCGGCGGACAAGAACGACCCGAATTCCGGTATGGGCACCGACCCGGACGACCTGCCGACGCTGCTGTCGCACTACGGGATTGACGCTGTGAACACCGACGCTGAGGCCGCGGGCCAGACCGGTGTGGCCACCGGTATGGAGGCACTCGAGCACTACCTGGGCGGCGGGCACGCGGTCATCGTCGGTTTGAACGCCGAGATGATCTGGAATCGGCCGGTCGAAACCACGGGCAAAGACGGCAAACCGCGCGCCGACCACGCGGTTGTCGTCACCGGTGTCGACACCGCAAATGGCATCGTGCACCTCAACGACAGCGGCAGTCGTGACGGCCGCGACGAGCAGGTACGGATGGACGTCTTCGTCAAGGCCTGGGCCACCAGCCACAACTTCCTGACCGTCACCAAGGAATCCCGCAGGTGAACCGTTGGGACATAGTTGCTACCCAATCCGCGCCGTTGCCAGCACAATGACCGACAATGGCTTTGCTGGCACCTTGGCAATTGACGCCGCGGAGGACCCGAATGGCTGGTAGCGCGATGGTGGACAAACGTCTGCAGTTCGGATTGCTCGGACCGCTGGAGATGACCATTGATGGCAGATTGGTGCCTCTGGGCACGCCCAAACAGCGGGCGGTGCTGGCCATGCTGGTCATCAACCGGAATCGACCGGTAGGGGTCGACGCGCTCATCACCGCCCTGTGGGAGGAGTGGCCGCCCGCGGGCGCCCGAGCCAGCATTCACTCCTATGTGTCGAATCTGCGAAAACTGCTCGGCGGCGGGGGAATTGATCCCCGTGTTGTGCTGGCGGCCGCACCGCCGGGATATCGGCTCAGTATCGCCGACGAGACCTGTGACCTGGGTCGGTTCGTCGCGGCCAAGAACGCGGGTACGCACGCGGCCGCCGTCGGCCGGTTCGACGAGGCCAGTAGGCATCTGTCGGCAGCGCTGCGGGAATGGCGGGGTGCGGTGCTGGATGACCTGCGCGACTTTCAGTTCGTCAACTCGTTCGCCACCGCCCTCGTCGAGGACAAGATCCTGGTTCACACGGCCAAAGCGGAGGCGGAGATCGCCTGCGGGCGCGCTTCAGGTGTCATCGCCGAGTTGGAGGCGCTGACCGTCGAGCATCCGTACCGCGAACCGCTGTGGGTGCAACTGATCACCGCCTACTACCTCACCGACCGCCAATCCGACGCGTTGAACGCCTATCGCCGGGTCAAGACAACGCTGGCCGAAGACCTCGGCATCGATCCTGGCCCCACCCTGCGCACGTTGAACGAACGCATCCTGCGGCAGGAACCGTTGGATGCCAAGCACAACGCGAAAGTCACCGCCGTCGGCACGGTCACCGCACTCGACCTGCGCACGATGGCCCCCGGCCAGAGTGTCGTCGCCTACCTGCACGACATCGCTACCGGCGGGGATTACGCGCTGCGACAGGCGGCGACGCGCATCGGGCGCCTCAGTGACAACGACATCGTCCTGGACAGCCCCAACGTCAGCCGTCACCACGCCGTCATCGTCGACACCGGCACCAACTACATCATCAACGATCTTCGGTCCTCCAACGGCGTGTACGTGGAGCACCAACGCATTCGGGCGGCGGCCACCCTCAACGACGGTGACCATATCCGCATCTGCGACCACGAATTCACCTTCCGAGTCACTGCCGAGGCGCACGGCTGAACTGACTCGGGCACACGATCGCCATGCGGCACAACGCAATAATCGGCCACGTCATCGGCTGCTTACCCGAGTTGCTGCGAGCGGCCTGATCCGACGAATTTGGCGCGGTCATATTGGCAAGCGCTCACCGGCCCGGCTACGGTCATGGTTGCTGGACCCGTTGGTTGTGTTCGATGCGATCATTTGCGGCGATTGATAGTGTCGGCGGATTCGGGTTGGTATGAGGAGGGTCAAACGATGAGTGACGGGCCAGACTCGCGAGTGGGGTCGATGTTTGGCCCGTACCACCTCAAACGGCTGCTCGGCCGCGGCGGAATGGGCGAGGTGTACGAGGCCGAACACACCGTCAAGGAATGGACCGTCGCGGTCAAACTGATGACCGCCGAGTTCAGCAAGGACCCGGTGTTTCGGGAGCGGATGAAGCGCGAGGCTCGCATTGCCGGCCGCCTGCAAGAACCGCACGTGGTGCCCATTCACGACTACGGCGAAATCGACGGGCAGATGTACCTCGAGATGCGCATGATCGAGGGCACCGACCTCGACAGCGTCCTGAAAAGGTACGGACCGCTCACCCCGCCCCGGGCGGTCGCCATCATCACCCAGATCGCCTCGGCTCTCGACGCCGCACACGCCGCCGGCGTCATGCATCGCGACGTCAAACCGCCCAACATCCTGGTGACCCGCGACGACTTCGCCTATCTGGTGGACTTCGGCATTGCCAGCGCCACCACCGACGAAAAGCTGACTCAGTTAGGGACCGCCGTCGGGACGTGGAAATACATGGCGCCGGAACGATTTTCGAATGACGAGGTGACCTACCGGGCAGACATCTACGCCCTGGCGTGCGTGCTGTACGAAGCCCTGACCGGAACCCCGCCCTTCCGCGCCGACAGCGCGACGACCTTGGTCACCGCGCATCTGATGGACCCCGTCCCGCAGGTCAGTACGGTGCGCGCGGGAATCCCGAGGGCGTTTGACAACGTCATCGCGCGGGGCATGGCGAAGAAGCCCGAAGATCGCTTCGCCAGTGCCGGTGACTTGGCGCGGGCCGCCCATGAGGCGCTCAGCGACCCCGATCAGGACCACGCCGAGGACATCTTGCGTCGCAGCCAGGAGTCGACGCTGCCCGGCACCATGGCCGCCGCGCCGCAACTGGCTCGCCCGAGCGGAACACCGCCGATGGCCGCGCCGCCTCCTCAGCAATCCGGGTACGGCGCAGACCCGTTCAGTTCCGGCCCGCAGCAGCGTCCGGCGCAGCCGGCATGGGCCAGCGGCCCCGTCCCGAATCAGCCGACGCAGACCCCGCAGTTTTTTCAAGGCAGCGGCTGGGGTGGGCCGCCGCCCGGTCAGCCCGGGGGTCCGCCGTCGTGGAACCAGAGCAACCAACCCGCTCCCAAGCGCAGTCCCTGGCCCATCGTGGCTGGGGCGGCGGCGCTGGTGGTCGTCCTGGTCGCCGCCGGTATCGGGATATGGCTGGCCACTAAGGGCGACGGCGGCGACAACAACGGCAAGGACACCACTACGCCGGTCACCACGCCGAGCAGCGTCACGTCCACCACGCCGTCTTCGACGACGCCCGGCGGTGACGCCCAGAGTCGGCTGATGAGCAACCTGCCGGTGGGCTACCCCGCCGGCGTCTGTAAGCCGACCACACCCAAGCCCGACACCGTCTGGGCCACTGCCGTGGCCATGGTCAGCTGCGGGCAGAACACCAACCAGGGCGGCCCGAACCACGCGGTCTACGGGCTGTTTCCCAGCGTCGAGGTGTTGCAGCAGGCCTTCAAGAACGACATCGGCCAGATCGAGCTGTCGGACTGCCCTGACGGTGGTAAATCGCCTGAGGGCTGGCACTACGAGAAGTCGCCTAATGTCACCGCCGGCCAACTCGCCTGCGGCACCTACCATGGCCATCCGAACATCGTCTGGAGCAATGAGGCCAAATTGACGCTCAGTGACACCTTCGGCGACCCAGTCACCTTGGCGGATCTGCACGCCTGGTGGGGCAAGTACGGCTGACGTTACGCATCGCGAAAGCGTTTGGAGCGCAGCGCGATTGAGACAGTGCTAGCCGCCGCCGGCGGGGCGTTGCCGGTATCAGGGCTAGCTGGGGAGGATCAGCGGTGAGTGAGGCACGCGACTCGCGGGCAGGGTCGATGTTCGGCCCCTACCTCCTCAAACGGCCGCTGGGCCGCGGCGGCATGGGCGAAGTCTACGAGGCCGAACACACCGGCAAAGGGTGGACGGTCGCGGTCAAGCTGCTGTCCCGAGAGTTCAGCAACGACCCGGTGTTTCGGGAACGGATGAAGCGTGAGGCCCGCATCACCGGTCGTCTGCAGGAACCCCATGTGGTGCCCATTCACGACTACGGCGAAATCGACGGGCAGCTGTTCTTGGAGATGCGCCTGGTCGAGGGCACCGACCTGGACGCCATGCTCAAGCAATCCGGTCCATTGGCCCCGCCGCGCGCGGTGGCCATCCTCAGCCAAGTCGCCTCGGCGTTGGACGCCGCGCACGCAGCCGGGGTGACACACCGCGACATCAAACCGCCCAACATCCTGGTCACCCGCGACGACTTCGCCTACCTGGTCGATTTCGGTATCGCCAGTGCCACCGCAGACGAGCGACTGACCCAACTGGGGACCGCGGTGGGCACCTGGAAATACATGGCGCCGGAACGCTTTACGAACGACAAGGTGACCTTTCGCGCCGACATCTATTCGTTGGCCTGCGTGCTGTACGAGTGCCTGACCGGTTCCCCGCCGTATTCGTCGGAAAGCGCCGGGGTACTCATCAGCGCGCACATGATGGAACCCATCCCGCGGCCCAGCGGCGCCCGCTCCGGTATCCCCGGCGCGCTCGACGAGGTGGTTGCGCGCGGGATGGCCAAACGGCCCGCCGACCGCTACGCCAGTGCGGGCGAGCTGACGCGCGCCGCGCACGCGGCGCTGAGCGCTCCCGACCAGAACCGGGCCGCGACGATCCTGCGGCGTAGCCAGGAAGCCGTGCTGCCGGCCCCGCCGGCCGAGCCGGCCACCCTGCAGCACCCGCGGCCGCCGCAACCCGCACCCCTCAGGTACCCCGCCGCGCCGCCCGGTCCGCCGGCACCACCGCCGGCCCCGATGGCCCTCCCGCCGCAACACTTCGCCGGCCCACCGGCCTGGAACCCCGGCTTGCCTCCGGGCTTGCCTCAATCGTCGCCGCGACCCCGCAACCCGTGGTTGATCGTCACCGTCGTCGCCGCGCTGGTGCTGGTGCTCATTCTCGGAGCGATCGGAATCTGGGCGGCCACCAAGGACGGCGGCGACGACAACGCGAGCGGTCGCAGGAGCACCAGCACGACGACCAGAACCAGCACCCGGACAACCACCACGACCACGAGCCCGCCGACGTCGACCGGCTCGGCCGCCCAGGCCCGGCTGTTGAGCCTGGTGCCGTCGGGCTATCCCGCCGGCAGTTGCACACCGGATAGCCGCCCCATGCCCGGTGCGTTGGTGTCGGTCAGCTGCGGACAGAACACCGAGGTCAACGGGCCCCGCGTCTCGGCGTACGGCTTGTACTCCGACGTAGCGGCGCTGAAGAAAGCGTTCACCAGCTTCACCGGAACTTTCACCCTCGCCGGCTGCCCGGGCGGCAAAGCCTCACCGGGTACGTGGTGGCACACCCAGGACCCGAACACCGTCCTGGGCCAACTGGCGTGCGGCAACTACAAAGGCGATGAGCCGCAGGTTATGTGGAGCAACGAGCAAACGCTGGTCTACGCCCTGGTGGCGGGCAGCCCGCAGGGACCCACCCTCGACCAGCTCTATAAGTGGTGGGCCAAGCACTCGTGAGCACCGACGACGCGACCGAGCCGCCGCGGTTACAGGTGTGCGCCGCGGGTCGGTCCTGGCGCACCACCGCTGACCGTGCCTGGACCATCGGCCGGGCCAGCGAAACCGATATCTGTCTGGACAACCCGCGGGTATCGCGGCACCACGCGGTGTTGGAGCCGTCACCGGACGGGTGGACGTTGGTCAATCGCAGCAGCAACGGCGTGTTCGTCGACGGCCGGCGGGTGGAACGGCTGCCGATCAGCGGCGCCGTCCAGGTATTGCTGGGTTCGGCGTCGTCCGGACAGTTGGTGGAGATAGCCCCGTCGGCCGAGCCGGTGCCGTCCACCGACGGTCAGGCCGAAACGACGGTCTCGCGCTCCCCCTCGGCGGTGCACGCCATCGACCAGGTGGTGGTCACGATCGGCCGCGCACCCGACAACCACGTCGTACTCAACGACCTGCTGGTGTCGCGTCGGCACGCCCTCTTGCGACGCTCGAATGACCGCTGGGAGCTTGTCGACAACCACAGCGCCAACGGCACCTATGTCAACGGCAATCGGATCAGCCGGGGGGTGATCGGGCGCAACGACATCGTCGGCATCGGGCATCAACTGTTGCACCTGTCCGGTGATCGGCTGGTCGAGTACATCGACACCGGTGACGTGTCGTACCAGGCGACCGACCTGCGGGTCGTCACCAAGCAGGGTCGCGTGCTGCTCTCAGGGGTGAGTTTTGTTCTGCCGCAACGGAGTCTGCTGGCGGTGGTGGGCCCGAGCGGTGCCGGCAAGTCGACGCTCCTGGGCGCGTTGACCGGATTTCAGCCCGCCGGCAGCGGCACGGTGCGCTACGACGACCGCGACCTCTACGACAACTACGCCGAGCTGCGGCACCGCATCGGTTTCGTGCCGCAGGATGACATCCTGCATACCCCGCTGACCGTGCGTCGGGCACTGAAATATGCTGCGCGTCTTCGGTTTCCGCAGGACGTTTCGGCCGCAGAGCGCAATCAGCGCATCGAGGAAGTATTGGACGAACTCGGGCTTGCCACCCAGGCCGATCAGCGCATCGACAGTCTGTCGGGTGGACAACGCAAGCGCACCAGCGTCGCACTGGAGTTGCTGACCAAACCGTCGCTGTTGTTCTTGGACGAACCCACCTCCGGCCTGGACCCAGGGTATGAGAAGTCGGTGATGCAGACCTTGCGGACGCTGGCCGACGACGGCCGCTCGGTGGTGGTGGTCACCCACAACATCGCCCATTTGAACATGTGCGACCGGCTGCTGATCCTGGCTCCCGGGGGGCGGCTGGCCTACTTCGGTCCGCCGCAGCAGGCGCTGCGTTACTTCGACTGCGGCGACTACGCGGACTTGTTCACCCTGCTCGAACACGACACGACCACCGACTGGACCGCGAATTTCATCGCCTCACCACTACGCGCGGCGATCGCACCCCGCCCCAACCAGCCTGCGCCGCAGCATGACTCGGCACCCACCAAGCCGGTAGCACAGCAGAGCGCAGCCATCCAGTTCGCGATCTTGTGCCGGCGATACTTGGCCGTCATCGCCGCCGACCGGCAGTACTCGGTGTTCCTGCTGGCGCTGCCACTGCTGTTGAGCCTGTTCGCTCATGCCGTCCCCGGTGGGGCGGGTCTTTCGCTGACCAAAGCGATCGAACAGAAGTCGACGCAGCCCGCGCAATTGCTGGTGCTGTTGATCATCGGCGGCGCGCTGATGGGCTGTGCGGCCTCCATCCGCGAGATCGTCAAGGAGCAGGCGATCTATCGCCGTGAACACGGCATCGGCCTTTCCGGCGGCGCATATCTGGCGTCGAAACTGGCAGTCCTCACCGTGTTGACGACGGTGCAGGGGCTGGTCCTCGGTTTCCTCGGACCCGCCTTCCTGCCCCCCGCCGACCAGTCGGTGGTACTACCTTGGCCCATCCTGGAAATCGCCGTGGCGGTGGTTGCGGTGACCGTCGTCTCGATGATGATCGGACTGCTGATCTCGGCGCTGATCGGCAACGCCGACCGCGGCATGCCGCTGCTGGTGCTGGTGGTGATGGCCGAACTGGTGCTGTGCGGCGGCATGTTCGGCGTGCGTGGCCGCGTCCCGCTGGAACAGCTGGCCTGGTTGTCACCGTCGCGGTGGGCGTTTGCGATGAGCGCGTCGACCGTCGACCTCAACGACTTGCGCAGGACCATTCCGGGTGGGGAGCAAGACCCGTTGTGGGACTACAAGATCGGCAGCTGGGTACTGGCCGCCGCGGCGTGCGCGGTGCAGGCGCTGGTGTTGATCGTGCTGATCGCGGTACGGCTGCGTCAGCTCGACCCGCAGCGCAAAGCCCGCACGTGAGGTTTGGCAGACCCGGCCACGACTGAAACGACGCGGTCGTCGCCGCAGGTGTTGATAGTGTCGGCGGCACTGCGGGTTGACTGGGAGGATCAGCGATGAGCGACGCGCAAAGCTCGCGCGTGGGGTCGATGTTCGGGCCCTACCGCTTGACGCGGTTGCTGGGGCGCGGCGGGATGGGCGAGGTCTACGAGGCCGAGCACACGGTCAAGGAATGGACCGTGGCGCTCAAGCTGATGTCCACCGAGTTCAGCAAGGACCCGATCTTTCGGGAGCGGATGAAGCGGGAGGCCCGCATCGCCGGTCGCCTGCAAGAACCACACGTGGTGCCGATTCACGACTACGGCGAATACGACGGCCAATTGTTCTTGGAGATGCGCCTGGTCGAAGGCACCGACCTGGACAGCGTGCTCAAGCGATTCGGTCCGCTCACCCCGCCCCGCGCGGTAGCCATTGTCATCCAGATCGCCTCCGCGCTGGACGCCGCGCACGCCGCCGGTGTCATGCACCGTGACGTCAAGCCCCAGAACATCCTGGTCACCCGCGAGGACTTCGCATATCTGGTGGACTTCGGCATCGCCAGCGCCACCACCGACGAGAAGCTGACCCAGTTGGGCACCGCGGTCGGCACGTGGAAATACATGGCGCCCGAACGGTTTTCGAACGACGAAGTCACCTATCGCGCCGACATCTATGCACTGGGCTGCGTCCTGCACGAGTGCCTGACCGGGGCCCCGCCCTACCGCGCGGACAGTGCCGGGACGCTGGTCACCGCCCACTTGATGGATCCCATCCCGCGGCCCAGCACGGCCCGGGCCGGTATCCCCAAGGCATTCGACGCCGTCATCGCCCGCGCCATGGCCAAGAAGCCCGAAGACCGTTACGCCAGCGCCGGCGACCTAGCCCTAGCCGCGCATGAGGCGCTCAGCGACCCCGATCAGAACCACGCCGCCGACATCCTGCGCCGCAGCCAGGAAGCGACGGTCAACGAGCCGCCGGCGGAGGTTCCCAACGCCACCCTGCCGGCCACCGCCCTGGCGCCTCCCCCACGACAGACCCCGATCACGCCGCCGCCCGCTGCGCGGGTGCAGCAGTCGCCGTACGCCGGCGCGCTCGGTTCCGGCCATTCGGGGCCGGCCGGTCCATCGGGCCCGATACCCCAGCAACGCCCGCCCGGCGGCCAGCCGGGGTGGATCCCACCGAGCGGCCCCATCCCCACGCCTGCCCAACCCGTCAGCGGCCCGCAGTACTACCCGGGCGGCGGCTGGGGCGGCACGCCACCGCCGCAACAACTCGGCGGTCCTCCACACTGGGCCCCTGGACATCCGATGCCCCCGGCTCGGAAGCGTAATCCGTGGCCCATCGTCGCGGCCGTCGTGATTGTGTTGGTGCTCGTCGTCGGCGGGGTCGGCATCTGGCTGGTCACCCGGCCCGACCCGAAGCCGCCGCCCAAGCCCATCGCCGAGGACCGGTTGAGTTCGCTGCTGTTGTCGCCCTCAGAGGTGAACTCGGTGATGGGGTCCTCCAGCATGCAGCCGGGCAAACCGATCACGTCGATGGACACCTCGACCGTCACGGTGTCGCTGCCCGACTGTCAGGGCGCGCTTTACACCAGCCAGTCTCCGGCATACGCCGGGTCGGGTTACACCGGCATCAGCGGATTGGTCTCCTCCGAACCCGGCGACAACTACGACCACTGGGTCAACCAGGCCGCGGTGGCGTTCCCGTCGGTCGACAAAGCCAAGGCGTTCCTGCAGAGGTCGGCCAATCGGTGGAAGAACTGCGCCGGCAAGACCGTCACCGTCACCAACAAGGGCAAGACCTACCGGTGGACGTTCGCCGACGTCAAGGGCAGCCCGCCCAAGATCACGGTGGTGGACACCCAGGAAGGCGCCGACGGCTGGGAGTGCCAGCGCGCGATGAGTGTGGCGAACAACGTGATCGTCGACGTCAACGCCTGCGGCTATCACGTCATCGACCAAGGTTCGCAGATCGCCGACAAGATCATCGCCAAGGTCAATCAGGGCTGACCCTCAGTTCTGCAGGTCAGGCCCCTGCGCGCGCAGGTCGTCCACCGCGGACATGGCGCTGCGTAATTTCGCCAGCCACTCCTCGGCGTGCTCGCCGACCAGCTTGACCGACCAGGCCAGCGCGTCGGCGCGGGACCGCGCGACTCCAGCGTCGACGAGGGTGTCCAGTACCTGGCGCTCCGGTTGCTTCAATCGCGTCATGACCGGAACGGCGATGTGGGTGAACAGGATTCGCTTGGCGCCGCCTTCAGCGGGAACCTCGACGCCCCAGGAGACCGTGCGGCCGTAGCGGGCTTGAGCTTCGTCGGCGATGTTCATCCGCTCACCGCGGGTCTCCTCGCGAAACCGCGACGCTCTGCCCTCAGCGCGCGCGGCGCTTGCTTCTTCGGCGTTGTCGGAGTTGGGCAGTCGGCCGAGCACGGTGATTTCTTCGCGGTCCACGACGACGGTGGGATCGCCGTCGAACCAGTCTTCCGGCAGGCGTCCGGCGAACCACTCCGCCGCGCCACTGGCATCGGGTTGTTGCGCCTGCTGCCACCCTCCCGGGCGGCCGTAACGGCGTCCATGCATGTGTTGGCGTGTCATGATTACATGATTACACCGTTACACGAGCAACGAAAGAGTGTTCTCCGTAGGTGAAATGAGGGGTTCTCGATGATCTCCGAAACCGTTGCTCGCGGTTAGGTGGCGTTGTATTTTGTTAGCGAAGCAGGCCCGGAAGTGACCAATTCGAAGTGCCGGGGAACGGGGTGAGAGCCGGCCGCGTCGACCCGCATACGACGGAGTCAGTACGCCCCCTCAGAGTCCTCCGGGCCTGCCCTATGTCTCGGTAGCTCTTAGCTGTCGCCCCGTCGGACGCGGAAGAGCTTGGTTTCTCCCTTGATGCCTTTGAGGCGCCGCGCCCCAGCGAACGACCAGCCGTACCCAGCGTCGTCGCCCACGTGCTCGGCTACCGAGTCGGCGACCAGCACGGTGCCCGGCCGCGCCGCGGCGGTGACCCGGCTCGCCACGTTCACCGGACTACCGAACCAATCGCCGGCCCGGCTGACCGCCATGCCGCAGGCGACTCCGGCACGCAACCGCGGGAAGTCGTTGTCGGTGTCCACGGCTTCGACCAGTTTGAGCACGGTGTCCAGCAACGGCAACGGGTCGGAGCAGACCAACATCACCGCGTCGCCGATCGTCTTGATGAACCGCACCGGCGGCTCGGTGACGTCCCGGGCAAGGTCGGCCAGGCGGTTGGCGAGTTGGCCGAGTTCCTCGGGCGACACCACCTCGCCAAGCTTGGTGAAACCGACCAGATCGGCGAACGCGACAGTGACCTGACGCGCCCCCGGCAGTGGCTTGCCGGCCGCGCGCTCACCGGCGTTGACCGCTTCGGTCTCCATCATGTGCCGCAGCTGAAGGAACAGCATGTCCTGAATCATCGGGCCCAACAGCGGCGCGATCTGGGTGACCAGGGCCTTGGACGCCTGGGCGATCTGCAGTTCGCTGAGCCCGGGACGCATGATTGCCGACAGCGCGGTGTACCGCATCACCTCAGCCGCGTGTGACAAGCCCTCGGCCAACGTTCGCACCACCAGGACCACTTGGTCAGGATGCAGGCCCACGTCGACGAAACGTTGGGCGTGCGCGGCGGTTTCACCGTCGGCACGCATGTGGACGGCCGCGTCTGGATCGTCCACCCGGACCAGCCCGATGGCGCGCTGCACCCGCTGCAGCAACTCGAGGTCGACACCGTGGCTTTCGCTGATTTCGCGCGCGGACACATAGCTGCCGTCATCACCGATGAGGTGGCGGGTGGCCAGCAACAGGGGTGGGTTGGTGGTGCGGATCTCGTCGGCGGTGATGCCCTGTTCGAGCAACCACTCGACCAACTCGGCGCGCTCGGCGCGCGCGGTGCCAGCCAATCCGTCGAGTAACCCGTCGATGTCGACCTTCTCGTCCACGCGATCAAGGTTCGCACACCGGTACTGCCGCCGCTGGGATCGAATCAGAAAGCTTGCGCCACAGCCATTTCAGGACACCGGAGGCCGGCGGTGGGCCCACGGGCGGGCCGTCTCGATCTGCGCGGAAAGCGACAGGAGCGTCGCCTCGTCGTAAGGCCGGCCGACGAGTTGTACCGCCATGGGCAGCCCGTCCCCGTCGAAGTCCCACGGCACCACCGCCGCGGGCTGGCCGGTCATGTTCCATACCTGCAGATAGGGAACTCGCTGACCCACCAGTAGCAACGTGGACAGCGCGCCACGACGCTGGTATGCGCCGATGCGCGACGGACCCGCCGCGGTGGCCGGGGTGATGACGACGTCGACGTCGTCGAAGATCGACTGAATTCGGCTGCTGACAGCGGACTCCGCGGCCCGCACCGCCGCCATGCGCCGGTCGGAGAAAACCGAACCCATCCGGGCCATGTTGCGGGTGCGCGGTTCCAGACGTTCTGGATGCGCCTGCCCGTCGGCTTCATCGCTGATGCCGCGTAGGTACCGCGGCAGGAAGTTGGCGTAGATCTGGGCGGTCGGGTACGGCGGATCCCGCACGATGACCTCATGGCCGAGTTCGCGCAGCAGCGCACCGGCCTGGTGCACCGCTGCGCGCTGAGCATTACCGCACCTGATCGGAAACGGCGTTGGAGTCTTTGTGCTCAGAGCGATCCGGAGCCGTCCCGGGGCACGCTGCGCCGCGGCGGCGAACTCGCCCTCGGGACCCGGCAGCGTGGTCGTCGCATCCAGAAACAGCGCGGCGTCGGTGACCGACCGCGCGATCGGCCCGTTGACGCTCAGCCCGTACCACGCGTCGTCGTGCGGCTCCAACGAGATTCGATCGCGTTGCGGTTTCAGGCCATACAGGCCGCACCATGCCGACGGGATGCGGATGGAGCCCCCGCCGTCGGATCCCAACGCCAGCGAGGCCAACCCGGCGGCGACCGCGGCCGCGCTGCCACCGCTACTGCCGCCCGGTGTGCGGCCCGCGTGCCATGGATTACGGGTCGCACCGAAGGTCAGCGATTCGGTGTAGGGCATCATCATCAGTTCGGGCACGTTGGTCTTGCCGATGATGACCGCGCCGGCCGCGCGCAACTGGCGCACGACCGCGGCGTCGGCCGTGACGGCCGGACCATGTCCGCCGCTGCCGAACGTCGTCACCTCGCCGGCGATGTCGACGTCGTCCTTGATGGCGATCGGGACACCCAGCAGCGGCCGGCATTCACCGTCGTCGAGGCGTTGCTGGGCAACCTCGGCTTCTTGGCGGGCGCTGTCGTAGAGCACGACGCGGTAGGCGCGCAATTCGCTGTCCAGCCGCTCGATGCGTTCCAGATAGGTCTCCAGCAGCATCGGCGCAGTGATGTCGCCGTCGGCCAGCAGTTGCACCTGCGCGGCGGCGCCGAGGAAGGCCAACTCGCGAGCGTCCACTGCCGCAGCGTATCCCGACCCGAAGCCGGCGTTGCGGAGGTCCTCGCCGCGGGCTCAGCTACCGTGGCGCTATGTCCTGCGTGTTCTGTGCGATCGCGGCCGGTGAGGCGCCGGCCATCCGGATTTTCGAAGACGACGGCTACCTGGCGATCCTCGACATCCGCCCGTTCACCCGGGGCCACACCCTGGTAGTGCCCAAACGGCACACCGTGGACCTCACCGACACTCCGCCGCAGACGCTGGCGGACATGATCACCATCGGCCAACGGGTCGCACGGGCGGCCCGTTCCACCGAGTTGGCCGACGCCACCAACATCGGCATCAACGACGGCCGGGCGGCTTTCCAGACGGTGAACCACATCCATTTGCACGTGCTGCCGCGGCGCAACGGCGACAAGCTGTCGGTCGCCAAGGGTCTGCTGGTGCGACGGGATCCGGACCGCGAAGCCACCGGTCAGTTGCTGCGGGAGGCGCTCGCCCGCATCGACGCCAGTCAGCAAGACTGATCCCATGAGCACACGAGTCACGCTGCAGCGACTGGCCTTCCGGCTGCTGCGTCTGCACGACACCCTCTACCAGAAGACCAATGGCCGCATCGGGCACAAGATCCCGGGCGTACCGCCCAGCCTGCTGCTGCATACCGTGGGTGCCAAAACGGGGCAGCCCCGCACCAACTCATTGACCTACGCGCGCGACGGCGAGTCGTATCTGATCGTGGCGTCGAACGCCGGCGCGAAGCGCTACCCCGGCTGGTACCACAACCTGCGCAAACACCCGGATTGCGAAATCAACGTCGGGCCGAAGCGGCTGGCGGTGCGGGCCCGCCGCATCACCCCGGAGGACTCGGACTACCCGCGCCTCTGGCGGGTGGTCAACGAGAACAACTCCGACCGTTACAGCAACTATCAGCGCAAGACGTCTCGACCCATCCCGATCTTTGCCATGACGCCGCGGTAACCGAGCCACGACGAGCGCACGCGGCTTATTCTGCTACCGCGGGCCGGCACCGCAGCACACCAACCGGCTGGAGCGATCTTGACACGCTGGACGGGCAATCCGTGGCAGCGCTTCGGGCTGCGCGCACCAGTGGGCTGGGTGGCTGTCGGACTGTACGTCGTCGCGCTGCTGGTGGTGGCCACCGCTCCGATCTGGCTGGCCGTTGACGGTCGCCGGACGGTCGACCAACTGGTCACGCTGCTGTGCGTGACCTTCGCCGCCGGTTGCGCCGGGTATGCCGCCCGCGGCACGGCTGGAACGCGGCGCCGGCTGGGCTGGGTGGCGTTGCTGACGGCACTGCTCGGCTGGGCGGCCGGCGAAATCATCTGGGCGTGGTACGACGTGCGCCCCGAGGCGGATCACGCCAAGCATCCGGCGGCAGGGGAGATAGTGCTGCTGCTGTACCCGATCGGCGCCATGGCGGCCCTGGTGCTGTTGTCGAACCTGTCGCGGCACAGTCATCGGCGCGTCGTGCTGGACGGCCTCATCGTGGCGACGTCGCTGTTCGTGGTGTCCTGGGTGTTCGTCCTGGACAAGCTGCTGCGCGAAGACAGCGGCGCACAACCGGCGACCCTGGTCCAGGTTTTCGCCGATGTCGTGCTCATGACGACGGGGATCCTGATGCTGTCGCGGGTTCGTCCCGGCGATCTGCCGAGCCGAAGCTTGCTGTCCGGCGGGATCACCGCAGTCGGTATCGCCGACATCACCATGGTGTTCCAGACCGGCATGGGCAGCTATCACGTCGGCGACCTGGCCGCCCTGGGGCGAGTGGCCGGCCTCGGAATGATGGCGGTGGCCGGGCTGTCCAGTGTCCACGAGGCGCCCACAGCTGCCTCGCGAGAACACATCGGGTTCCGCGCCCGGCTCTGGTTGCCCTATCTTCCGCTGCTGTTGGCCACCGCCGTGGGGCTGGGTCACGCGATGGGCCACATGGAGCACGGCCCGCTGCTCGGCGCACTGGGTGTTTTGGCCGTGGCGGTGCTGGCCAGGCAGTTCGTGGTGCTGGTCGAGAATCAGGAGCTGTTGAGCGAGGTCGCGCGAGAAGCGTTCCGCGATAGCCTGACCGGCCTGGCCAACCGGGCCCACTTCCTGCACCGACTGGAAGAAGCCGTCGCCGATCAACGCCAAGACAGCGCGCCCATCGCGGTGCTGTGCCTGGACCTCGACAACTTCAAGTCGGTCAACGACGCGTTGGGGCATCCCGCCGGCGATGAACTTCTGATCCGGGTGGCGGGCCGTCTCACCACCGCGGTCGGTAGCTCGGGCACCGTCGCGCGGCTCGGTGGCGATGAGTTCGCGGTGCTGCTGCAAGATTCGGTCGAGGAGTCCCAAGCCGCAGCGCATCGGGTGCTCGACGCATTCACCGCCGCGATCGTTATCGACGGCGTCCCGTTGAGCATTCGCCCGAGCATCGGCTTCACCGCGGCCGCGTCCACCTCCGGATGCACCGTCGACGAACTGCTGCGGCACGCCGACCTGGCCATGTACGCGGCCAAACGGGAAGGCGGACAGTGCATTCGCAGCTTTGTGCCGGATGCCCCGTTCCCGTACGCCTTGCCCCAGCCGGCCGGCGGAGCGACCGCGTTAAGCGGTAACTCCACGCCGGGGAACGCGGCGCATACCGCCGCGGTGCTCACCCGAACCCTGGGGCCCCTGGCCGAGGTGACCTCCGCACCTGATGAGAGGGCGCAGCTACCGGCCGATGGCGTGCGGTGGCCTCCCGTGACGATCCGGCTTGCGATCGCCGCAGTGACCCTGGGCGTGTCGGCTTTCACGGTGTCGAGCGTGCTGGACGACCATGCCCGTTACGAAACCTTCTTCGTCGACATCCTCTACCCGATCTTGAACGCCGCGGCGGCCTTGCTGGTCGGGCTGCGGGCCGCGCGGGTCGCCGCGGACCGGTTGGCGTGGAGCCTGATTGCGGCCGCCCTGGCCATCTCGGCGTTGGGCGACGTCGTCTACACCCTGTGGGTGCCGGACGGTCAGTCGCCGTCGGCCGCCGACCCGTTGTATCTCGCCTTCTATCCGCTGGCTTACGCCGGCTTGTTGCTGCTCATGCGGGCGCGCCTGCAAGGGGTTCCGATTCCGCTGCGGCTCGACTCGCTGGTGTGCGGGCTGGCGGCGGCGGCGGTGGCCGCCGCGCTGGCGGCCGGCCCCGTCCACGCTGCGGCGCTGCGGGCACCGGCCACCGTTTTGGTCGGACTGGTCTACCCGTGGGGTGACCTGGTGCTGCTGGCGCTGGCCGCCGGGATGCTGCCGATTCTCGGGTGGCGCCACGAGTTGCGTTGGGGCGTACTGGCCGCCGGATTCATCCTCGTCGCGCTGGCCGACACGCGGTATCTGTTCGAGACTTCAGCCGGTGACTATCGGGCCGGCACCTTGCTCGATGTCGGATGGCCCTTGTCGGCGTTGCTGGTGGCGATGGCTTCCTGGGCGCCGCGCTCCTCGACACCGCCGACGCCCAAGCGCGGACTCGGCTCGTACGCCGCACCGGTCGCGTGCACCGTGGTCGCGCTTGGGGTCACCGTGGCGGGGCCGAGTTCACGACTGGCGGCGACGCTGGCGGCGTTGAGTTTGGTGGCCGTCGCCGCGCGCTTCTCATTCACCTTCCGCGACGTCAGCGTGCTGGCCGAAAGTCACAAGAGCGCGATGACCGACGAGTTGACCTCGCTGCCGAATCGGCGATCGCTGGCCACCGCGTTGACGACGGTGCCGACCACCGCACCGGTGAGTCCGTCGTTGTCGACCAGAACACCGGCACGGCGAGCGCTGTTGCTGTTGGAGCTCTACGAGTTTCGGGAGATCAGCGACTCGATCGGCCACCACTTCAGCGACCAGTTGTTGTGTGATGTCGCGAACCGCTTGTCCAACAACGTCCGTCGCGAAGATTTCCTGGCCCGCGTCGGAGAGGACGCGTTCGCCATCTTGCTGGCCGAAGGAGCGGACCTGGTCGCGGCGCGCGCCCAGGCCGGCCGTCTGCTCGAGGCCCTCAGCGAACCGTTCACGTTGGACCCCATCACCGTCCAGGTCGATGCTCGCATCGCCATTGCGCTGTGTCCCGATCACTGCGATCACCCGCAGGAGCTGCTGAGCCGAGCCGAAACCGCACTGCCACATGCCAAATCGGTGAGTAGCAAGATGGCGGTGTACGACTCGACGTACGAGCTGTATCGCGACAACGACCCCAACCTGATCGAGGAATTACGCGCCGCCCTGTCCAGCGGTGACGAGTTGACGTGCCACTACCAGCCGAAGATCAACGCGAGCGACGATGGCGTGCATAGCGTCGAGGCGCTGTTGCGCTGGCACCATCCCAGCCGCGGCCTACTGCTTCCAGAGGAGTTCCTGCCGGCCGCCGAGCGCGCCGGGCTCATGCGCAAGGTCGCCTATCGCACGCTCAGCATGGTGCTGGCCGAAGCCCAATCCTGGCGCGCCGACGGCATGCCGCTGACTGTCGCGGTGAATTTGTCGACGACCAATCTGCTCGACCTCGATCTGGTGGGCACGATCGAGCGCCTGCTGAGCGACCACGACGTGCCCGCCAAGACCCTGATCATCGAAATCACCGAGAGCACGCTGGTGGACTCGGTGCGCTCCCGCAACACCGTGGCGGCGTTGCAGCGCTTGGGAGTTCGGATTTCGCTGGACGACTACGGCACCGGCTGGTCGTCGCTGGCGCGGCTGCAGGACGTCTCGGTCGACGAGCTCAAACTCGATCGGGTATTCGTGGGCCGACTGGCCAGTGACCCGCGCTCGGTGGCGATCGTGCGATCCACGGTGGCGCTGGCCCGCAGCCTCGGGGCCGACCTGGTGGCCGAAGGCGTCGAAGACGAGGTGACGTTGAGCAAACTGCGCCAGTACGGCTGCACGATCACCCAGGGCTTCGTGCACAGCCCGCCGTTGCCGGCCAAGGACTTACGCGAGTGGATCATCGGCCGGTCGGCACCAGCGGCCGGGCGTCCGTCGCCGCAGGCGGTGTCGGATTGAGGCCGGTCTAGAACAGTTCTTTGGCCAACAACTCGAGGGTGTCGACGCGCGCGGGTGCGGTCGCGGGATCGGTACCGCGGTGCGCCGAGGCGACCGGATGGACCATCACCTCGTCGACGCCGAATCGATCGGCCAGCCGGTGTAGTTGTTCGGCGGCTTCGGCCGGTGCGCCGACGACGGCGCGCTCCAAACCACCGGTGACGATGCGCTGCTGCTCTGGGGTGAGTTGGTCATCTTGAGTCTCCTCCACCAGTTGCACTGGGCCCAACGGTTGTCCGGTGCGCAGCCGCGCCATCATGTGCAGGTTCGGCAGCATCAAAGCCATTGCCTCTTCGCGTGTTTCGGCTACAGCGGCGTTCACCGTCAGGAACGTCACCGGCTCGGGGGCCAGCTCACTGGGCTGGAAGCGGGACCGGTATACGGCCAGCGCCTCTTCGGTTCCGTTGCCGGAGAAGTGATGCGCGAACACGTAGGGCAGCCCCTTGGCCGCGGCCAGATGCGCGGAGTACATCGACGAGCCGAGCAGCCACAGCCGCGGCTCGCTGCTCGCGGCCGGGGTGGCCTTGAGGATGTAATTGCCGGACCGCAGCGGCACCCGCACTCCGCGTGCGCTCATCAGCGCCGCGACGTCGTCGAGGTATTCGGGAAAGTGTTCGATGTCTCGGTCGTCGCGCCCGCCGCGTAGCGCATAGGAGGTCACCGGGTCGGAGCCGGGCGCACGACCGATACCGAGGTCGATGCGTCCGGGCGCGGCGGCCTCCAGCAGCGCGAACTGTTCGGCCACCGCCAGCGGTGCGTGGTTGGGCAGCATGACTCCACCGGAACCCAGGCGCACCTGCGAGGTCTGGGCGGCCAGGTAGGCGATCAGCACCGGTGGACTGGTGGCCCCCACCGACGGCATGTTGTGGTGTTCGGCGACCCAGTACCGGGTGAAGCCCAGGCGGTCGGCGGCTTGAGCCAGCGCCACCGTGGCCGCCAGCGCGTCGCTGGTCGACTGGTCACTTCGCACCGGCACCAGATCAAGGACGGAAAGTCGCACGTTGGCGTCAACGCATGCGGCCGTGCGAACGTTCCCGGGCGGGGGGGCTTCAGTAGTTCATCAACGTGATCGAGTTGACGATGAGCTCGAACTGTTCCTGTGAGATGGGTGCACCGCCGGGGATGTTGTCGGTGGCCAGGAATTGGGTGCGCTCGGTGTAGGCGTGAAACCGCTTGAAGTAGTTCGTGTACCCCAGCCCGTGATCGTCACCGGCGTATTTGAGCTCGCCGGCAAGGATGTATGCGCCGAGCAGCGCGACGCTGGTGCCTTGACCGGACAGCGGTGAGCAACAGTATGCGGCATCACCCACCAGCGCCACCCGGCCGATCGACCAGTGGTCCATCACGATCTGCGACATCTCGTCGAAGTAGAAGTCGGGCGCAGACCGCATGTAGCGCAGCAACTCCGGGCGCACCCAGCCGTCGTCGGCCAGCCGCCGCTCCACCTCGGCCAATTGCGCTTCAGTGTCGCGGTAGTCGATGCGCAAGTCAGAATCCATGAAGCCCAACATGGCGCGGGCTTCGGTGTTGTTGCGGGCGCTGTAGACCCCGGCCATGCTGACGTCCCCGTAGTGCCACATCTGCCAGTGGTCCAGGTCCAGGAAATTGGGCACGGTGAAGATGGCGGCGTAGGTGCCCAGCCTCTTGACGAAACGCTCTTCGGGGCCGAACACCAGGCTGCGCACATTGGAATGCAACCCGTCGGCGCCGATGACCAAGTCGTAGCTACGGGGCGGTGCATTCTGGAACGTCACATCGACCGCCGGGCCTCGGTTGGCCACGCTGACGATGCTGTCGTCGAAGAGGTATTGGGTGTTGTCTTTGGCTGCGCCGTAGAGCAATTCGACAAGATCGTCGCGCAACAGCTCGATGTCGGGGTTGTCGATCGGACCGCCGGTCGGCGTGGACTCGGTGTCCCGGGACAGTTCGTTTCCGTCGCGATCGACGACCGAGGCGCCGCGGATGCCGGTCTTGCGCTCCCGGGCGGCGGCCAGCAAACCCATGGCGTCCAACACCGTGAGGGCCGGACCACGCACATCGATCGCCTGGCCGCCCGGCCGCAGCCCCGGATGACGCTCCACCACAGTGACGGAATAACCATGCCGGCCAAGCCAATACGCCAGCGCCGTGCCGGCGACGCTGGCGCCGGATACCAGAACGTCTCTCACTTGATCCCTGCCAGCTTCTTCGCGTTCCTGAAGACGTCGTCGAGCATCACCGGAGTCAACCTACCGGTGAACATATTCTGCTGGCTCGGGTGGTAGCAGCCCAGCAAACGCACGCCGTCGGTAAGCGGTGCCACGACGCCGTGGCCGAAGCGCGGCTTGGGGAGGCCGGCCGCCGGCGGCAGCCGCAGCGCCACCTGCCAGCCGAAGCCGCCCAACGCGACGATCACTCGGACATGGTCGGCGATCAAGCCCCACTCGGCCTCCAGCCAGGACGAGCACGTCACCCGCTCCTGCGGCGTCGGCGCGTTGGCCGGCGGCGCGCAGCGCACCGGCGCGGTGATCCGAATTTGATTCGCCTGCAACCCATCTGCGGCATGCACACTGGTGGGCTGGTTGACCAGCCCGGCGCGGTGCAGTGCCGCGTACAACTGGTCGCCCGACCGGTCGCCGGTGAACATCCGTCCGGTGCGGTTGGCGCCGTGTGCGGCCGGAGCCAGGCCAACGATCAACAGCCGCGGCCGTTCGGACCCCCATCCCGGGACCGGCCGGCCCCAGTACGGTTGGTCGAGGAAGGCGCGGCGTTTGACCACCGCGACCTCCTCGCGCCAGGTGACCAGCCGCGGGCAGGCCCGGCACACGCTGACCATCGCGTCGAGTTCCGGAATAGAGCCGACCCGGGCGGCCAGCGTCGACACCGCGGCCGCATCGGCGGCCACTGGCGTCTGCGCCGTCGCGAGATCACCGGGCCAGCCGGTTCCGGGCGCAACCGGTGAACCGAAGCTCTGACCGGTGAAGGGATGCTTGAGCACAGCAACATCCTGCCCGGCCGGGGAAAATCGGTGGTCTCGGTCACCGATTCGGCGTTAGATTCAGCCCCGATTCCCATGAGCAACAGCAGCCGAGGCCCGGCGATTCTGGTCCTGTTCGCCACCCTGACGGCGTGTGCGGGCGATGGCATCTCGATTGTCGCGTTCCCGTGGCTGGTGTTGCAGCGTCAGGGCAGCGCCGGGCAGGCCTCCATCGTGGCCGGCGCGACGACGTTACCGCTGTTGTTTTCCACCCTGGTCGCCGGCACAGCCGTCGACTATTTCGGTCGTCGCCGGGTGTCGATGGTCACCGATGCGCTCTCGGGCACCGCGGTGGCGGCCGTCCCGCTGGTGGCCTGGACCTGGGGTGTCGACGCCGTGAACGTCGCGGTGCTGGCCGCATTGGGTGCCTGCGCGGCCGCCTTTGACCCGGCGGGGATCACCGCGCGGCAGTCGATGCTGCCCGAGGCGGCGGCGCGGGCGGGCTGGTCACTGGATTCGGTCAACAGCAGCTACGAGGCGATCCTCAACCTGGGCTTTGTGGTGGGGCCGGGCATCGGCGGGCTGATGATCGCGACGGTCGGGGGCATCGCCACCATGTGGCTCACCGCCTCGGCCTTCGGGTTGTCCATCCTGGCGATCGCCGCGCTGCGGCTGGAAGGAGCGGGCAAGCCGCACCACACGACTCGCCCCGAGGGGTTGGTGTCCGGGGTGGCCGAGGGGTTGCGGTTCGTCTGGAGCCTGCGGGTGCTGCGGGTCCTGGCGCTGACCGACCTGTGCGTCACCGCGCTGTACCTGCCCATGGAGAGCGTGCTGTTCCCCAAGTACTTCACCGACCGCCACCAGCCGGCCCAGCTGGGATCGGTGCTGATGGCGCTGTCCATCGGCGGGCTGATCGGCGCTCTGGGCTACGCCATGGTGTCGAAGATCTTGTCCCGGCGCACGATAATGCTGACCGCGGTGATCACCCTCGGAGTGGCGACGACGGTGATCGCGCTGCTGCCGCCGTTGCCGGTCATTTTGCTGCTGTGCGCGCTGATCGGGCTGGTCTACGGACCCATCCAGCCCATCTACAACTACGTGATGCAGACCCGGGCGCCGCACCACCTGCGGGGCCGGGTGTTCGGCGTGATGACGTCGCTGGCGTACGCCGCCGGGCCGCTGGGGTTGTTGCTGGCCGGCCCGCTGACCGACGCGGCGGGGCTGCGGGCCACCTTCTTCGCCCTGGCGCTGCCGATCCTGCTCGCCGGGCTGGTCTGCGTCCGGTTGCCGTCGTTGCGGGAGCTGGACCGCGAGCCGGAGTTCGTCGCCGGTGCCGGGCCGTAAGATCGGCCCGTGAGCGTAGGGGTGCTGGCGGAGCTGATTGCCGAGCTGCCCGAGGGCATGGTCGTCACCGATCCCGCGGTGACCGAGGGTTACCGGCAAGACCGCGCGTTGGACCCGGCGGCGGGGAAACCGCTGGCCGTGGTGCGGCCCCGGCGCACCGAAGAGGTGCAGACCGTGCTGCGCTGGGCGGCCGCGCACCGGGTGCCGGTGGTGACCCGCGGCGCCGGCAGTGGCCTGTCGGGCGGCGCGA
Source organism: Mycobacterium sp. 1423905.2 (assembly GCF_001673155.1). GTDB lineage: Bacteria > Actinomycetota > Actinomycetes > Mycobacteriales > Mycobacteriaceae > Mycobacterium. Next base: position 2,834 of record NZ_LZLE01000303.1, on the reverse strand, counting down.
CCGCTGTCGACGACGGGATCGTGCTGTCCACCGAGAAGATGCGCGACATCACCATCGATCCGGTCACCCGGACCGCGGTCTGTCAGCCGGGGCTGTTCAACGCCGAAGTGAAGAAGGCCGCGGCCGAACACGGGCTGTGGTACCCACCGGACCCGTCGTCGTATGAGATCTGCAGCATCGGCGGCAACATCGCCACCAACGCCGGCGGCCTGTGCTGCGTGAAGTACGGCGTCACCACCGACTACGTGCTGGGCATGCAGGTGGTGTTGGCCGACGGCACCGCGGTACGGCTGGGCGGCCCGCGGATCAAGGACGTCGCCGGGCTGAGCTTGACCAAGCTGTTCGTGGGCAGCGAGGGCACGCTGGGCGTCGTCACCGAGGTGACGTTGCGGCTGATGCCGGCGCAGAACGCGTTGAGTGTCGTGGTGGCCAGCTTCCCGTCGGTTTCCTCGGCGATCGACGCGGTGCTCGGCGTCACCGCGCGTCTGCGTCCGGCGATGCTGGAGTTCATGGACTCGGTGGCCATCAACGCCGTCGAAGACACGCTGCGCATGGACCTGGATCGGTCCGCGGCGGCCATGCTGGTGGCCGGCTCGGACGAACGCGGGTTGGCCGGCACCGAAGACGCCGAGGTGATGGCCGCCGTCTTCGCCGAAAACGGCGCCACCGAGGTGTTTTCCACCGACGATCCCGACGAGGGCGAAGCGTTCGTCGCCGCGCGCCGGTTCTGCATCCCGGCGGTGGAGAGCAAGGGATCGCTGCTCCTGGAAGACGTCGGCGTGCCGCTGCCCGCCCTGGGCCGACTGGTCACCGGGATCGCGCGCATCGCTGACGAACGCGACCTGATGATCTCGGTGATCGCGCACGCCGGTGACGGCAACACCCACCCGCTGCTGGTGTTCGACCCCGCCGATGCGGCGATGGCCGAGCGGGCCCAGGTGGCGTACGGGGAAATCATGGACCTGGCCGTCGGGCTGGGCGGAACGATCACCGGCGAGCACGGCGTCGGCCGGTTGAAGCGGCCGTGGTTGGGCGACTATCTGGGTCCCGACGTGATGGACCTCAACCGGCGGATCAAGCAGGCGCTGGACCCGTTGGGGATTCTGAATCCGGGCGCGGGGATCTGATCTTTCTTGCTGTGTACGTCGAGTGTGCGCCCTGGGCGGTGAGTGAGCGTCCAGGGCGCGATTTCGGCGTGCGCGCCGCCGCTTGTTCACTGTCGACGCCGTGGAGGCACGTCCAGCGATTGACATTTCGAGCCGGATGTCGTATCCATGAGACATGCCCGCTACTTTGTCTCAACCCGTCGAGTTCCAACTCGCCACCGCCGAGACCTGGCCCAACCCGTGGCCGATGTACCGGGCGCTGCGCGACCACGACCCGGTGCACCATGTGGTGCCGCCCGGCCGTCCCGACCAGGACTACTACGTGCTGTCTCGGCATGCCGACATCTGGTCGGCGGCGCGCGACCACGAGACGTTCTCCTCCGCCCAAGGCCTGACGGTCAATTACGGCGACCTGGAAATGATTGGGCTGCAAGACAATCCGCCGATGGTGATGCAGGACCCGCCGGTGCACACCGAGTTTCGCAAGCTGGTGGCCCGCGGCTTCACCCCGCGACAGGTCGAGGCGGTCGAGCCCAAGGTGCGGGCCTTCGTCGTCGACCGGATAGAGAAGCTACGGGCCGACGGCGGCGGTGACATCGTCACCGAGTTGTTCAAGCCGCTGCCATCGATGGTGGTCGCCCACTACCTCGGTGTGCCAGAGGAAGACCGAGCCCAATTCGACGGGTGGACCGACACGATCGTCGCGGCCAACACCGGCGACGGCGGCATCGCGGGCGCGCTGGAGACTGTCGGCGACGCGGTCGGATCGATGATGGCCTACTTCACCGGCCTGATCGAACGCCGGCGCACCGAACCCGAAGACGACACCATTTCGCACCTGGTGGCCGCGGGTGTCGGCGCCGACGGCGACATCGCCGGCACGCTGTCGGTGCTCGCGTTCACCTTCACCATGGTCACCGGCGGCAACGACACCACTACCGGCATGTTGGGCGGTTCCATGCCGCTGCTGCACCAGCGTCCCGACCAGCGGCGACTACTGGTCGAGGATCCGGGGTTGATTCGCGACGCGGTCGACGAATTGCTGCGGCTCACCTCGCCGGTGCAAGGCTTGGCGCGCACCACCACCCGCGACGTCACCGTCGGCGACACCACCATTCCCGCCGGCCGCAAGGTGCTGCTGCTGTACGGATCGGCCAACCGCGACGAACGCCAATACGGTTCGGACGCAGCCGAACTCGACGTCACCCGCCGCCCCCGCAACATCCTCACCTTCAGTCACGGCGCGCACCACTGCCTGGGCGCCGCGGCCGCCCGCATGCAATCACGGGTCGCCCTGACCGAGTTGTTGACCCGGTGCCCGGATTTCGAGATCGACGAGGCCGGACACTTGCTGCTTGATCGCGTCAGTGACCCGGTAGGTCTCGCGGTGCACATAGGCGGTTCGCAAGGCCTCGCGATTTTCGAAGTAGCGGTACAACGTCGCCCGGGAACAGCCTGCCGCACTGGCGATCTCGTTCATGCCGATGGAGGCCGGATCACGCTCGGCGAACAGCCCCGCGGCGGCATCGAGGATCCGGTCCGCGGCTACCTCGATGCGCCGCGGGCCCAGCCAGTCACCGCCCATCAGGACGTCACTCGAAACGGCACCGACAACGGGCGCCGGACGTAACTGCCGCCCGACCACACGATGCCGGCCTCGTCGATCTCGAAATCCGGGCACCGGGTCAACAACTCGGTCAGGGCGACCCGTGATTGCATGCGGGCGGC
>NZ_LZLE01000302.1 GCF_001673155.1 Mycobacterium sp. 1423905.2 | reverse complement strand
CATTGCAGAGGCGCTGACCGACAATCGGCTCGTCACATTGACCGGTGCCGGCGGTGCGGGTAAGACCCGGTTGGCCGTCCAGGTCGCGGCCAACCGAGCCACCGATTTCGCCGATGGCGTGTGGTACGTCGACTTGGCACCCATAACCGACCCCGACGTGGTACCCGTGACGGCCTCCCGCGCGCTAGGCCTCCTCGACCAACCCGGCCAACCGACAATGAACGTCCTGGTGCGTTTCTTGCGCGACCGTCATACCTTGCTGCTGCTCGACAACTGCGAGCATCTGCTCGACGCCAGTGCCCAACTCATCACCGACCTGCTGGGCACCTGCCCCACCCTGACGCTGCTCGCCACCAGCCGCGAACCGATCGGGGTGCCCGGCGAGGTGAGTTGGCGGGTGCCTTCCCTTTCGCTGACCGATGAAGCGATCGAGTTGTTCAGTGACCGTGCCCGCCGGGCCAAACCTGACTTCCGCATCACTGGCGACCACTTGGCAACCGTGACCGAGATCTGCCGCAGGTTGGACGGGCTACCGCTGGCGATTGAGCTTGCCGCCGCACGAATCCGGGCGCTGTCGCCACGGGAGATCCTCGACAGCCTGCATGACGCGTTTCGTCTGCTGACCGGCGGAGCACGGACGGCGGTGCGCCGACAGCAGACCTTGCGCGCGTCGGTGGACTGGTCGCACGCGATGTTGAGTGATCCGGAGCAGGTTCTGTTCCGACGGCTGGCGGTATTCCTCGGCGGTTTTGATCTCGACGCCGCCCGCGCCGTGGCGTGCGGTGCCGAGACCCAGCGTTATCAAGTGCTCGATCAGCTCAGCTTGCTGGTCGACAAGTCGCTGTTGATCGCCGAGGACACCCCGAGCGGCACTCGCTATCGACTGCTGGAAACGGTGCGCCAGTACGCCATCGAAAAGCTCGCCGAGTCTCGTGAGGGCAACGACATACGCTGCCGACATCGCGACCACTACACCGCGATGGCCGCCTTACTCGACGCGCCGGCGGCGGCGGATTACCGACAGCGCATCGAGCGGGCAGAAGTCGAAATTGACAATCTCCGAGCCGCTTTCGCGTGGAGCCAGGAGAGCTCGGATTCCGACCAGGCGTTGAGGTTGGCCTCCGCGCTGCAGCCGTTGTGGCTAACCCGAGGCCGCATCCAGGAAGGACTGGGCTGGCTAGACGCCGCTCTCGCCGGAACGAACATCGACAGCGCCGGTGTTTCGGAGATTCAGGTACGAGCTTCGGCGAACAAAGCCATGCTGCTCTCGGCGCTGGGTCGAGCCGACCTCTTCAATGACGCCGAACAGATCCTGGCCATGGCACGTGAACTCGGCGACCGCGGGCTCGTGGCCCGAGCGCTTACCGCATCCGGCATGATGGGCGCTCCCTATAACCCGCCGTTGGCCCGGCAGTACTTCACCGAAGCTGCCGGTATTGCCCGCGACTTGAACGATCTCTGGTGGTTGGGTCAAGTGCGGGCGTGGGAATCGATCTCAGGTCTCATCGTCGGTGAGCCGATCGCTGCGCTTCAGTCGGCCGCCGATGAGGGACGCCGGATCGCCGACAGCATCGGTGACAGCTTCGTGTCCCGTCAATGCCGCTTCGTGCTGGGCTGGGTGCGGATCTTCTACTCCGACATACATGGGGCGGCGACAGGCTTCGGAACTTTGATCGAGGAGTGTGGGGCCGACCACGATCCGATGTCTTCGATGTATATCTCGGTGGTGCAAGCGTTCGTGTTGGCGTATGCCGGAGACACGGACGGGGCGAAGGCATCAGCGGACTCGGCCCGCCGACACGCATCCGAACTGTTCGAGTACTACCAAGGCGCGGTCGACGCCGCGTTTGGGATAGCCCATTTGGCCGCTGGTGAGGCATCGTCGGCATGGGCAGCGTATGAAGCGGCGCGGGAGCGGACGAACCTGGATCCGCAGATTTCGTCCATCTTCAGCTGGGCGCCGTTGGGCCCGTTAGCTTGCGGCGATGTCGCGGCGGCTCGTCGCTGGGCCGACGACGTGGTCGGCGCGACCAAGGGCGGCGGTCAGTCTCTGGCACTCGCTTGCCGGGCGCGTGTGAGGATCGCCGAGGGCGATCTCGACGCTGCCGAGCGCGACGCCTATGACGCGCTCGACTTGGCCGACCGCATCGGCGGTGACCTCGTAGTCTCCTACGCGCTCGACTGCCTTGCCATGGCCGCGGCTGGCGAGGGCAACCGCGCATTCGCGGCGCGACTTTTCGGCGCCGCGGATGCGGCGCGCCGTCGCACCGGGGTGGTGCGATTCAAAGTTCTCGACGCCGGCAACGATGCCGAGCTAGCGGGGCTCCGAAATACCATGGAAGACAATGAATTCGACGCCGCCTGGGCCGAAGGTGCCGCGCTCTCCACCCAGGATGCGGTGGCCTACGCTCGGCGCGGTCGGGGTGAGCGCAAGCGCGGCGGCAGCGGCTGGCCGTCGCTGACGCGCACTGAACTCGAGATCGTACGGCTGGTTAGCGAGGGGCTGGGCAATAAGGACGTCGCGGCCCGGATGTTCGTCTCTCCCCGCACGGTCCAGGCCCATCTCACCCACATCTACGCCAAGCTGGGCCTGACCTCGCGGGTACAGCTAGCCCAGGAAGCCGCGCGGCATTGAATCCCTGCTCGACGGCGTTCGGCCCAGCAACGCCACCGATATTAGTGGGCGCGGACGGTATCGAACCGCCGACCGCTGGTGTGTAAAACCAGAGCTCTACCACTGAGCTACGCGCCCTTATGCCCCGGCGCAGGCTACACGCGCAAACGCCGGGAGCCCAAACCGCTCAACCCGTCAGCGCCGCCAGCGCATCGGTCCACATCCGTTGATCACGCGCTTCACCGGGCTGCTTCATCTCGGCGAACCGGATGATCCCCGACCGGTCCACAGCGAAGGTGCCCCGATTGGAGATGCCGGCCTGCTCGTTGAACACCCCGTAGGCCTGGCTCACCGCGCCATGCGGCCAGAAATCCGACAACACCGGAAACAGAAAGCCGTTCTGGGTCGCCCAGATCTTGTGCGTCGGCGGCGGCCCCACCGAGATGGTCAGCACCGCCCGATCGTCGTTCTCAAATTCCGGCAAATGGTCCCGCACCTGATCGAGTTCACCTTGGCAGATGCCGGTGAATGCCAGCGGGAAAAACACCAGCAGAACGTTCTTGGCGCCTCGATAGTCGCTGAGCGTGACGGGCTGTTGATTCTGGTCGCGCAGCGTGAAGTCGGGGGCGATGGCTCCGACGTCGAGCATCAGCGCTTCCCGGCGCGGGACTTGGGCTGCACCAGCCGGCTGGCGCTCCAATTCCCGAGGTTGACCGACGAGGTGGGCATCAAGCCGGCGGTGGGAGCCGCTTCGGCGATCTCGGCCGGCAGCACATGCCCAGGTCGGCCGGTCTTGGGCGTCAGAACCCAGATCACGCCGTCTTCGGCCAGCGGGCTGATCGCATCCATCAGCGTGTCCACCAGATCCCCGTCGCCGTCACGCCACCACAGCAGCACCACATCGACGACCTCGTCGGTGTCTTCATCGAGCAAGTCGGCGCCGCACGCCTCTTCTACTGCCGCGCGGATGTCGTCGTCGGTGTCTTCGTCCCAGCCCCACTCCTGGACGACTTGGTCTCGTTGGATGCCCAGTTTGCGAGCGTAGCTCGGGGCGTGATCCGCCGCGACCACCGTGGAACCTCCTTCGAAACATCCGCACGACGTGCGCTGGGGTTTATCGTCGCACAAGCTCGGCCCGGTCGATACCGGACCTCAGTAGGAAGCTCTGCATAAGTTCAGTGCCTTCGTTTTCGCGTCGTTGAGGGCGTCGACGCGTCGATTGAACTCCGCCGTCGGCGCGTGCGTGGCGATCGCGTTGGCCACCGCCCGGGCCGCATCGACGTAGGCGTTCAACGCGTCGCGCATCTGCGGGGACAACGCAGCGCTGTAGCTGCCTTCCACCTGCTGAGCGCTGTCGTTGAGCGCCGCGATGGCTGGCCCCTCAGTGGGGCCGGTGTTGCGGCCCGCGTTGAACGCCCCGACGAACGCATTCACCTTGTCGATGGCGTCTTTGCTGGTCGTGGCCATCGTGTCGCAGGAGGTATGAATGGCCCGGGTCGTCACCGACTGCTGACGCTGTGACTCCCGGACGCTGGACGTCGCCGAGGAGGCCGACACCGAGGCCGACACCGACGAGCGGTAGGCGGGCGCGACGTTGGTGTCGGGCGTGGCCGTACCTTCGGTCACGCTGGTACACCCCACGATGCCCATCGCCAGCACCGCCATACACCCGAGCGCCGTAGCACCTCGCCGGGGGAAATCCCCCTTGTGCGTGCGAGGGACGGCACGCCATCCGATGAGCACGGGGTCTGACGTTACCGGGTCGAGGTCCCACCTGTCCCAGATGCACCGTGTTCGGTTTCTGGTTGCGGGTATCCGCCCGGGACGCCGGTGCGGCACGATAGAGGCAAGGCAGGCCCCCGCCACCTTAGGAGTAGTGAGTTGACGACCGAGTTCGCGCGCAACAATCTGGCGAAATCATCAAGTAACGCAAGCGAACCCGACCGGGTCCGGGTGATCCGCGAAGGCGTGGCGTCGTATCTGCCCGACATCGACCCGGAGGAAACCTCGGAGTGGTTGGAGTCCTTCGACCAGCTTCTGGCGCGATCGGGACCGGCGCGCGCCCGGTACCTCATGTTGCGGTTGCTGGAACGCGCCGGCGACCAGCGCGTCGCCATCCCCGCGCTGACCTCCACTGACTACGTCAACACCATCCCCACCGAGCTGGAACCTTGGTTCCCCGGCGATGAGGACGTCGAACGCCGTTACCGGGCGTGGATCCGGTGGAACGCGGCCATCATGGTGCACCGCGCGCAACGACCCGGCGTCGGCGTCGGCGGCCACATCTCCACCTACGCCTCGTCCGCGGCGCTCTACGAAGTGGGCTTCAACCACTTCTTTCGCGGCAAATCGCATCCCGGCGGCGGGGATCAGGTGTTCATCCAGGGCCACGCCTCCCCCGGCATCTATGCGCGGGCCTACCTCGAAGGCCGGCTGTCCGCCGATCGGCTAGACGGCTTCCGTCAGGAACACAGCCATCCCGGCGGTGGGCTGCCGTCCTACCCACACCCGCGGCTGATGCCCGACTTCTGGGAATTCCCGACCGTGTCGATGGGACTCGGCCCGCTCAACGCCATCTACCAAGCCCGGTTCAACCACTACCTGCACGACCGCGGCATCAAAGACACCTCCGATCAGCACGTGTGGTGCTTCCTCGGCGACGGCGAAATGGACGAGCCCGAAAGCCGCGGTCTGGCGCACGTCGGCGCGCTGGAAGGCCTGGACAACCTCACCTTCGTCATCAACTGCAACCTGCAGCGCCTCGACGGCCCGGTGCGCGGCAACGGCAAGATCATCCAGGAGCTCGAGTCGTTCTTCCGCGGCGCCGGCTGGAACGTCATCAAGGTGGTGTGGGGCCGCGAATGGGACACCTTGCTGCACGCCGACCGCGACGGCGCCCTGGTGAACCTGATGAACTCCACCCCCGACGGTGACTATCAGACCTACAAGGCCAACGACGGCGCCTACGTGCGCGACCACTTCTTCGGCCGCGACCCGCGCACCAAGGCGCTCGTCGAGAACATGAGCGACCAGGAAATCTGGAATCTCAAGCGCGGCGGCCACGACTACCGCAAGGTCTACGCCGCCTATCGCGCCGCCGTCGACCACAAGGGGCAACCGACCGTCATCCTGGCCAAGACCATCAAGGGCTACTCACTGGGCGCCCACTTCCAGGGGCGCAACGCCACGCATCAGATGAAGAAACTTGCGCTCGACGACCTCAAAGCCTTCCGCGACTCCATGCGTATCCCGGTCAGCGACGCCCAACTGGAGGAAGACCCCTACCTGCCGCCGTATTACCACCCCGGTGAGGACGCTCCAGAGATCCGGTACATGCTCGACCGGCGACGCACGCTGGGCGGATTCCTGCCGGAACGCCGGACCAAGTCCAAGGCGCTCAAGCTGCCGGAGCGCAAGATCTACGCGGCGATGAAGAAGGGCTCCGGGCAGCAGGAAGTCGCCACCACCATGGCCACCGTGCGCACGTTCAAAGAAGTGTTGCGGGACAAGGAGGTTGGTCCGCGCATCGTGCCGATCATCCCCGACGAGGCGCGCACCTTCGGGATGGACTCGTGGTTCCCGTCGCTGAAGATCTACAACCGCTACGGCCAGTTGTACACCGCGGTCGACGCCGAATTGATGTTGGCGTACAAGGAAAGTGGAGTCGGCCAGATCCTGCACGAGGGCATCAACGAGGCCGGCTCGGTGGGCTCGTTCATCGCGGCGGGCACCTCGTATGCGACGCACGACGAGCCGATGATCCCGATCTACATCTTCTATTCGATGTTCGGGTTCCAGCGCACCGGTGATGACTTGTGGGCCGCCGCCGACCAGATGACGCGCGGGTTCCTGCTCGGGGCCACCGCCGGGCGGACCACGCTGACCGGCGAGGGACTGCAACACGCCGACGGGCACTCGCTGCTGCTGGCCAACACCAACCCCGCGGTCATCGCCTACGACCCGGCGTACGCCTTCGAAATCGCCTACATCATCGAAAGCGGGTTGGCCCGCATGTACGGCGAAAACCCGGAGAACGTCTTCTTCTACCTCACCGTTTACAACGAGCCGTACGTGCAGCCGCCGGAGCCGGAGAACCTCGATCCCGAGGGCGTGCTGCGCGGCATCTACCGCTACCACGCGGTGACCGAGGAACGCGGCAGCAGGGCGCAGATCCTGGCCAGCGGCGTCTCGATGCCCGCGGCGCTCAAGGCTTCGGAGATGTTGGCCGCGGACTGGGACGTGGCCGCCGACGTGTGGTCGGTGACGAGCTGGAGCGAGCTCAACCGCGACGGAGTCGCCGTCGAGACCCATCGGCTGCGTCATCCCGACGAACCCGCCCGCGACGCGTACGTGACACAGGTGTTGGCCGACACCGCCGGGCCGGTGATCGCCGTATCGGATTGGATGCGCGCGGTTCCCGAGCAGATCCGGCCCTGGGTGCCGGGGACCTATCTGACGTTGGGAACCGACGGGTTCGGGTTCTCCGACACCCGCCCCGCGGCGCGCCGCTACTTCAACACCGACGCCGAGTCGCAGGTCGTCGCCGTGCTGGAGGCGCTCGCGCGCGACCAGGAGATCGACTCGTCGGTGCCGATCAAGGCGGCCCGGCAGTACCAGATCGACGATGTCCAGGCGGCTCGCGGCCAGGACGCCGACGCCGGTGAGGCGACTTGACCGGGGCGCAACAGCAATCACTTGGGCACCGGCCAGCGGCCGTCCTCTTTTTGCCCACCTCAGCGCGACAGACGGCATTGTCGCGCTGAGGTGGGCAAAAACGACACCCATCCGCGGAGAGGCTGCTGTGGCGCATGTGACAACGCCTGACAGAGAACACGCCCCGCTTGGCAGAAGTCTCTAGAAAACAGGCGTAGCTTTTAGGAGTGAACGACAACCAATTCGCCGGTCCTTTCGCCGCCCGGCCCCGTTCGCCGCTCATGCTGCTGGACACCGTCCCCGACTCTCTGCTGCGCCGGTTGAAGCAGTACTCGGGCCGGCTGGCCACCGAGGCCGTCTCGGCCATGCAAGACAGGTTGCCGTTCTTCGCCGATCTGGAAGCCTCGCAGCGCGCCAGCGTGGCCCTGGTGGTGCAGACGGCGGTGGTCAACTTCGTCGAGTGGATGCAAGACCCGCACAGCAACGTCAGCTACACCGCGCAGGCCTTCGAGTTGGTTCCGCAAGACCTGACGCGCCGGATCGCGCTGCGCCACACCGTCGACATGGTGCGGGTGACGATGGAGTTCTTCGAAGAAGTCGTGCCGCTGCTGGCCCGCTCCGAAGAGCAGTTGACCGCGCTGACCGTCGGCATCTTGAAGTACAGCCGGGACCTGGCGTTCACCGCGGCGTCGGCCTACGCCGATGCGGCCGAAGCCCGCGGCACCTGGGACAGCCGGATGGAGGCCAGCGTCGTCGACGCCATCGTGCGCGGCGACACCGGGCCCGAACTGCTGTCTCGTGCCGCGGCGTTGAACTGGGACACCACCGCGCCGGCGACCGTCGTAGTGGGCACTCCGGCACCCGGCGGACCCAACGGTCAGGGCAGTGAACGCGCCAGCCAGGACGTCCGCGACATCGCCATCCGGCACGGCCGCGCCGCACTCACCGACGTGCACGGCACCTGGCTGGTGGCCATCGTCTCCGGCCATCTGTCGCCCACCGACAAATTCTTGAAGGACCTACTGACCGCGTTCTCCGACGGGCCGGTGGTGATCGGGCCGACCGCACCGATGCTGACTGCGGCCTTCCACAGCGCCAGTGAGGCGATCTCGGGGATGAACGCCGTCGCCGGGTGGCGTGGCGCTCCCCGCCCCGTTCTGGCGCGAGAGCTGCTACCCGAACGGGCCCTGATGGGTGACGCATCGGCGATCGTGGCGCTGCACACCGACGTGATGCGGCCCCTGGCCGATGCGGGTCCAACGCTCGTGGAGACCCTTGACGCTTTCTTAGATTCTGGCGGCGCAATTGAAGCTTGTGCCAGGAAGTTGTTCGTTCATCCAAACACGGTGCGCTACCGGCTCAAGCGAATCACCGACTTCACAGGCCGCGATCCCACCCAACCCCGCGATGCCTACGTGCTCCGGGTGGCCGCCACCGTGGGCCAGCTCAACTACCCGACCACTCCGCCGGGCGTTGCCAGCAACATCCTCTCTCAAGCTCCGCTGCCGGTCAGGGGCGCTTCTGCCGCAGCGGCCAGCGGAGAGTGATCTACCCAACAGATCGCGGACCGATCTCAAAAATGTCGCTTACAAGGGTGTTTTGTGGGAGGTATACAAAAACCTAAGACGAGGTTCATAATCTGTTACACCCCGCAAAACCGTCTTCACAGTGTTCTCTTAGACACGTGATTGCGTTGCTTGCACCCGGACAGGGTTCCCAGACCGAGGGGATGCTGTCGCCGTGGCTGGAACTGCCCGGCGCAGCAGACCAGGTTGCGGCGTGGTCTCAGGCTAGCGGCCTGGACCTGGCTCGGCTGGGCACCAGCGCCTCGCTCGAGGAGATCACCGACACCGCGGTCGCCCAGCCGCTGATCGTCGCGGCGACGCTGCTCGCCCACGGCGAACTGGCCAAGCGGGGCCTGCTGGACGGTCGGGACGTCATTGCCGCCGGTCACTCCGTCGGCGAGATTGCGGCCTACGCGATCGCCGGGGTGATGGCCGCCGACGACGCCGTCGCTCTGGCCGCAACCCGGGGTGCCGAAATGGCCAAGGCCTGCGCACTCGAGCCCACCGGCATGTCCGCCGTGCTCGGCGGTGACGAGGGCGAGGTGCTGACTCGCCTCGAGCAGCTGGACTTGATTCCGGCCAACCGCAATGCCGCCGGCCAGATCGTCGCCGCCGGGCGGCTCACCGCGTTGGACAAGCTCGCCGAAGACCCGCCGGCCAAGGCCCGCGTGCGCGCACTGAGCGTCGCCGGAGCCTTCCACACCCAGTTCATGGCTCCCGCCCTGGACGGATACGGCGCCGCGGCCGCTGGCATCGCGACTGCCGAGCCCACCGCCACGCTGCTGTCCAACCGGGATGGCAAGCCGGTAGCGTCCGCGGCCGCGGCCATGCAGACGCTGGTCAACCAACTCACCCAGCCCGTGCGCTGGGACCTGTGCACCGCGACTTTGCGTGAGCACGATGTCACGGCGATCGTGGAGTTCCCGCCCGCGGGCACCCTCACCGGTATCGCCAAACGTGAACTTCGGGGGGTTCCGACGCGCGCCGTCAAGTCACCCGCAGACCTGGACGAGTTGGCGAACCTCTAGTTCGCCGGTTTCGACCAGACCAAAAACGTACGTCAGTTCGTTTGCAACACAACACATTACGAAGGGAAGAAAGACTGTGGCCGTAAGTCAGGAAGAAATCATCGCCGGTATCGCCGAGATCATCGAAGAGGTCACCGGCATCGAGCCCTCCGAGGTCACCCCGGAGAAGTCGTTCGTCGACGACCTGGACATCGACTCGCTGTCGATGGTCGAGATCGCCGTGCAGACCGAGGACAAGTACGGCGTCAAGATCCCGGACGAGGACCTCGCCGGTCTGCGCACCGTCGGTGACGTCGTCGCCTACATCCAGAAGCTCGAGGAAGAGAACCCCGAGGCTGCTCAGGCCCTGCGCGCCAAGATCGAGTCGGAGAACCCCGACGCGGTCGCCAACGTCCAGGCGAGGCTCGAAGCGGAGAGCAAGTGACCAAGCCTTCCACTGCTAACGGCGGTTACCCCAGCGTTGTGGTAACCGCCGTCACGGCGACGACGTCGATCGCGCCGGACGTCGAGGGCACGTGGAAGGGTTTGTTGGCCGGCGAAAGCGGCATCCACGTCCTGGAAGACGAATACATCACCAAGTGGGACCTCCCGGTCCAGATCGGTGGCCACCTCAAGGAGCCCATCGACAACCACATGGGCAGGCTCGACCTGCGCCGCATGTCGTACGTCCAGCGGATGGCCAAGCTGCTCAGCGGTCAGCTGTGGGACGCCGCGGGCAACCCCGAGGTGGACCCCGACCGGTTCTCGGTCGTGGTCGGCACAGGTCTGGGTGGCGCCGAACGGGTCATTGAGAGCTATGACCTGATGAACGAGGGCGGCCCGCGCAAGGTGTCGCCGCTGGCCGTTCAGATGATCATGCCCAACGGCGCCGCGGCGGTGGTGGGTTTGCAGCTCGGGGCCCGTGCCGGAGTGATCACCCCGGTCTCCGCCTGCTCGTCGGGTTCGGAGGCCATCGCTCACGCGTGGCGCCAGATCGTCATGGGTGACGCGGAGATCGCCGTCTGTGGTGGCGTCGAAGGCCCCATCGAGGCGCTGCCCATCGCCGCGTTCTCGATGATGCGGGCCATGTCGACTCGCAACGACGAGCCCGAGCGCGCGTCGCGGCCGTTCGACAAGGACCGCGACGGCTTCGTTTTCGGTGAGGCCGGAGCGCTGATGGTCATCGAGACCGAGGAACACGCCAAGGCCCGCGGCGCCAAGCCGTTGGCCCGGTTGATGGGTGCCGGCATCACGTCGGACGCCTTCCACATGGTGGCCCCGGCCGCCGACGGTGTTCGCGCCGGTCGGGCGATGACCAGAGCGCTAGAGCTGGCGGGCTTGTCTCCCAAGGACGTTGACCACATCAACGCCCACGGGACGGCGACGCCGATCGGTGACACGGCAGAGGCGAACGCCATCCGCGTCGCCGGTTGCGAGCGGGCGGCGGTGTACGCGCCGAAGTCCGCGTTGGGTCACTCCATCGGCGCTGTCGGCGCGTTGGAATCAGTGCTCACGGTGTTGAGCCTTCGGGACGGCGTCATCCCGCCGACCCTGAACTACGAAACTCCGGATCCGGAGATCGACCTGGATGTTGTTGCGGGCGAACCCCGTTACGGCGAGTACCAGTACGCGATCAACAACTCGTTCGGGTTCGGCGGCCACAACGTGGCGCTCGCCTTCGGGCGTTATTAAAGGCAGGAAAGGATCGGTCGCAAGACCAATGACAGAGCTGGTTACCGGGAGAGCGTTCCCGAACGTGGTCGTCACGGGCATTGCCATGACGACTGCACTGGCGTCCGACGTCGAATCCACGTGGAAGATGTTGCTCGACCGCCAAAGTGGAATTCGTACCATGGACGACCCGTTCCTCGAGGACTTCGGTCTACCGGTTCGTATCGGTGGCCGCCTGGTCGAGGATTTCGACAGCTCATTGACTCGCGTCGAGCTGCGCCGGATGGGTTACCTGCAGAAGATGTCCACCGTGTTGAGCCGGCGGGTGTGGGAAAACGCCGGCTCCCCCGAGGTCGACACCAACCGGCTGTTGGTGTCCATCGGCACGGGCTTGGGATCGAACGAAGAAATGGTTCTCAGCTACGACGACATGCGCGTTCGTGGCATGAAGGCGGTTTCTCCGCTCGGTGTGCAGAAATTCATGCCCAACGGCGCCGCGGCGGCCGTCGGGCTGGAACTGCACGCCAAAGCTGGCGTCATCACGCCGATCTCGGCGTGTGCGTCCGGTGCTGAGGGCATCGCCCAGGCGTGGCGCAACATCGTCTTCGGTGAGGCCGACATCGCGGTCTGCGGCGGCGTGGAGATCAAGATCGAAGCCGTTCCGATCGCCGCGTTCGCCCAGATGCGCATGGTGATGTCGACCAACAATGACGACCCGGCCGGCGCCTGTCGTCCGTTCGACAGGGACCGCACCGGCTTCGTGTTCGGTGAGGCCGGTGCGCTGATGGTCATCGAGACCGAGGAGCACGCCAAGGCGCGCGGTGCCAACATCCTCGCCCGAGTCATGGGCGCAGGCATCACCTCCGACGCCTATCACATGGTGGCGCCGGACCCCAACGGCGAACGCGCCGCAGACGCAATGACCCGGGCGATCCAGCTCGCGGGCTTGACGCCGGGCGACATCGACCACGTCAACGCGCACGCCACCGGTACCGCAGTCGGCGACCTGGCTGAAAGCCGGGCCATCAACCGCGCCCTCGGCAGCCACAAGCCGGCGGTGTACGCGCCCAAAGCGGCGCTGGGCCACTCGGTGGGCGCGGTGAGCGCGGTGGAATCCATCCTGACCGTGCTTGCGTTGCGCGACCAGGTCGTTCCGCCGACACTGAACCTGGAAAGCCAAGATCCAGAGATCGATTTGGATGTGGTGGCAGGTGAGCCGCGTCCGGGCGAGTACAACTACGCGATCAACAACTCGTTCGGGTTCGGCGGGCACAACGTGGCGCTGACCTTTGGGCGGTACTAGATCACGTCTTTAGAAAGAGCCAAGGATCACCGGATATACCAGAGCATCACTGTCGAACTAGGAGATCTGCGATGACAATCATGGCCCCCGCGGCGGTTGGCGAGTCGCTCGACCCGCGCGACCCGCTGCTGCGCCTGAGCAATTTCCTCGACGAGGGCAGCATCGAACTGCTGCACGAGCGTGACCGCTCTGGGGTGCTCGCCGCCGCAGGCACGGTGAACGGGGTGCGCACCATCGCCTTCTGCACCGACGGCACCGTCATGGGCGGCGCCATGGGTGTCGAAGGGTGCGCGCACATCGTCAACGCATACGACACCGCCATCGAGGAGCAGAGCCCGATCGTGGGCATCTGGCACTCCGGGGGCGCCCGCTTGGCCGAAGGCGTGCGGGCACTGCACGCAGTCGGGCAGGTCTTCGAGGCGATGATCCGCGCGTCCGGTTACATCCCGCAGATCTCGGTGGTCGTCGGCTTCGCCGCAGGTGGCGCCGCGTACGGCCCGGCGCTGACCGATGTCATCGTCATGGCGCCGGAGAGCCGGGTCTTCGTCACCGGACCCGACGTGGTCCGCAGCGTCACTGGCGAGGATGTCGACATGGCCTCGCTGGGTGGGCCAGAAACTCACCACAAGAAGTCCGGGGTGTGCCACATCGTCGCCGACGACGAACTCGACGCCTACGAGCGCGGCCGGCGGCTGGTCGGATTGTTCTGCCAGCAGGGTCATTTCGACCGCAACAAGGCCGAAGCAGGCGACACCGACATCAAGGCGCTGCTGCCCGAGTCGGCGCGGCGGGCCTACGACGTGCACCCGATCGTGACCGCCATCCTCGACGAGGACACCCCGTTCGACGAGTTCCAGGCCAAGTGGGCGCCGTCCATGGTGGTCGGGCTGGGCCGGTTATCCGGACGCACGGTGGGCGTGCTGGCCAACAACCCGCTGCGGCTGGGCGGCTGCTTGAACTCCGAAAGTGCCGAGAAGGCAGCGCGTTTCGTGCGGTTGTGCGACGCGTTCGGGATCCCGCTGGTGGTCGTCGTCGACGTGCCAGGGTATCTGCCCGGTGTCGACCAGGAGTGGGGCGGCGTGGTGCGCCGCGGCGCCAAGCTGCTGC
>NZ_LZLE01000301.1 GCF_001673155.1 Mycobacterium sp. 1423905.2 | reverse complement strand
GCCAGCGGCGTGCGGCGGTTGACCCGCGACGACCGGGTAGCCGAACTGGCCAGGATGCTGTCTGGCCTCGGGGAGTCCGACAGCGGCCGCGCACACGCCCGCGAATTGCTGGACGCCGCGCAGAAAGACGAGCTCTAGTCGCGTCTCGCCGAGAGGCCGCTTTCGTCGAGCGTGCATTTACGGCTTCCACCGTGTAGCGATGGCGGGCGATCGGCGTAATGCCCGCCGTGGATTCACTCTCGACGCCCTGGACGCACACTCGAGGCCGCCCCAGTACCCCGTCGCAGCCGACAATTCACCCGCGAGACCATGCTGATGCGCGACGGCCATACAACTGTGACTGCTGTGACTCTGGATAACTTCTGAGGCAGATGTTACGGCGCGCCTACTCGCTCTAACCTCATCGCGCCGACAGAATCGGCCCTCATGAAGATGTCAGCGCTTCTGTCCCGTAACAACGATCGGCCAGGATTGGTCGGCACCGCCCGAGTCGACCGGAACATCGACCGACTGCTGCGCCGGGTCTGCCCCGGCGACATCGTCGTCCTCGACATCCTGGACTTGGACCGCATCACCGCCGACGCGTTGGTCGAAGCCGACATCGCCGCCGTGGTCAACGCCTCACCGTCGGTCTCCGGCCGTTACCCCAACCTGGGTCCCGAGGTGCTGGTCAACAACGGCGTCACGCTGATCGACGAGACCGGCCCGGAGATCTTCAAGAAGGTCAAGGACGGATCGAAGATCCGCCTCTACGAAGGCGGCGTCTACTCCGGGGACCGCCGGCTGATCCGCGGCACCGAGCGCACCGATCACGACATCGCTGACCTGATGCGCGAAGCCAAGAGTGGGCTGGCCGCGCACTTGGAAGCGTTCGCCGGCAACAC
>NZ_LZLE01000300.1 GCF_001673155.1 Mycobacterium sp. 1423905.2 | reverse complement strand
CGCGACATCGGCGGCATCGTGGTCATCGACTTCATCGACATGGTGCTCGAATCCAACCGGGATCTGGTGCTGCGGCGGCTCACCGAGGCGCTGGCCCGCGACCGCACCCGCCACCAAGTGTCCGAGGTGACGTCGCTGGGCCTGGTGCAGTTGACCCGCAAGCGGCTGGGCACCGGCTTGATCGAAGCGTTCTCCACCTCCTGCCCGAATTGCAGCGGCCGCGGGATCTTGCTGCACGCCGACCCCGTCGACTCGGCGCCGGCGACCGGGCGCAAGTCGGAGTCCGGCAGCCGCCGCAACCGGCGGTCGAAGAAAAACCGCTCCGAAGAGCCCACTGACAAGAACACTGACAAGAACATCGTGGCCAAGGTCCCGTCGCACGCGCCGGGCGAACACCCGATGTTCAAGGCCATGGCCGCGGCGGCCGATCGCGACGACGACGAGTCCGGTGACTCCGACGACGAACTCACCGCCGAGGCCGACGAGCAGACCCAAGAGCGCGCAGCCGCCGATCTGGACAGCGACGACAGCGAAGACGCCGACTTCGAGGACAGCGAGGACGACTCGGACGAGGACTCCGACGACGAGGACTCCGACGATGAGGACGAGCTCGACGACGAAGATCTCGACGAACTCGACGACGAAGACGACGAAGACGTCGACGACGAGGATGACGCCGAAGACGACGACGAGGACGAGGACGACGACCTCGACGAACTCGACTCTGACTCCGACACCGAGGATGCGGATTCCGACGAGGACGACACCGCGGACACCGCCGACCAGCCGCTGGCTTCGGCCGCATCGGCGGGGGAGCGCCCACGGCGCCGGCGGGCGGCAGGCCGACCGGCGGGCCCGCCCATCCACTCGGACTGAGACCGGGCCGGTTTGACCCTGTAGCCGCTGGTCAAGTACCCTTGGACAGTTGTCGTCAGGCTGCCAGGTCGGCCGGCGTCAGCGGGGCTCAGCTCAAAGAACCAGCTCAGGCCCGCACCCAAGACCCACCACCGCACCGCCGGGAGTTCGCGCGCCACGCGCCGAGCAGCGGCTGAGAA
Organism: Mycobacterium sp. 1423905.2; assembly: GCF_001673155.1. GTDB lineage: Bacteria > Actinomycetota > Actinomycetes > Mycobacteriales > Mycobacteriaceae > Mycobacterium. Next base: position 4,746 of record NZ_LZLE01000300.1, on the reverse strand, counting down.
CAGGCAGGAGCAACGATGGCGACCTACGCAATCGTCAAGACCGGCGGCAAGCAGTACAAGGTCGCCGTCGGAGACGTGGTCAAGGTCGAGAAGCTCGAATCCGAGCCCGGTGCGCAGGTGTCCCTGCCGGTCGCCCTGATGGTCGACGGTGCCGACGTCACTACCGACGCGGCCGCATTGGCCAACGTCGCGGTGACCGGTGAGGTCCTCGAGCACACCAAAGGCCCCAAGATCCGCATCCACAAGTTCAAGAACAAGACCGGCTACCACAAGCGTCAGGGGCACCGTCAGCAACTGACGGTCCTGAAGGTCACCGGCATCAACTAGCGAGGCGAGAAGACATGGCACACAAAAAGGGTGCTTCCAGCTCCCGTAACGGCCGCGACTCCGCCGCGCAGCGGCTGGGCGTCAAGCGATTCGGCGGCCAGGTCGTCAAAGCGGGCGAGATCCTGGTCCGTCAGCGCGGTACCAAGTTCCACCCGGGTGTGAACGTCGGGCGCGGCGGTGACGACACCCTGTTCGCCAAGGCTTCCGGCGCGGTCCAGTTCGGTGTCAAGCGCGGACGCAAGACCATCAGCATCGTGGGGCCGGCCAGCCAAGAGGCCTGATCCGGCGTCGTTCCAGTCGAGATCGACGTTTGTACAGCCGGCATCACTAGCTTGGCGAGACGTAGATTTCGGTTTGGAAGGTATGTAAGGAAGGCCGATGCCGCGATTTGTCGACCGCGTCGTCATCCACACGCGAGCGGGAAACGGCGGTAATGGCTGCGCGTCGGTCCATCGGGAGAAGTTCAAGCCGCTCGGCGGCCCAGACGGCGGGAACGGTGGCCGCGGCGGCAGCGTGGTCTTTGTCGTCGACCCGCAGGTGCATACCCTGCTCGACTTCCATTTCCGCCCCCACATCACCGCGCCGTCGGGCAAGCAGGGAATGGGCAGCAATCGCGACGGCGCCGCCGGTGCTGACCTGGAAGTCAAGGTGCCCGACGGCACTGTTGTGCTCGACGCACGCGGCCGGATCCTGGCCGACCTGGTGGGCGCGGGAACGCGTTTCGAAGCCGCCGCCGGTGGCCGCGGCGGGCTGGGCAACGCCGCGCTGGCCTCCCGGGCCCGCAAGGCCCCCGGCTTTGCCCTCCTGGGCGAACAAGGTGAAGCGCGCGACCTAACCCTCGAGCTCAAAACCGTCGCCGACGCCGGGTTGATCGGCTTCCCGTCGGCCGGCAAGTCGTCGCTGGTATCGGTCATCTCCGCGGCCAAGCCGAAGATCGCCGGCTACCCGTTCACCACACTTGCCCCCAACCTGGGTGTGGTTTCGGCGGGCGAGCATTCGTTCACGGTCGCCGACGTTCCCGGCTTGATCCCCGGCGCGTCCCAGGGCCGCGGCTTGGGTCTGGACTTCCTGCGGCACATCGAACGGTGCGCGGTTTTGGTGCACGTGGTGGACTGCGCCACCAACGAGCCGGGTCGCGACCCCATCTCCGATATCGACGCGTTGGAAGCCGAACTGGCGGCCTACACACCGACCCTGCAAGGTGACGCTGCGCTGGGCGACCTGGCAGAGCGGCCCCGCGCCGTGGTGCTCAACAAGATCGACGTGCCCGAGGCCCGCGAGCTGGCCGAGTTCGTCCACGACGAGATCGCGCAGCGCGGCTGGCCGGTCTTCATGGTGTCGACAGTCACTCGCGAGAACCTGCAGCCGTTGATTTTCGGGCTGTGGCAGATGATCACCGACTACCGTGCCGCCCAGCCGCATGTGGTGCCGCGCCGACCAGTGATCCGCCCGGTTCCGGTCGACGACAGCGGCTTCACGGTCGAACCGGACGGCCACGGAGGCTTCGTGGTAACCGGTGCGCGGCCCGAGCGCTGGGTGGGCCAGACCGACTTCGACAACGACGAGGCCATCGGCTACCTCGCGGATCGGCTGGCCCGGCTGGGTGTCGAGGAAGAACTGCTGCGGTTGGGCGCGCGGCCCGGTTGTGCGGTCACCATCGGCGACATGACGTTCGACTGGGAACCGCAGACCCCAGCCGGCGATCACGTCGCAATGTCGGGCCGGGGCACCGATGCGCGGCTGGACCGCACGGAGCGAGTCGGCGCCGCCGAGCGCAAGGCCGCCCGCCGGCAGCGCCGCGAGCACCCTCGGGGCGACGGAGAAGCCTGATGACCAGCCCGCACCGCGAAGCAGTCCGCACCGCGCGCAGCCTGGTCGTCAAAGTGGGGACCACCGCATTGACCACCCCGTCGGGCATGTTCGACGCCAGCCGGCTGGCCGAACTCGCCGACGCGATCGAGGCGCGGATGAAGGCAGGCTCTGACGTGGTCATCGTCTCCTCCGGCGCCATCGCCGCCGGCCTGGAACCGCTCGGATTACCCCGTCGGCCAAAGGATTTGGCGACCAAGCAGGCGGCGGCCAGCGTAGGCCAAGTCGCGCTGGTGAACTCGTGGAGCGCCGCGTTTGCCCGGTACGGCCGGACGGTGGGGCAGGTGCTGCTGACCGCGCACGACATCTCGATGCGGGTACAGCACACCAACGCCCAACGCACCCTCGACCGGCTGCGCTCGTTGCACGCGGTGGCGATCGTCAACGAGAACGACACGGTGGCCACCAACGAGATCCGGTTCGGCGACAACGATCGGCTCTCGGCGCTGGTGGCCCATCTGGTGGGTGCCGACGCCCTGGTGCTGTTGTCCGACATCGACGGACTCTACGACGCTGATCCTCGCAAGACGCCCGGAGCGCGGTTCATCCCCGAGGTTTCCGGGCCGGCCGATCTGGATGGCGTTGTCGCCGGAACGGGTAGTCATCTGGGCACCGGCGGCATGGCCTCGAAAATGTCGTCGGCGCTGCTGGCCGCCGACGCCGGCGTGCCGGTGCTACTGGCTCCGGCGACCGATGCCGCGTCCGCGCTCACTGACGCGTCGGTGGGCACGGTGTTCGCCGCCCGGCCCGAACGGATGTCGGCACGCCGGTTCTGGGTGCGTTACGCCGCCGAATCCGCCGGGTCGCTGACCCTGGACGAGGGCGCCGTGAGGGCCGTTGTCCGGCAACGCCGGTCTCTGCTGCCCGCCGGGATCACCGCCGTCTCCGGCCGATTCTTCGGCGGTGACGTCGTCGAGTTGGTCGGGCCGGACACGGCCATGGTGGCGCGCGGCGTCGTCGCCTACGACGCGACGGAGTTGGCTGCCATCATGGGCCGGTCCACCTCAGACCTGCCCGGCGAACTGCGCCGGCCGGCCGTGCACGCTGACGACCTGGTGGCCGTGTAGCACGCTCACTGTGCGGTGGCCGGTCGCAAATACAAGGCACCCCATACGATTTCAGTCAACGAGGTGGCCAGCTCAGCGTCGTACTCGGGCGGGCTGGCCGGTAGATTCTGCTGGCAGGCTCGCTCGACCATCCAGGTCAGCGCGCTAGCCGTGGTGGCTGCCGGCAGGTCACCGCGGATCGACCCGTCGGCCTGCCCGTCCCGAATCACCTGAGTCAATTGCTCCGACACGGCAGTCAACAACTCGCGGTAAGTCTCCGTGGTGACCGGGTCATAGGCGGCCATCTCGTTGAGCGCGACCAGCACCGGCTGATGACGGCGGTAGCTGGCGATGATCGCGGCCATCGCGGCTCGCACGTCGTCCGGGTCATGCCGCCAGGCCACCCCCCACCACCGCTGGGCGCCGGAGGTCAGATCACCGAACACCTGGCCGGCCAGACGGCGCAGCAGATCGCCTTTGTCTTCGAAATAGATGTAGAAGCTGGCGCGCGAAATACCGGCCTCGGTCGCCAGCCGATCCACGCTCAGCTCAGTGAAACTGGCGCCTTCGCGCATCAGCCGTTCGGTGGCCTCCAGCAACCGGCGTTCCATCTGCTCCCGGCGTAGCTGCCGATTGGCCTGGGACTTGCGAGTCACCGACGGCATGTCACCTCCTGCGAGCAGCAGCATAGTCGACGTCGCGACGTATTGACTAGACATAGTGTCTAGTCATAGGGTCATGCTGCGTGACCGAGGTCATAGTCAAGGGAGGACCGCCGCGATGACAACGACGTATTCGACAACCCGTCCGTACGACGCGGTCGACGTGTCCTCGCATGCGTTCTGGTCGGCGACCGCCGACGAACGGGACCGCTCGTTCGCCGTCCTGCGCGCCGAACGGCCGGTCAGCTGGCAACCGCCGGTCGAGGACAACCTGATGCACGACCCGGACGATCCCGGCTACTGGGCGGTCACCCGACGCGACGACATCGTCGCCGTCAGTCGCAACAGCGAGGTGTTCCTGTCCGGCAAGGGCGTCATGTTCGCCAACGTGCCCGAGGAACTGCTCGAAGCCTCCCAATCCTTCCTGGCCATGGACCCGCCGCGGCACACCAAGCTACGCAAGCTGGCCCACGCCGCCTTCACTCCCCGGCAGGTCCGCCGCATCGACGAATCGATCCAGAACAACGCCAAGAGCATTGTCGAGGAGTTGCGCGAGGCCGGCAGCGGCGCCGACTTCGTCGACCACTGCGCCAAGGAACTGCCCATCCGCACGCTGTCGGACATGGTCGGCATTCCGGAATCGGAACGCCAACGGGTTGCCCACGCCGCCGACGCGCTGGTGTCCTGGGCCGACCCGGTCTACCTCGATGGGCGTAACCCGCTCGAGGTGCTGCTGGAAAATCAGATCTATTTGCACCAGGTGGCCGGATCGCTGGCCGCCGAGCGCCGCCGGCACCCCGGTGACGACCTGTTCAGCAGCCTGGTAACCGCCGAAGTCGACG
>NZ_LZLE01000299.1 GCF_001673155.1 Mycobacterium sp. 1423905.2 | reverse complement strand
GGCGGGGCAACCGGAAGTCCCACTTCAGCTCGGGGTGCAAGAACGGCACCACGAAACCGCCGCTGGCCGCGTCGACGTGCACCGGGACGTCCACCCCACCGCCGGCGGCCAGCTTGTCCAGGGCCGCGCAGATGTCGGCGATGGGTTCCAGCTCCCCGGTGTAGGTGGTGCCCAGGATCGCCACCACGCCGATGGTGTCCTCGTCGACGGCGTCCACCACCTGGTCGGGAGTGATGACGTAGCGGCCCTCTTCCATCGGCAGATAGCGGGGTTCGACGTCGAAGTAGCGACAGAACTTCTCCCACACCACCTGGACGTTGGAGCCCATGACCAGGTTCGGGGTGCGCCCTTTCCAGTCCTTCCCGACCTTCTCGCGCCACCGCCATTTCATCGCCAGCCCGCCGAGCATCACCGCCTCGCTGGATCCGATGGTCGACACACCCACGGCGCTGGACGGGTCGTCATCGCGCAGGTTCTCGGCGTGGAACAGGTCGGCCACCATGCACACGCAACGCTGCTCGATCGCCGCGGTGGCCGGGTATTCGTCCTTGTCGATCATGTTCTTGTCGAAGGTCTCGGCCATCAGCTTGCCGGCCTGCGGATCCATCCAGGTGGTGACGAAGGTGGCCAGGTTCAGCCGGGAGCTGCCATCGAGCATCAGCTCGTCGTGGATGAACCGGTAGGCCGCATCCGGGTCCATCGACTCCTCGGGCAACCGCAGCGCCGGCACCGGCGCGGTGAACAGGCGGCCGGTGTAGGCGGGGGCGATCGAGTGGGTGCGCATGGACGGGTGTTGCGGCATGGGCGGATCCTTTCGGTTGCGGCTACAGGGCGGCCAGGGCGGCGCGAATGTGCGGGATGATGCGCGACGCCGACGTGGGCGCGTCGCCGGGGCCGGGGTCGGCGGCCGAGAGCGCGGCGGCGCGTGCGTGCACGAACGCCGCCGCCGCGGCCGCTTCGGCCGGGGGCAGCCCGGCGGCCAGCAAGGCGCCGATCATGCCCGACAACACGTCGCCGGAACCCGCGGTCGCGGCCCAGGATTGTCCGGCCGGGCTCAGGTACACCGGACCACCGGGGTCGGCGATGACGGTGACGTTGCCCTTCAGCAGCACCGTGGCCCCGAAGGCGTCGGCGAGCTTGCGGCAGGAACCCACCCGGTCGTCGCCGGGCGGGGATCCGGCCAGGCGGGCGAATTCGCCGGCATGCGGAGTCAGCACGGTCGGGGCGGCGCGGTTGGCCACCATGTCGGGGTGGGCCGCCAGAATCGTCAACCCGTCGGCGTCGATGAGTACCGGCAGGTCGGTGTCCAGCGCGAACCACAAAGCCGCGGCACCGGTTTCGTCGGTGCCCAAGCCGGGCCCGACGACCCAGGACTGCACGCGTCCGGCGGCCGCGGGGGTGGGCGAGGCAATGACTTCGGGCCACTGGGCCAGCACTTCGCGATGCGCGCTGCCGGCGTAGCGCACCATGCCGGAGGTGGCCGCCACGGCCGCGCCGGTACACAGCACCGCCGCGCCGGGATAGGTCGACGAGCCGGCCATTACGCCGGTGACCCCCTGGCTGTACTTGTCGTCATGCGGGCCCGGGATCGGCCAGCGCGCCACCACGTCGGCGGCCTCGAAGCCGACAACGTCGGTGTGCGGCAGGTCCAGCCCGATGTCGATCAGCTTGACGCGGCCGCAGTCGGCCAGCGCGTGCACGGGCTTGAGTCCGCCGAAGGTGACGGTCAGCGCGGCCTGCACCGCCGGGCCGTCGATGGCCCCGGTGGCCGCGTCGATACCGCTGGGGATGTCGACGGCAACCACGGGAATGCCGGCGTCGCTGACGGCGCCGAACACCTCGGCCGCATCCGGCCGCAGCGGACCCGATCCGGAGATACCGACCACCCCGTCGATGACCAGATGGGTTTCCGCAGAGACGCTTTCGACGATGCGGCCGCCTGTCGCGCGGAAGGCCGCCAGTCCCTTCTGATGGGTGCGTTCGGGTTTGAGCAGGATCGCTTCGGCCGACGCGCCGCGGCGCCGCACGAACGTCGCCGCCCACAACGCGTCCCCGCCGTTGTCACCGGAGCCGACCACGGCGCACACCCGGCGCCCGGCCACCCCCCCGGCGCGGGCGGTCAGTTCCCGCATGATCTCGGTGGCCAGCCCGAACGCGGCGCGGCGCATCAACGCCCCGTCCGGCAGGCTGGCCAACAGCGGCGCTTCGGCGTCGCGGATTGCATCTACGGAGTAGTAATGCCGCATCACCGCCAGCATTCCACAGCAGTCGTTCAGGAGCCGTCCGTACATTCGCGTTCAGCGACGATTGGGAGGAACACATGGCACGGACTGACGACGACACCTGGGATCTGGCCACCAGCGTGGGCGCGACCGCAACCGGTGTCGCGGTGGGGCGCGCGCTGGCCAGCCGCGGCAGCAATCCGCTGATCAACGACCCGTTCGCCGAGCCGCTGGTGCGCGCGGTCGGCGTCGACTTCTTCACCCGCTTGGCCAGCGGCGAACTGGACCCCGCCCAGGTCGACGACCACGCCGAGTTCGGTATGGAGCGCATGCGCGACATGATGGCGGTGCGCACCCGCTTCTTCGATGAGTTCTTTCTCGACGCGGCCAACGCCGGGATCGGCCAGGCGGTGATTTTGGCGTCCGGCCTGGACGCCCGCGGCTACCGGCTGCCGTGGCCGGCCGGCACCGTCGTCTACGAGATCGACCAGCCTCAAGTGATCGAGTTCAAGACCGCGACGCTGACCGAGCTGGGCGCCCGGCCCACCGCCGAATTGCGCACTGTCGCCGTCGATCTGCGCCACGACTGGGTGGGCGCGCTGCGTTACGCCGGCTTCGACGACAGCAAGCCGTCGGCGTGGAGCGCTGAGGGCCTGTTGCCGTTCCTGCCGCCGGAGGCCCAGGATGCGCTGCTGGACAACATCACCGCGCTCAGCGCCGTCGGCAGCCGGTTGGCCACCGAGAACCTGCCCGACGCGAGCCGGTCGGTGCCGATGATGGCCGAGCGGATGCGCGAGGCCACCGAGCGCTGGCGCGCCCACGGGTTCGACGTGGAGATGACCGACCTGTGGTACGCCGGTGAGCGCAACGACGTGGTGGCATACCTCAACGATCACGGCTGGGCGGCGCAGACGACGCCGGTCGCCGATCTGCTTGCGGGGCTGGGGAGTTCGATCGACAGCCCCGAACACGACGAGGCGACGTTCGCCTCCCTCGGCTACGTCAGCGCGACGCGCCGCTAGACACCGGCCGAGGCGAAGGCCTTGTTGAGCCACTCACTCATCGCGGTGGCGAGCACCGCGCGATTCTCGCGTTTGGCGATCTCGTGTCCGTCGTCGTCGAACAGCAGGTAGCGGACGTCGTGATCCCTGGCGCGCAGCGCGTCGACGATCTGGTCGGATTCACTGACCGGGACGTTGGTGTCGTGCGCGCCGTGCACCACCAACAGCGGCGCGGTCAGCGCGTCCACCCGGCGCAGCGGCGACAGCGACTCGAGTAGCTCGCGGTCGTTGACCGGATGCCCGTATCGCGGGAACGCGGCGTCGGCGATCCACGGTTCGGTGTTGCGGTAGAACGTACACAGGTCACTCATGCCGCAGATGCTGATGCCCGCGGCCCACAATTGCGGGTGAAAGGTCAACGCCGCCAACGTCAGATAGCCGCCATAGGACCAGCCGGCGACGGCGATGCACCCGGGCCTGGCCAACTTGTTGTCGATCAGAAAGTTCGCGCAGTCGGCGACGTCGTCGATGGCGGCGAAGCGCATCTCTTTTTCGTCGGCGTGGACGAAGGTGCGTCCCAGGCCGCCGGAGCCGCGGACATTGGGCGCCAACACGGTGATGCCGTCGTTGACCAGCCGGGCGAAGATTTCGTCGTAGCCGGGGCGGGATTGGCCCTCCGGGCCGCCGTGCAGGTACACCACCGCGCCGCTGGTGCCGCTGTCGACCGGCGGTTGGAACAGCCAAGCGTTGAGTCCCAGTCCGTCGCGCGCGGTGATGGTCAGCGGCGGTGTCTTGGTGGTGAATCCGGGAACGATCGGCCCGCGGGTGGGTTCCCGGTCGATCGGCTCCCACTGCCGTGAGCGCGGGTTGACCAGTTCGACGGTGCGCGGCATGGCCGGCCCTTCGATGGTCATCGCCACCAGGGAACCGCCGGCGCTGATGGACAGTTCGCTGGCCACCAGTCCGGGCAGCGGGATCGGTTCGGTCACCGTGTAGTCGGTGTACTCGACCATCTGAAACTCGCTGCGGCCGCGGTCATTCCACAGCAGCGCGATGGTGGACAGGTCGTCGCTGACGGCGAATTCGTCGAGAGTGCAGTCCGGGCGTTCGGCCACCACGAAGTAGCTGACGCCGTCCTCGGTGACCGTGACTTCCAGCAGCCGGGCATGCTCGCAGCCGTTGTCGCTGCGGATCAGCGCCCGCACATAGCCGCGGCCGCTGCCCCCCTCGACATCGTCGACGTAGGTCTTGGCGGGGTAGTACAGCTTTGTCTGCTCACCGCTCGGGCCGTACCGCAGCCGGCGCGGATGGTGGTCGTCGAGGATCACGCCGGCGTCGGTGGTCGAGCCGGGATCATAAGGCAGCAAGGCGACTTCGGTCTGGCCGAGCAGCATGATCAGTTCCCGGTAGCAGCGCGGACCGACGCGGATCAGCGCCGCCCCGGCCCAGGCGTCGACCAGTCGGCCGCCCGAGCGGCGGTCCAGCACGGTGCATTGACCGTTGGCCGGATCGATCAAGCAGGATTGGCCCACCCCGTCCTCGCCGGTCAGGATCGCCGCTACCCGGGTGCCGTCCCAACCGATCAGCTCGGCGGTGCCGTGCTGTTCACCGTCGATGCGCCGGGCCATCCGGTCGTCGGGATCGGTCGTGACGACCCAGATCTGGCTACGGGTGGCGCCTTCCGGCCCGACCTCGCAGGCCAGCCAGTTGCCGTCGGCGGAATGGATGACGCGGGTGACCGGGCCGTCTACCGGCAGCTCGACATCCCGCGACGAGCTGGCCCGCCAGCCGCGCAAGAAGCGCTGCACGGCGCGCGGGTAGCCGTCTTCGTCGACGATGTGGGCGAACGCGGTCGCGTCAGGGGATAGCGACGCGCCGTACAGCGCGCGCACTTGTTGCCCCACGGACTCAGCCTGCCATGCTTTGCAACCACATCTCGAGCACCCCGAGCTGCCAAAGGGTGTTGCCGTCCAACGTGGTTCGCGTCTTGTTCGGCGCGGCCAGCAAGGCGTTGACGGTCTCGGGACGGTACAGGCCGCGGCTGCGGGCGGCGTCGTTGGTCAAGGCGTCGCGAACCATGTCCAGCAGCTCGCCGTGCAGGTGGCGGATGCCCGGAACCGGGAAGTAGCCCTTGGTCCGGTCGATCACCTCGGCGGGCAGCACGGCGCGTGAAGCGTCTTTGAGCACGCCCTTGCCGTTGCTGGCCAGCTTGAGGTCGGGTGGGCAGGTCGCGGCCAGCTCGACGAAGTCGTGGTCCAGGAACGGCACGCGGGCTTCCAGCCCCCACGCCATGGTCATGGTGTCGACGCGTTTGACCGGGTCGTCGACCAGCATCACCTGGGTGTCCAGCCGCAGCGCTGCGTCGACCGCGGTATCGGCGCCGGGCGCCGCGTGGTGGGCGGCGGCGAATTCGAAGCTGGCGTCCACGTCCAGGTTGTACTCCGGGGAGAAGATCTCCAGCACGTCGGTGTGACTGCGGTCGAAGAACACCTTGGCGTAGGCGTCGGTGGTCTGTTCGCGGGCCACGTTGGCCAGCGGTGGGTACCAGCCGTAGCCGGCCAGGATCTCGTCGGCGCCCTGCCCGGACTGCACCACTTTGACCGACTTGCTGACCTCTTCGGAAAGCAGGTAGAAGGCCACACAGTCGTGGCTGACCATCGGCTCGCTCATCGCGGCAATGGTTTTCGGGACCGCCGGCACCAGCCGGGAGGAGTCGATGTGGATCTTGTGATGGTCGGTGTCGAAGGTCTTGGCGATCAGGTCGGAGTAGAAATACTCGTCACCGGATTCACCGCCGGCCGAATCGAATCCGATGCTGAACGTCGCCAGACCGTGCTGGCCTTGCTCGGCCAGCAGCGCCACCACGACCGAGGAGTCGATGCCGCCGGACAGCAGGACGCCGACGGGCACGTCGGCCACCATGCGTCGAGCGACCGCAGCGCGCAGCGAGTCCATCAGGGCGCTCTCCCAGTCGCGCACCGACCAGTCCGCCCGGGCGGGGTCGCGGCAGAATTCCGGCCGCCAATACACGGTGTCGGTCTGTTTGCCGTCGGGCTCGATCACCCGGACGGTGGCCGGGGGCAGCTTGCGGATGCCGCGGTAGATCGTGCGGGGGGCGGGCACCACGGCGTGGAAGCTCATGTAGTGGTGCAGGGCGTGGCGGTCCAGTTCAGTGTCCACGTCACCGGCGTTGAGCAGGGCGCGCACGTTGGAGGCGAACCGCAGCCGGCCGGGCGTCTCCGCCAGATACAGCGGCTTGATGCCCAGCCGGTCGCGGGCCAGCGTCACCACACCGGTGTCCTGGTCGACGATCGCAAACGCGAACATGCCCTTGAAACGGTCGACGCAGCGAACGCCCCACTTATGGAAGGCCTTGAGGACGACTTCACTGTCGGCGGTCGAGAAGAAGCGGTATCCGGCGCCCTGCAGTTCCTTGCGCAGCTCTTGGTAGTTGTAGATGCAGCCGTTGAACACCAGGGTCAGCGCCAGGTCGCTGTCGACCATGGGCTGCGAGCCGCGGGTCGACAGATCGATGATGGACAGCCGGCGATGCCCGAAAGCCACGCGGCCGTGCGCGACCAGGCCTTGCCCGTCGGGACCGCGGGAGGTCATGGCGCCGGTCATTCGGCTGACCGCGCCCACATCGGCCGGCTGGCCGTCCCAGCGGATCTCACCGCAGATTCCGCACATGTCTCCTGCTTCCGTTGCTTCGCTTAGTTGATCTTGGCTGCTGGCGACAGCGACGTCCAAGTGGCCCGATTACCCCTACCGCAGGTGCGGTGAACAGTTCGTGATCGACGACTCGCGTGCCGCGTCGGCGCGGCTCGGCTCACATGAATCCATTCTCCCACGTTATGGGCCGCGATTTACGATCGCGTTACGCGAGCTAGGCCTACCTCGGCTACTTTTCCGGGGCCAGATGACGCCACCAACAGGTGATGTAGATCAGCATCGAGAGCACCAGGACGACGATCACCCAGAGCACCACGCGCACGTCGATCCACGAGCCGAACGGCGGCGCGTTGGGCAAGGCGTTGCGCAGCGGCACCACCGCGAAGAGCATCGCCGCGTACCAAGTGGTCATCGGCGGCTGGAACTTGCGTTTGTCCCGGGCCGTCTGCACGGCAACGAACAGACCGACCCCGGCCAGCGCGATGAGCACTCCGAGGATGACCACGGCGAACGCCACGGTGCCCGCCGAGCGCCGCAACTGGACCCGGTAGGGCGCCAGTCCGTCGGATTTGTTGGGGGCCGGGACGGTGATCTGCCATCCGGCGAGCCGGTCGACGAAGGTCACCGCGGCCCGTTCGGGTACCTGGTCGGCGCCGCGGAAGAGTTCGACGGTGATGGGGCCGGAAACGTAGTGGTCGAACGGCCAATTGGCCACGTCGCCGCTGAGCGTGAGCGGGACCGGGAATGTGCCGGGCAGCATGTCCTTGGCCCAGTTGCGCTTGGTGGGGGTGGCCGTCGAGGTGACCACCACGCTCAATTCTTCGGTCAGGCCGTGGGTGCGTGGGTCCAGCAGCGCCGGTCCTGGCGAGATAGCCAGGTTGGTGAGCAGCACCGTGTTGCTCTGCGCGACGTCTTGCAGGTCGATGGTCACGGTGGTCCCGTCGGACGTCGGCTGCCCTTGAGTCAGGTCATGCGGGCCCTTACCGGCGCTGCCGTACAAGGACGTGGACGCGACGTAGGCCACGATGAACAGCAGCAGGCCGGCGATGCCCACCCTCACGGTTGCCCCTCGGGTTTGAGATGTCGCCACCAGCAGGACACGTACAGCGTCATGGACAACACCAGCACCACGATCACCCAGAGCACGACCGTGACATCGATCCAGGCCCCGAACGGGGGCGAATCGGGCAGCGCGTTGCGCAGTGGTACCACCGCGAACAGCATCGCCGCGAACCAGGTCGTCATCGGCGGCTGGAATTTCCGTCGGTCGCGCGCGGTCTGGACGGCGACGAACAGGCCCAGGCCGGCCAGTGCGACCAGAACCCCGAGCAGGACGATGGCCAACGCGATGGTGCTCGGCGACCGATGCACCTGGGCCCGGTACGGCGTCAAGATATCGCCGTTCTTGCCGCCCAGCACGTCGAGCTTCCAACCGGGTAGCCGGTCGACGAACCCCACCGACGCCCGTTCCGGTACCTGCGGGGCGCCCCGGAACAGGTCGACCGAAACCGGCTTGGAGCTGTAGCTGTCGAAGGGCCAATCCGACACGTCGCCGGTGATGTTCAGCGACACCGGGAAGGCCCCGGGCTGGGTGCCCTTCGGCCAGGACCGGCTGGTCGGTGTGGTCGCGGAGGTGACGGCGACGGTGAGGTCTTCGGTGAGATTGCCGGTTCGCGGATCCAGCAGCGCAGGTCCGGGCGTCACGGTGAGGTCGGCGACAAGCGCGTTGCGATACGGCTGGATGCCGACGACGTCCAGAGTGACCGTGGTCCCGTCACTGGCCGGCGCGGCTTGGGTGAGGGGGTGGGACGGTCCCATGCCGGCCAGCGCGTACAGCGCGACCAGGCTGACGTACGCCGCGACGAAGGCCGCGACACTGGCGATCCCCCATCTCATCAGCGGTCGGGCTACTCGACGGTGACGGACTTGGCCAGGTTGCGCGGCTTGTCGACGTCGTAGCCGCGGGCCTGCGCGACCGCCGCGGCGAAGACCTGCAGCGGGATCGTCGACAGCAACGGCTGCAAAAGCGTTGACACGGCCGGGATTTCGATCAGGTGATCGGCGTAGGGCCGTACCGTGTCGTCACCCTCTTCGGCGATCACGATGGTCACCGCGCCGCGGGTCTGGATTTCGCGGATGTTGGACAGCAGCTTGGCGTGCAAAGTGGCTTGCCCTTTGGGTGAGGGCATGACGACGATCACCGGCAGGTCGTCCTCGATCAGCGCGATCGGGCCGTGCTTGAGCTCGCCGGCCGCGAAGCCCTCGGCGTGCATGTAAGCCAGTTCCTTGAGTTTCAGGGCGCCTTCCAAGGCGACCGGGTAGCCGACGTGGCGGCCCAGGAACAGCACGGTCGAGGACTGCGCGAAGCGGTAGGCCAGCGCGGCCACCGGGTCGGTGGCGGCGATCACCCGGGCCACCAGCTCGGGCATCGCTTCCAGCTCGTGGTATTCGCGTTCCACCTCATCGGGGTACTTGGTGCCACGGGCTTGGGCCAGGGCCAGGCCGACGAGGTAGTTGGCGGTGATCTGCGCCAAGAAGGTCTTGGTCGAGGCCACGCCGATCTCCGGGCCGGCGCGGGTGTAGAGCACCGCGTCGCATTCCCGCGGGATCTGCGAGCCGTTGGTGTTGCAGATGGCCAGCACTTTGGCTTTTTGCTCCTTGGCGTGCCGGACCGCTTCCAGGGTGTCGGCGGTTTCGCCCGATTGGGAGATGGCCACCACCAGCGTGCTGCGGTCCAGGACCGGGTCGCGGTAGCGGAACTCGCTGGCCAGTTCCACTTCCACCGGCAGCCGCGTCCAGTGCTCGATCGCGTACTTGGCGAGCAGGCCGGAGTGGTAGGCCGTGCCGCACGCCACGACGAAGACCTTGTCGACCTCACGTAGTTCCTGATCGGAGAGCCGCTGTTCGTCCAGGACGATGCGGCCACCGACGAAGTGCCCGAGCAGGGTGTCGGCCACCGCGGCGGGCTGCTCGGCGATCTCCTTGAGCATGAAGTACTCGTAGCCGCCCTTTTCCGCGGCGGCCAGGTCCCAGTCGATGTAGAACTCGCGGGCGTTCGCGGCGTCGTCGTTGCCGAAGAAGTCGCTGATGCGGTAGCCGGCCGCGGTGATCACCACGGCCTGGTCCTGGCCGAGTTCCACGGCCTGGCGGGTGTGTTCGATGAAGGCGGCGACATCGGAGCCGATGAACATCTCGCCGTCACCGACGCCGACCACCAGCGGCGTGGAGCGGCGGGCGGCGATGATAGTGCCGGGATCGTCGGCGTTGGCGAAGACCAGCGTGAAGTGGCCTTCCAGCCGGCGCAGCACGGCCAGCACGGATGCGACGAAGTCACCCGCGGTGTCGCCGTGGTGGTAGGCGCGCGCCACCAGGTGCACGGCGACCTCGGTGTCGGTGTCGCTGGCGAACTCGACGCCGGCGGTCTCCAACTCGTGGCGCAAGGTGGCGTAGTTCTCGATGATGCCGTTGTGGACGACGGCGATCTTGCCGGCCGCATCGCGGTGTGGGTGGGCGTTGCGGTCGGTGGGGCGGCCATGGGTGGCCCACCGGGTGTGGCCCAGTCCGGTGGTACCGGCCAGGGCGTCCGGCACCATTTCACCGACGGCGTCCTCGAGGTTGGCCAGCCGCCCGGCGCGGCGCCGCACCGTGAGCTTGCCGTGGCCGTCGACCAACGCGAAGCCCGAGGAGTCGTAACCGCGGTACTCCATCCGACGCAGTGCGTTCATCACGATGTCGCAGGCAGGACGATGCCCCACGTATCCGACGATTCCGCACATAGGTGACCAGGGTAGTGCAGGCGGGGATTTAACACCTGGACCGACGGTAACGTTTAGCTGCCCACCCGCGCGAAAGGCTCCCGTTGTCCTACCCGTATCAGCAGCCCGCTGGTTATCCGAACCAGGCGGTCTACCACCTGAGGTTGATCGAACACATCGGCGCGGTGATCTTCTTCAGTCAGCGCAGCTACACCTACACCGGGACGCTGGAGCAGTGCGAAGGGGCGTACCGCCGCGCGCAGACTCACAATCTGGCCGCCGGCTGGTGGAGCCTGGCCTCGGTGCTGTTGTTGAACTGGATTGCGTTGTTCTCCAATCACAGCGCCATCCGCAAGGTGCGCGCCCTGGCTCAGCAGCCCCACTCTCTGGCGCCGGTGACCGCGCCTCTTGCCGCTCAGGCGACCCCGGCGGGCTGGTATCCCGACCCGTCCGGACAGCCGGTACAGCGATACTGGGATGGCGGGACCTGGACACACTGGACCCATCCACCGAGTCACCGCTAACGTCGACGGGTGCCTCGCACCCGCAAGCTCGTCGCCGCCCTCACTCGTCGTGGTCCGCACCGGGTTTTGCGCGGTGACCTGGCCTTTGCCGGTCTGCCTGGCGTGGTGTACACGCCCGAAGCCGGCCTCAATCTGCCCGCCATCGCGTTCGGCCATGACTGGCTGACACCGGCCGCGCGTTACGCGGGTCTGATGGAGCATTTGGCGTCGTGGGGAATCGTGGTCGGGGCGCCCGACACCCAGCGCGGGCTGGCGCCGTCGGTGCTCAACCTGGCCTTCGACATGGGCGTCGCGCTGGACATCGTGGCCGGCGTTCGGTTGGGGCCGGGGGAAATCAGCGTGCACCCGGCCAAGCTCGGGTTGGTGGGCCACGGCTTCGGCGGTTCGGCCGCGGTGTTCGCCGCGGCGGGGCTGTCCGACAAGCCGGCGGCGGCAGCGGCGATCTTCCCGACGGCGACCACTCCCCCACCACAGCAACCGGCCGCGACGCTGCAGGTGCCCGGTCTGGTATTCAGTGCACCCGGCGACCCGCTGGCGCTGAACTCCAACGCCTATGCGCTGTCGCGGGTGTGGGAGTCGGCCATCTTGCGCATCGTGAGCAAGGCCGAGTCCGGCGGTCTGGCCGAGGGTCGGCGGTTGGCGCGCGTGGTCGGCCTGCCCGGTCCGGACCGCAAGACGCAGCGCGCGGTGCGCGCGCTGCTGACCGGGTTTTTGTTGCACACGCTCACCGGCGACAAGACCTATCGCGAATTCGCCGATCCGGACGCGCAGTTGCCGCGCACCGATGCCATCGATCCCGAGGTGATGGCTGTGACGCCGGAAGAGAAGATCGTCGCGCTGCTTAAGTAGAGCCATGCCGCACTTCACCGAGTTGTACGAGCGCTGGATCAACGAACTGTGGGCCGGGCGGCCGATCGCCGCGGAGATCGTCACCGAGGATTTCGTCGGGCATTGGCCCAATCGGGACGTGCACGGCCCCGCGGAGCTGCAGCAAATCGTCGACGAGACGCGAAACATGATGTCCGATTTGGCGTTTCGGATTGAGGTCGGCCCGTTCGGGGACGGCGATCTGGTCGCGGGCCGCTGGGTCGGCACCGGTCGCGGGCCTGAGGGGCCGGTTTCGTTCACCGGCAACGACATTCTGCGGTTGGCCAGTGACGGCCGGCGGTTCGCCGAGTACTGGACCGGCACGTCGGCGGGCTGAGCATGCGGATCGGCATCGGACTGGACTACTCCGGCGGCTTTCACGAGGCGGTCGAGCGCGTCGCGGAATTGGAGAAGGCCGGCGTCGACATCGCCGTGGTGGCCGAAGCGTATGCCTTCGACGCCATCAGCCAGCTGGGCTATCTGGCTGCCCGGACCACCTCGGTCGAACTGGCATCCGGGGTGTTGCCGATCTACATCCGCACGCCGTCGCTGTTGGCCATGACCGCCGCCGGCCTGGACTACGTCTCGGGCGGCCGCTTCCACCTCGGCATCGGCACTTCCGGCCCGCAGGTGGTCGAGGGCTTCCACGGGGTGGAGTTCGACGCGCCGTTGGGTCGCACGCGCGAAATCGTGGACATCTGCCGGCAGGTGTGGCGGCGCGAACGGGTCAACTACCCCGGCAAGCACTACCAGATCCCGTTGCCCGCCGACCGCGGCACCGGCCTGGGGAAGTCGCTGCAGCTCATCAATCACCCCGTGCGCGAACGCATTCCGATATCCATCGCCGCGCTCGGTCCGCGCAACGTCGAGCTCACCGCCGAGATCGCCGAAGGCTGGCAGCCGGCGTTCTTCTATCCGGAGAAAGCCGGCTCGGTGTGGGGTGACGCGCTGGCGGCCGGTGCGGCCAACCGCGATCCCGGCCTGGGCCCGCTGGATGTGATGGTGGGGACGTCGTTGGCCATCGGTGACCACGTCGAGGACCGGCTGGCCTTGGTCAAGCCGCAGCTGGCCCTTTACCTCGGCGGCATGGGCGCCAAGGGGCGCAACTTCTACCACCGCCTGGCCACCCGGTATGGATACGGCGAGGTGGCCGACCGCATCCAAGAGTTGTACCTGGCCGGCCGCAAGCGCGAAGCCATCGAGTCGGTGCCCGATGAATTGGTCCGCGGCATCTCGCTGATCGGTCCGCGCGGGTTCATCGCCGAACGGCTGGAGGTCTTCGCCGCCGCCGGCGTGACCACGCTGCTGGTACGTCCGGTGACCGCCGAACCCCGTGAAGCCGTCCGCTTCGTCGAGGACCTGCTCGATATGCGGCCATCCTGATTCTCACCGTCCCGCCTGCGGCAACTCGTCGGCCGCGATCTCGCACGGCGTCTTGCCGCCCGGTGCCGGGGGCACGGGAGTCGGCGGCGCGGCCGCCGGTTGCGGTGCGGTGACCTGCGGCGGTTCCGTGCCCGGTTGCGGCTGGCTTTCCGGGACGGCTTCGGCCACTGGTGCCATCGCCGCGTCCTGGCCCCTGATCTGTTCAGCCGGCTGCGGCTCATCGGCCTTGCCGGGCTCTTTCTTCGCGTCGGCCTTCTCGTGCTTATCGGCCGCGACGCGATCGTCGTCGTCCTCCGCGTCCTCTCCGAACGGGTCGCCCTCGTCGTCGAACCCGTCCGGCGATCCCAGCGCATCGCCCAGGGCGGAAACGATTCGGCTAGCCATGCCACCCAGCCCGCCTAGGCCACCGTCACCGGACGGCATGCCGCCGGAGGCGCCGCCCCACGACGCGCCGGAATCCGGCACCGGCTGCGCGCCGGGCGGGTTCGCCGGCGCCGCCGGTGCGGTCACCGGCGGAGCTCCGGCCGAACTCGGGTGCGCTGCTAATTGCGTTGCTGCCGTCGGGATTTCGGCACGGCTGAATCCGGTATCCGGCGCGGGCGCACGGGGCGGCGCGAGCCATCCTGGCGGGTCCGCCGGCCCGAGGTCGCCGGGTATGTCGAAGACTGGGCGCGCCGCGGCGGCCATTCGATCGGTGACCATGTCGTAGGAGGCCTGTACGCCCGTGCGCGCCGACTGCAGGACACCGCGCCACTCGGTGGCCAGGTCGTTGTCGACGTACGGCACCACTTGGCGGCGCACCACCTCTTCGGCCGTCGACCGGTCACTCGCACCGGACGTCACGGTTGCGGCCGCGGCCAACCACGTCGGCCGATGCGCCAGGGTGCGGTCGTCGATGGCGATAGTGGTGCCGACCTTCGCGTCGACCAGTTGCCACAGGTTGTCGCGCAACGACTCTGACCGTTGGGCAGCCGCGCGCAGTTCGGCGGCCATCGCCGTCCCGGTGTCGCAATGTCGCTCGAGGAACCGCACCGCGTTGTCGGCGGCGGGTCCCGTCCACGCCGTTGCCAGAGCGGCGAGTTGGGCGCGCTCGACCTGTAACGCCTCACCGACCGCGGCGCCGGCCGCCCTCAGTTGCGCGCAGTCGCCGTCGAGGACGTGCAGGTCGAGTCCGTCTTCACTGTCGTAGGCGTCGCGAAGCCGGGCGTTGAGGTCCGCAGGGTCGTATCCCACGGCCTGACAGGCCCGAATGTAGGTCTCGGCGTGATCGAGCGCCGGGCGACCTTCCGCGAGCCGTCCGGCGACGTCTAACCGGTCGGCCACGGTCAGGCGATCCGCGCCGCGGCGTAGCGGTCGGCGGCGACGTAGCGGTCGGCGGCCGACCGCAACGCGACCGCGATCTCGGTCGCCGCGCGCGCCCACTGGGACAGTTCGGCACCGAGCCGGTCCAGCGCCATGCGCAGCGCGTCACCGCGCGCCGCGTGCGCCCGACCGGCGTGGGCCGCGCCGAAACCGAGTCCGGCCAGGTGTTTGCTTACCGCTCCGTGGATCAACTCGGCGGCGTCGTCGATCCGTGCGGCCACCGTGTAGACGGCGGCGACGTCGATGCTGGCCGAGTTGTCTGCGTTATCGAGTCTCATACCAGGTTCGACGCCGAGTGCGGCGCCGCGGTTCCAGACTCTTAGCGCGCGGCGCTCACCGCGTCGGCGACTGTGGCGGCCAACCGCTGCGCGACGTCCTCCTCCGCGGCCTCCACCATCACCCGGATTACCGGCTCAGTGCCGGAGGGGCGCAACAGAATTCGGCCGGTGTCACCCAGCTCCGCCTCGGCCTGGCCGACCGCGGTCTGAACCGAGGGCGCGGCGGCGGCGGTGGCTTTGTCGGCGACCTCGACATTGATCAGCACCTGCGGCAGCGTCTGCATGGGCGCGGCCAGGTCAGCCAGCGACGATCCGGTCTGCACCATGCGGGTCATGAGCCGCAGCCCGGTGACGATGCCGTCGCCGGTGGAACCCCACGCCGGCATCACAATGTGGCCGGATTGTTCACCGCCCAGGCTGTAGTCGCCGGCGCGCAACTCTTCGAGGACGTAGCGGTCGCCGACGCCGGTGGTGCGCACCGAGATTCCGGAGGCGCGCATGGCCAGGTGCAGGCCGAGGTTGCTCATCACCGTGGTGACCAGCGTGCTGGAGGTCAGTTCGCCGGCCTGCTGCATGGCCAGCGCGAGCACCACCATGATGGCGTCGCCGTCGACCAGGTCGCCGTTGGCGTCGATGGCCAGGCACCGGTCGGCGTCCCCGTCGTGGGCCAGTCCGAGGTCGGCGCCGTACGCGATGACGGCGGCGCGAAGCGGGTCCAGGTGAGTCGATCCGCAGCCGTCGTTGATGTTCAGCCCGTTGGGTTCGGCGTTGATGGCGATGACGCGGGCGCCGGCCGCGCGGTAGGCGCGCGGCGCGACCGAGGATGCTGCGCCGTGGGCGCAGTCGACGACGACGGTCAGTCCGTCCAGCCGGTTGGTGCTGGCCTTGCTCACGTGGCGCAGATAGCGGTCGGCCGCATCCTCGGCGTCGACGACGCGTCCGATCCGGTCCCCGACCGGGCGCAGACCGGGTCCGGCGGCGACCAGGTTCTCGATCTCGTCCTCGGTGTCGTCGTCCAGCTTGTGGCCGCCGGGCCCGAAGATCTTGATGCCGTTATCGGGCATCGGGTTGTGCGACGCGGAGATCATCACCCCGAAGTCGGCGTCGTAGGCGCCGGTCAGGTAGGCCACCGCGGGCGTGGGCAGCACCCCGACCCGCAGCGCGTCGACCCCTTCACTGGTCAGGCCGGCGATCACCGCGGCTTCCAGCATTTCGCCGCTGGCCCGGGGGTCGCGGCCGACGACGGCGACCCGTCGGCCGTGCTTGGCCGCACCGGCCAGGTGCCGCGCCGCGGCGGCGCCGAGCGCCAGGGCCAACTCGGCGGTCAACTCGCGGTTGGCGACCCCACGGACGCCGTCGGTGCCGAACAGTCGACCCATACGGACAAACCTTTCACAGTTGACAGCCGTGCACATACCCACTTTTGGCCGCGAGCGTCCCTATCGGTCGGTCGACACGCCGACGAAGGCGCGCAAAATGCCCGCTCGCGGCCAAAATGTGAGCGCTGATCAGCGCTTGCTGTACTGAGGCGCCTTGCGCGCCTTCTTCAGGCCGTACTTCTTGCGCTCGGTGGAGCGCGGGTCGCGGGTGAGGAAGCCGGCCTTCTTCAGCGCGGGCCGGTCCTCCGGCGAAGCGATGATCAGCGCCCGGGCGATGCCCAGACGCAGCGCCCCGGCCTGGCCCGACGGACCGCCGCCGTGCAGCAGGGCGAAGACGTCGTAGTTCTCGGTGCGCTCGACGGTGACCAGCGGGGCCTTGATCAGCTGCTGGTGCACCTTGTTCGGGAAGTAGTCCTCCAGGCTGCGGCCGTTGAGGTCGAACTTGCCGGTGCCGGGCACTAGGCGCACCCGTACCACGGCCTCCTTGCGGCGGCCGACGGTTTGGATCGGGCGTTCGAACACGAACGATTCACTGGGGGCGGCCAGCTGGCCCTCGTCCTCGGTAACCTGGGTCGTCTCGGTGCTGGTCATTGCGCCACCTGCTTGATTTCGAATGGAACCGGCTGCTGGGCGGTGTGGGGGTGCTCCGGGCCGGCGTACACGCGCAGCTTCTTCTGGATCTGACGGCTCAGCTTGTTCTTCGGCAGCATCCCGACGATGGCCTTCTCCACCACCCGGTCGGGGTGCTTTTCCATCAGCTCGCCGATGGTGCGCTTACGCAGGCCGCCGGGGTAGCCCGAGTGGCGGTAAGCCATCTTGTTCTGCAGTTTGTCGCCGCCGATGGCGACCTTGTCGGCGTTGATGACGATGACGAAGTCACCACCGTCGACATTGGGGGCGAACGTCGGCTTGTGCTTACCGCGCAGCAGGGTGGCTGCTGCTACGGCAAGGCGGCCAAGCACCACGTCCGTGGCGTCGATGACGTACCACGACCGCGTGGTGTCACCCGCCTTGGGCGCATATGTGGGCACAGCGCTTACCTTCTACTCTCTCTCGGGCGGACCCCGGTACCAGCCGGGTGCCGGTCAGGCGTGGACGGCGGGGATGGTCTCGGCGACCGACATTGACCCGAGGCCCCAGCTTCCCGTACGCCAACCGAGCAGCTTACCGACGCCCGTCCCCGCAGGTCAAAACGACTGTGTGGTCCCGGCGGCTCTCCTCCGCCGGGACCACACAGAGCAGGTGGGGACGGTTATCGCGCCCAGGCGCCGGCCGCGCGGCGGTCCGCGCCCGCGACTTCCTCGGCGCCGTCGCGCACCGCGTTGCCCAGTTGGACCAGGATGTCGTTGAGCGCCGTCGCGGTCTGGTGCCACTTGAGCTGCTCTGCCTGATAGGCGGCCGCGGCTTCGCGGGTCCACAAGTGCTGCAGCGGCGCGATCTGTGACCTCAGCTCCTCCAGCGCTGCATTCATGCGCGCCGAGGTGGTGTGGATGTCTTGGCGCACCGAGTGTTCGATGGCCTCAAAGTTGTACGACAGCACTGGGTCCACGGGCGATCCTTCCCGCTCAGAGGTGTCCGCCGGCGGCGGCGATGTGGTGGGCGTGAGTTTCACCGGCTTCACGCAGCACAGCCTCGTTGTTCCGGATGGTGGCGCCGATCTCCGCCAGGACGTGATAGAGCCTGGTCGACTCCGCGTTCCAGCGGTCCACCACGTCTTTGAAGCGTGCCGCGGCAAGTCCACCCCACATGGACGATGGGACACCGCTCATCCGGCCGATGAACGCGTGCAGCATCACCCGGATCTCTTCGTTGCGGGCGTCGGTCGTGGCGGCGACCGACCGCATCAGGTCGAAGTCGGTGTGCAGCGTGCTCATACCTGGTTCGACGGCGCGTCGACGCATTCGGTTCCGCTCGATATTCAGATCGCGTGAGCCGAACGGACCGCCTGCTCGCAGGCGGCGCGCACGGCGTCCTGCGCGCCGGGCCGGCTCTGGCATCCGATGCCGATCCGCACGTCGCCGTCGAGCAGCACCGCCCACCGGACCTGGTGAGCCGGACGCACTTCGCGGTAACTCACCGCGGTCCGCCCGGCCATGGCACCCGACGCATTGAAGTCGACGAACACACCGGCCGGCTCCGCGGCGATCGCCCGCTGCAGACGCTCGGCGGTGCCGGCCAGCGTCTCCCCGGGCACCGGGGACTGCGTGAGGTGTAACGCCACCTCGGGGTCGGTCGGCGACGTGACTTTGATCCGCGCCGAACCGGGGCCGCCGACGACCCGTTGCGCCGACCAGTCGGCGGGCACCGTCATTGCCACGCGGCCCTCCACGAGCACCGTCGTGGGCGTGCTCTGCGTCGGCGTCGGGCGGTGGGCGGGGCCCAGAGCCGGGACTGCGACGGCCACTAGCGCGAGGACGACCGCGGCGCCGACGCGCGCAGTGGGGCGCGGCGGGGCGGGTTTGGCCGGTTGGTCGGCCGGGATCGCCGCGGCGCGGCGAGCCAGTCGAAGCAAGCGCGCGTCGTCGACTTCGACGACGGTTCGCCCGGGGCTCAGCGCGGCGGTGAGCGAAGCCGCGCGGCGCCGGGCGGTCGTGACGGTGCTCGGCACATCGATCACGACCGCGCCGGCCGCGAGCAGGTCCGCGATCTGCTCGGCGGCCGCCGGGTGTGGCACCGCGACGACGCCTGCTCCGGTGACCGCCGTCAAGTGCTCGGTGATCTCGACGACTGCTGCATCGGGTGCGGCGTGCCTGAGCAACCAGGACCGTGGACGCGTGTGCACAGCGATGCCCAGGGTGACCACAGCTGTTGTTACGCGGCTGACCCGTGCTGTTGACCACCACGACGGGTGTATGACGAGCATGCCGTCCGGGTGCCCGCCGGCCAACTCCTGCAGGACGCTTGACCACAGCGACGCGACGGCGACCGGGGTCTCGTCGACCAGCGTCACGTCGTCGTCGATCGCGGCGAGCGCGGCGTCTGCTTTCCCATCCAAACTGTCTGCTACACAACAGATTCGGCGGATCACGTCCGGGCCGGTCTCGACCACCGCGCGATGCGCGCTCACGCGGGCGGGCTCCAGCACACTTGCACGACGCGCTCCTCGCCCGACTTGGTCGTCAACACCCCGCGACCTGGCGGCAGCGGGCCTGAACAACTCGGTCCCAGCAGGGCGCCGTCGTCCGGAGCGGTGCTCATCACCAGCCCCGTGCAACCGAACTCGCGCAAGCCGGCAAGCAACGGCTCGAACAAGGCGCGCGCCGCACCGCCGCTGCGTCGGGCCACGATCAGGTGCAGGCCCACATCGGACGCGTACGGCAGGTAGTCGAGCAGCGCCGAGAGCGGGTTGCCGGCCGTCGTCGCGACCAGGTCGTAGTCGTCGACGACGAGGTAGACGTCCGGGCCCGACCACCACGACCTGGTCCGCAGTTGCGCCGGTGTGACATCCGGCGGTGCCATGCGCTGCCGCAACAGGGTCAGCAGGTCGGCCACCACGACCGAGAGCGCCGCGGGCGACCCCGCGTAGCCGCTCAGGTGATCCGTTTCGGCGACGCCGAGCAAGGTGCGTCGGTAGTCGACGATGACAAGCCGCGCTTGGGCGGGGGTCGTGGTACGGATGATCTCGCGGCACAGGGCACGCAGAGTGGACGTCTTGCCGCACTCGCCCTCGCCGAGCACCAGCAGATGCTGGTGACGCTGGAAATCCATTGCCACGGGCCGCAATCGGCGTTCTTCGATGCCGAGCACGATGTGGGTCGCCAGTTCCTCCCCCGCTGAACGCACCACGGCTTCGTGCTCCACCCGTTCGGGCAGCAGCGGTATCGACGGTGCGGCCAATGCGGAGTCGCGACAGGGCAACTCGATCCCGTCCAGCTCGGGTCGGGCGATCAGCATCTGCAGCCCGTCATGTGACAGGCCACGGCCCGGCCGGCCTAGGGGAACCCGCTGTGCCTGCTTGCGATCCAGTGCCGAATCCGCCGGATCCCCCAGCCGCAACTCGATGCGAGTCCCAATCTGGTCTTTGAGGGCGGGTCTGATCTCGGCCCAGCGCGTCGCGGACAGCACCACATGCACGCCCTGCGAAAGCCCCTGCGCGGCAAGCGCGGTGACGGGGTCTTCCAATGCGGGGAACTCCTGACGCAGCACCGCCCAGCCGTCGATCACCAGGAACAGCGCCGGCAACTCACCAGCGTCGCCGTGCTGACGGCGGAAAGCCTCGCGGTCGTGCAGGCTGGCCTCGAGCTCGGCCACCATGCGCCGGACCAGATGGCGTTCGGCTCGGCCCGCCACCGTGCCGACGTGCGGTATTTCCCCCAGCGAGGCGAGCGCTCCACCACCGAAATCCAGGCAGTAGAAGTGCGCGTCGGCGGCATCGTGCGTAGCGGCCAGCGCCATGATCAGTGTGCGCGCTGCGGTCGACTTCCCCGATTGCGGGCCGCCCACGATCGCGACATTGCCGGCCGCGCCGGCCAAGTCGACCGTCAACGGTGTTCGGCGCTGTTCGAAGGGTCGATCGACGATGCCGATGGGAACCGTTGCGGCCCAAACCGCCTCGGACAGCAGGTCACCCAACGATGGGGAGGCGTCCAGCGGCGGCAGCCATACTGGGTGCGCGGGCGGCCCCTGTGCGGCCAGCCGGCTGAGCACGGCTCGCAGCACGGTCGGCCCGCAGGCCGGTGTCCGGCGGAACGGCTGCGCGGTCTGGCTGGTGAACAGTCGCACCTCGGGGGTAGTCGTCTCGGGCGCCGGTGCCGGAAGCGCCGTGGAGACGACCGCGGCCTGGAAGCGGACGGGCTGGCCACCCGGGGGCTTGAGCAGTCCCGCACCTGGCGTGTTGGGCAATTCGTAGGCGTCGGTGCTCCCCAGCACGCTTCGCGAATCGCTGGGCAATAACGTTTTGAGACACAGCCGATAGGACAGGTGGGCTTCCAGCCCGCGTAGCCTTCCCTCGTCGAGGCGCTGACTGGCCAGCAACAGGTGCATGCCCAGCGACCGGCCCAGCCGGCCGATGGCGACGAAGGTGTCCGCGAAATCCGGTTGCTGATGCAGCAATTCGGAGAATTCGTCGACGATGATGAACAATGTCGGCAGCGCCGGTAACGGCGCCCCGCCGCGTCGGGCTTGCTGGTATGCCGCGACGCTGACGAAATTGCCCGCTGAGCGCAGTAGGCGCTGTCTGCGATTGATCTCTCCGGACAGCGCGTCCTTCATCCGGGCTACCAGCGGCGCTTCCTCGGCGAGGTTGGTGACGACGGCGGACACGTGCGGCGCCGAGGCCAGCTCGAAGAATGTACGACTAAGACACCCTTATAGGGCTCTCACAAATCGTGATCGGTAGAGCCACCTAAGCCAGGTCACACTCGAACAGGCACCAGCATGCAGCTCTTCAACTCGCGCGCACCACCACGAAGGCAACCGTGACCCCATCGGTAACGGTTGCCTTCCCTCTTTTCAGGGTTGAGTGACGCGAGGCACTTACCCGCAAATGACCGAAGGCGGCTCCCCTGCCAGGGAACCGCCTTCTGACTTCCAAGCCCCCTGCCAGGGGCGAAAGCACTACACCACAGAGGAGCGTACTCCTATGCGCGAAAACAGCGCAACAGAACTAACAATTTCTACCGTTCACTTACCGGTCGGCGCGCGCGCCGATAAGTGGGAGCCCGGACGACGCCTTGATCGGGATGAGACCCGTGCGTGGCGCTTGGTCCACGGCACCGAGAGGCTCGTAATTGACCACGACGCCTGCGTTCGGCTGCGGGCTGTTCAGTTCTCCGACGGCAGCCTCGATGACGTCGAGGTCACTGTTGAGCACGGTGACGATTCGTTCAATAGCGACCAGGCTCGCGAGTTTGCGGCGGCGCTGTTGGAGGCTGCCGCTGAGACGGATAAGTGGGCTGGCCGATGACTATAGATACCGGCGCGGGCTTCGACGCAATGGTGGCCACCGCGTGGAATAGCTCTGTGTGCTGCCAGACCGCACAAAGTCATCACGCCTGTCAGAACGCGGCTAGGTGGTTGGCAATTGATCACGCATGCAAGCGTGTAACGCTTTGCACCTTCCACAAGAACCGCTGGCTCTCACGAGCATGGGTCGCCATTGCCAATTCGGGCGACATCGGGTGTCCCCGCTGCACTCAACGGTTCGCAGCTCCTTATCACCGCGTCTCATTCAGGCCGCTATGACCTAGACGACCTGCATCAACCCGTAACAATTCGACGGCGCCGCGAGGTGGCAAGCTCACGGGCCATGAACCCAACTGTTTGGCTCACCGTCCAAGGCGCCGCCGAGTACTTGAAGGTCTCCACCGATATCATTCGGCGCGCCGTTAAGGCGGGAGACTTGCCTGCATACGCCATCGGTAAGGGACGTGACTATCGCTTAACTGCGGACGACCTTGATTGGTGGATGAAATCGAGAGCCTATGAACCGTAATGATTTTGTGGGCCCGTTGAGCATCGGCGCACCGGCCGGTAGAGTCGCAATCTTCCCTCCGCGGAAGTCACCACTGGGAGCACATAATGCCCAACCATCACCCTTCGCGATCATGGCGCGGCTGCGCGATGTGCAAGCCTCAGAAGCGGCGCGGCGCCGGCCGCTCATCAAAAGATCCGGTCGCAGTGAAGCGGCGTCTCGGTGTAATTCGGCGATACTCCCGTCGAACCCTCGAGCGGCGCTCATGAGCGCCGACTCGAACTCGGGCGCAGCTGCGGCCGCCATCAAGACATACAGCCTCGACGAGGTCGCAGCGATGGTGCTCCCGCCGGAGTGGACGGGCGGCCGTCGCTGGCTGGCATACCGGCTGAATCGCGGCGAGATTGGCGGATACAAGCTGGGGCGCACCTGGCGGATGACCCACGCCGACGTAGTCGATCTTATCGACCGCAGCAGCAACAATGTTGAAGCGCGGGAACGGGCCATCGACGATGGTCCACCGCTTTCGGTTATCGACGGCTTGTCGCCTCGCTCACGTCGCCGCGCCCGCAGCCCAGGTGGCCGATAGCGCCATTACAGAGATCGAAGGGAATTGGGGATGAAGGACCATGCCTGCCTGCGTTGCGGTTTCGATTGCCGTCGCGATAGCTGGGCCGAGCGGCATCCGACCGCGACCGCGGTGATCGCGGTGCCGACGATCTGGACCGTCATCAGCGTGACACTGGCGTACCCGTGGTTCTTCATCCCGGTGCTTATCGTGGCGGCCGCATGGTGGGTTGATCGCCGACAGCGTCGGCGCACGGCGATTGCGGCCCGCGCCGACTACGAACACCGAGTCCTGATTGCGCGGGAGCTAGCCCAACGAGAGCCGCGTCAACGCCGCCGTGGCGCCGATCAACGTTCACCAACACAGCCGCTTCGGAGGACCGCGTGACGCCAGACGGAAAATTGACAGAGTCGTGTATCACCGCTCAGATTCTGTATACGCAAGCGAAGGAAGCCAGAGCGTTCCTCATGCGAGCATGAGCAACAGTCCGACTACCTTCGGTGAGTACGCCGAATCATGGCTCGCGTGGCGCGATGTCAGCGGTCGAACACGCGATCACTACCGCAGGTTGCTGCGAACGCGAATCCTCCCGACGTTCGGCGATACCGCCCTCTGCGACATTAGAGTCGACGCCGTATCTGAGTGGCACGCCACCACCTCGATCTCTACCCCTGTCATGCGAATTCAGGCTTACTCGTTGTTTCGTTCGATCATGGCTGACGCGTTGACCGCCGGCTTGATTAAGGCCAATCCCTGCCAAGTGGAAGGCGTCTCGACATCCGTCCATGCGACGGAGGGGGCTGCGCCATCGGCGCTGGACATTGAGCGCGTCGCTGCAGCAATGCCGAAGGCTTATAGAACTCTGGTGTCTATGGGAGCGTGGTTAGCGATCCCGTTCAGCGAGTTGACCGAGTTGCGCCGCAAGGACGTCGATCTGGTCCGCCAGATGGTGCGCGTTCGACGGTCAGTCGGGTTGTTCCAGGGCGTCTTTCGTGTGACGACGCCCAACAGCTCTGAAGGCATCAGAGACATCGCGATCCCCGAGCCTGTGATGTCCACGGTTAAAGCCCACCTCGACGAACACGTCTATCCGGGTCGCGAGTCACTGCTATTTCCGTCGGTGAACGACTCTGACCGTCATCTATCTCCCTCCACGCTGTATCCGATGATTCGTAGAGCGTGTGTGGCGGCCGGGCGGCCCGAACTGCGTGTTTCTGACCTGCAGCGATACCGGTCCTTCGTCAGTCAGCGGCATATGACGACCGGACAAAATGGCGACTCGCTATGATGATTCCCATGTACCAGCCTCACCCGAAGCTGCATTCGGCAACACGATTGTTGCCGTAATCGCTGCTTGGGTACGCCAATTGGCAGAGCGGCCAGCCTTAAAAGTTGGTGGCTGTGGGTTCGAATCCCTCCCCAAGCATCACCGCTGGGGTAGGCAAACAGGCAAAGCCGCCAAGCTCAAACCTTGGTGTTTGTGAGTTCGAATCTCACCCTCAGCACTACCTCCTCGACGGCGAACCGTTACGTGCCTCAGCGCGTCGCACTATTCGGAGTAACAGATCCGCGAGTTGCACGACCTCGACGGCCTCGACCGGATCTGCGAAATCTACATCGCGGTGACTAGACGGATTCTTGAAAGCACCTATCGCGCCAGCGAAAAGCTCCATCAAGGCCACTCGCTCACCGGGTTCAGCCGCTGAGTCGCTGAGTGGCCCTCCCTCCGGCTTGAACGCCTCCCGCATCAGCGCAACGCCAACCTTTGAGTTGCCGAATCCGCCGGCAGCACGGACAGCGACCTCGACCTCTTTCATCGCCGCGAAGCATGCAGTCTCGTAATCGCCTGAGTTGATGAGCAGGCGCACCTTCGCCTCGAGGGCAGCATCGAGTTCGCCAGCGAGACGATCAGCGGCGAAAAGCTTCGCCAGCGCGGCGCCGTCCGCGGCTATCTCGCGGCCAAGAGTTGTCAACCGCCCCCAACCGCCTTGATTTCCCACGCGACCAAATAATCCCCGGCTCTCAATCCAGGCCACAGCGTCGGACAAGCGGTCACAGAGCACTTTGCGATCCGGCTCGTACGCGTAACCTGCTTCGGCACTGTTCAGCACATTTCCGAGGTGTACCTGATCTGGGTTTCCCGCAAGTTTGGCCAGTAGGATCATCGCCAGCCCTTCAGTCGGGAGATCTCGGACCTGCTCGGGCGGGACCGGCCCCTGCTGTCCACCAGAGAGTTGCGTCATGCGTTAAACGTAAGTAGGCAAGAGCGACTCTGGAAGCGCGGATTGGTGCTTTCTCGCTGTGCCATCTCAGGCGGTACCGTTTGACAGCATGCTTCAGTGGATCAAGGACTGGGCGCCGATCCTTGGAACGATCGGCGCTTTACTTGGAGTAATCATTACCGTCGGTCGAGCCAGGAATACCTATACTCACGGCCTCATCGAAAAGCGGAAAGATCACCAAAGAGAGCTGATTGCTGACCTGATCGCTAACACGCGGCAGTGGTGCGATGGGGCAGAAATCGTCAATATGGCGATATGCAAAATGACCGCGACGGATCTTATTGAATACGCGGATACCGACAGCGTCCGCAATCAAGGCGAGTTGGCCAAAGCAGTGCGCATCGGATTGATAAAATCTTTATGTGAAATTGGTGACAGCCGGATTCTACCGCTGGTCGCAGAACTGGAACTGCAATATCGCGGGGTAATGGAGGGAGATGACGCGGCGCCGTTGTTCAATCCGAACGCCGCAGGTGAAGCTCGATTCGCAGCATTGAAGATTGTACTACAACGGATCTGGGCGGTCGCACGCACTTGCAGCAAGTTGCAGATTGCGGCGATCGAAGCGCTTCAAGTAGAGATCGATTCAATCCCGTTTAGACGGCGACTCTGGAATTGGTTGCGTGGGGCCAACGTGGTTAAGGCCGAAGCCATCGTTAAGCACTATTGAGCGGGTCAGAACAGGCGGGGGTCCGTGCTGGTCTGCCTCGGGCCTCGGCGACGCTCGCGCCCAGAGCGAATGCCTTCTATCGCCTTCTCTATGTCTACATGTCTGAAACCCGTGCGAGTCGCAGCGATGATGAGTGGCCCGTGGCGGTCGACGAGCGACTCGATGTTGCGCCACTGCGGAATTACGATGCCAAGCTGGCGCGACGGGGTACCGGCGTCGCTACCGGTCAGCGTCACCAGGCGCAGTTGAAATTCTTGTACCAGTTGAAGCAAGCTCAAGTGGTTTTGAATGTCGGCGTCGCGGGTGATCGCGACCCAGCCCCGGCTGGCGACGATCGGTATCCATTCCCGGTCGGGAGTTTTCGTCTCGCGAACAATGCATTCGCCGCGAATGTGTCGTTTGATCTTCTTGCCTTTGTCGCCTGGGAACGTGCAGTCCGGCCGTAGCGCACACACGACATGGGCGAGGCCGAGAATATCGGCGTCGAAGTAGAAGCGGACCTCTGCGTCCTTCACTGTCACCGCCTGACCCGAAATCAGTTATCCTCAGGCAGGTTTCGACTCAAGTTCGTATGCGACCGCAAGTTCAACGTCACGAACTGTGATATCAAACTGCTCAGCAATTTCGTCGTAGTCGTAACCATCGTCTGAATATTCCTTCAGCACAGATGTGCTGATCCCATCCACCGACGGCCGACCAAAGCGGATGTCCGGATCGATGACAACAGGCGACGTCTGGCCTTTTGGTCGCCACAACACAGCCTCGTCACGCTCGAATTCGACTCGATCGAGGAAGTCCTGCGCTGCCGGCAGCGGCAGCACCAGCTGACCGTCGGTCGGGGCATAGAATAGCCAGTACTTTGGCGACAATCCGCTAGCAGCCTGCGCTTCAAGCAGCAACCGTCCATTCATCGCCCAAGGACGTTCGTGTGCAAGCGGATACGGCTCACCAGTTTTATCGCGGAGCATCGCGATGAATTGGCGGACCTCTTCAAGCGTGACGTTGTGAGCACGATATTGACCCAACAGGCCGGCCTCGACGAACTCGGCCCAGGTGACCGTTCGTGATCCGGTTGGTGCTGGACGGATTACCGGCTGATACGTGTGGCCGCTGCGAATGGTCTTACCCTCGAGCCAGTAGTTGAGGGTCTGCTGAGGCACCCGCAGTAACCGTGCAGCCTCGGCTTCCGAGTACATCTCACGGTCGAGAACCGACGCTCCGGCTGGCATGTCGCGATTGTTCCAGACATCGGTGACGCCGTTCAGAGTATGCCAAACTGTGTTTGACCTGGGATGTCAGCGAAACACACGGAAATGTCGTCGGCGCGGTGTCACAACCCCACACTGACAGATACCTCGTAGCGAGTAGCTAACATCTTTGCGAGCGGAGGCAGCCGCGAGTCGACCAAGCTCGGCAAACGCAGGTCAACGATTTGCGCTGTTGAGCCGCGCAACTCACCGAAGCGCCCATAATTGACCAACCCCTGGTGAACCCAAAAGTTCGGTGCCAGATACTTGACCGCATTTTCTACGCGCACCCGCCCGACCACAACGAGAGGCGCCAGCTCGTCGCCGCGGTGATTCGCTAGCCACGTCGCGGCCCTGGCGCAGGTATCACCGAGCGTGAGATCAGCGTGGACCCCGCAGACACAGCCTGGCGCCGGCGGCTCATGCATCTGCTCGCATTCCGCACGGAACTCTTTCGTCGACCACCGATGAATCCGCGTCCACGTCGCCACAGGCGAGCAAAGCAAATCAAACTCGTTGGAGCAGAGTGCCCAGAACCGCCAACCGTAAGCAGCTGCGCCTCCGTCCTGCCCCGCAGGACTCGACACCAACTGCTGCACTGGCATATTCAGCCCGGGCGCCTGACCGGCACCACTAGGTCGTCAGAGTGCACCACGAGGACCACCCATTTCCCGTGTTGACCTTGCAACCCATCTATCGCTTCCGCGAGCCCAGGCAGAGCGTCGCCCAAATCCGGAAACTCGGCACGTCCGAGGTGACGGCACCACCCCGGCAGCGGCACCGGATCACCAGCCTCCAACGCATGCAGTATCAGCGAATTCCTCGGCTGCCCATAACCCGGTGGGCACGGATCACCGCGGCGGCCGGCCTCCGTGAACCGCCAACGCGGGTCTGGCTCGGTCACCCGCTCGTGCTCGAAAATCCGCGCGTAAAGACCAGGAACCCTAATACCCGGCCCGCAAGGACCACCGCCCCTGGCCGCGGAGTCGTCATCGCTAAACCAGGGCACTACGACTCCGTCCTCCACCGCACATTCGCCGCATGCCGCGCTTTGCGCGTCCTGACGCTCGGCGCCGCCTCTGCCGGCATATCCACTTTCACACGCCGCAACATGCGATCGATCGACGCCTCAAGCAACCGAATCTCGGTCGATATCTTCAGCTTCTCCTTGACTGTCTCCGCGCGCCCGTACAACCGCTTCAACCCGGCCTTGCGGTCAATTTCATCGCAAACCATGCCCACAACAGCAGCCTCAGACGGGGTAAAAGCGACCGTCCGGCCGTGCCGACGCGACGCCACCGCAAGCTGCGACTCCAACTCCGCCAACAACTTCCGCGACTCAGCCGACCTAGCCATGCCAAACCGGCCTTTGCACCGGCCCAAAACCCTGCAATTTATGCATGCAGGCAGCAAAAGTTGCAGAACTGCACGGCGCTCGCCCTTGGGGGTAGGGACCACCTAGACCCCCTACCCGGGGGGCAGTCTTGCTGACGTGCGCGGCGGCTCGGGCAGGCCGCGGTCGGCGGTGAGTGCCTTGTGGTCGTTGCATTGTTGGCAAGCTCCCCTGCAATTGAGCGGGTCTGTTGCGAGGTCGGGTCGCTGTGCGGCGGGGATGATCTTGTCGACGACGGTCGCGGTGCCGGTGCAGATGCCTTCGTAGCGGATCTGGCAGCGGTATTGGTCGCGCTTGAGGATGGCGGGTTTGATGCGTTCGCGCCATTGTCGTGTGCCGGTGATGCGGCTCGATGCGGTGCGTTCGCCGGCCCATGATTCGGTGTGTTCGTCGCAGTATCGTCGGTTGCGGATGAGGTTGTCGCATTTGCCGTTGTCTCCTGGGCATCGTCGCGGTGCTCGTGGCATGTGGTTGGGGTTAGGGGAATGGGATGACGGCGATTCGGCGGTTTGCGGCAGTCCCGGTAGCGCCAACCGATTTGTACTTCGCCTTGAAGGTGGTCGATCCGGCGGCCAGTCCGGTGAGGAGGAAAGCAACGCCACCACCAATGGTGTAGAAGCTGCCTGTGATTCTCTGACTATCGGACGCCGCTTGAGAGTTCGCGCCTGACAGGGCGAACCCCATCGAAGCGACACCTCCGGATGCAGCCGCCGAGATGTCGGCGCTGAGGAACACCAATGCTTTTCCGCTGGAACCGATGTTGACCGTCACCTGGTCTGTTGTGGTGGCGAGGTCGGTGTAGGTCGTCGATGAGGTTGACTCGCTGGTGGCGACGAAAGCTGCGGTAGCCCCGTTGACGATCGCGTTGATGGCGGCGTCGATGGCGTTCGCGTCCGCCGCCGCGAATTGGCCGCCGGTCGCGAAGTTCGTTGGTAACGAGAAAGCCACGCTTGCTCCTTATTTGAGGGTGAACGGGAATACTGAGGCGGCGAGTCGGTCGTCGCCGTTCGGCGTCTGCTGAGGCTGTACGCCGTGATCAGGTGAGTCGGCCTGTTCGATGCGGATGTCGTTGTCTTCCATGGTTTCTCCTAAGCGAGGTTGAAGGGGAAGGTGTATGGAAACTGCGTATTGTGAACAGCACCGACCATCCCGATGCTTGGTGTCAGCGCCAGGGTGAACGCCGCACGGTTGATTCCCGACATCGTGATGGTCGGCGACAGTGACAGGCTGGCCGTGCGGGCGTAGCGTGGGCGGGCCATCATGCCGATCGCCGGGGCCAGTGACAGCCCGGCGGCGCCCGGGTAGGCGCGGCGCACAAATCCGAATGCTGGTGTCAGCGAGAGGTTCAGCCCAGCATGCATGTGGGAGCCGGCGCCCATGCCTATCACCGGGGTCAATGTCAGGCTGGCCTTGGCTGATCGGACGCCGTGGGCTACCAGTGTCGGAAACAGTGACAGCGTGAAGGTTCTGCGGACCTCGGGCCACCAACCGAGTGCCATATCAGATCTCTCCTAGTTCGTTGTGGCGCGCCCATTCAGCGCGGAGGTGCTCGAGGTTGTCGACCATCATCGACAGGTTGGCGATGACGGCGCGGACTTCGTCGACGGTGAACGCGATCGAAAAGTGGCCAACTCGGGCCGTGTTGATGAGCAGCGACAACAGTTCTTCGCCGCCGTGTTGCTCGTAGATGACGTCAACTTCTGTCGGCCCGACTGAGATGGTGTCGTCGGGTGCGTGAATCAAGCGGGCGGTGCTCACCGGTCCACCGTTCGTCGAGTCGTGTTGGCGGCGGCCGGGCGCAGGTACGCGACGAAAGGATGTCCGTGGTCGTGGACACCCTCGGCGGCCGTCGCCTGGCTCATGTCAGTCGGCGCTTTCGAGTGCGATGACTCGGGTTTCGAGGCTGTGGATCGCGTCGAGGATTCGCCGCATTGTCGTTTCCAATGGGACTGGATAGATGGCTCCGGAGAATCCGGTTTCGCGGAGCCAGGTGTCGCGGATGGCTGCGGTGAGTGGCGGTAGTCCGCTGGAGTCCACGCGGCTGCTGTCGAAGGTGTCTGGACTGTCAGGCATTGGAACCCCTCTGTGCTGGTTGGTGCGGGTATTAGAAGATCGCTGCGATGGGTGTTTTGTCGCCGATGTTGGATGGATCGAGATTCGGCGATCAACTTCATCGCCTCGTGAGATCGGGTGTTGACCTCGCCATGGCCGGCGCCTGGTCCATCTTCAGCCCACCACCTGCTGCGCTATGAGGTGCGGCAATGGCGTGGCAGGCGAGTTGGTGAAGTGTTCGCGGAGTTCATCCGGTGTCGGGCACCACATTCCTGAATCGCTGCGGGTGAACCAGACAAGTCGCTCGACTGGGTCTGCTGGCCATGGGTAGGTGGCGTCCAGGATCACGCCGTGGTCGTTGCGGCCGCCTCGCCAGTTCGGGGCGATCGCGGCGATATGCCGGTGAAAGTAGACGCGCGCTTCGGTGCTCGTGACTGCGGGATCTTGGTCGCCGCACCGTAGTTCGTCGAAGAAGATGGTGGTGCAACCGCGGTACAGGCGGAGTTGGACGGCGCGGATGTCGGCGTATTCGTCAGCCATGTCGGCTATCGCCTTCCAGGCCGCGGTGGCCAGTGGTCCGGATGCGATGGCGGCGGCTGCGGTGTTCACGTCTTCACCGAGTTCGGCTACGGCGTCGGCGAGCCGGTCGACGAGGTCATCGAATTGCGCTGCCAGTGCGGCGATCAGGTCGGTAGCGCGGGTTTCGATCAGGTCGTAGATCTCGTCGCGGGCATTCCGTTCCAGATCTGCTATGACGGCGAGCCGGCTCTCATGATCGCTCACTGCGCGTCGGCGGGCGACCTCGGCTTCCATCCATTCATCGGATATCTCGTCCACGGTGGTGGGCCAAGCCGCGGCCGCGGGCGTGGCTCCGCGGGTTGCTACAGCAAGCTCACGGGCACGCGCGGAGATGGCCACCAATATCGGGCATTCCGGGATAACCTCGCTGAGAAGTTTTCTCATCCGAGGGCTCGACTCCGCGAAGATCGCGACCTTGTGTCGGGGTGGCAGTGGTGCGGTCATTTGATGGGTTCGCCTTTCTCGTCGATGTAGCCGCGTCGCCACAGCTCGGTGAGCACGCCGTCGCTGGGGAACGGGCTGCGTCGTCCGTTGCGATCTCTCTGAATCTTGTTCGTTTCTTCAAGGGCGCGGTGGAGCTCGGCGTCGTCGATGCTGGGCGGGCTCATTGGATGTAGCCGCGGCGCTTGGCCTCGGCCAGACCCTCGTTGCGGCCGGTACCGATGCGCCCGGACTGCTCAACCTCATTGGGCAGTGGTATGTGGGATTCCGGGTTGGGTGGTCTCACTTCGGCGACAAGCTGGTTCCACTCATCGTCGCTCAGGCTCCGGAGATGGTCCCGGAATGCTTCTGCAATGCCCATTTCGCCTTTCCTGCGCGTACTCGATCACGGTTGACCGTTTGAAAACCATTCGGCCGCCGACGGTCTCGCCGTCGAGGTCTGAGCGGAGGCGGCGCACCTGTCTGGTCGACAGGCCCAGCAGATGCGCCGCCTCCTTGGACCCGACATGGAGATCCGACTCCAATCCTTCACTGTCGGTGCAAGATTCATGTCCGCTAGGGGACATTTCGCTGGTCAGGGACGCAAGGTTGAATCGCTGGCCGAGTTGATGCATCCAGGGCGGCACGCAAATCCCCGCACGCCGGCGCCGATCGATAGTCTCGACCACGCAATACAACGCGTACTCGATGTCGTCGCCGGACAGGTTCATGGTGACAACTCGCTTTCTGAGAAGAGGGTGCGTGCGCGAATTAGTTTGTCCGCGTTTGTCCACCCGGCTGTTGGGACCCCTTTTAGGGGTCCCAACGGGTGGACAAATAGGTGGACAAGGTGGACAAAGGGTGGACAAGGTGGACAGATTCATTGGCTGGCCGCTTTGTAGAACGGCCGCTTCTCGGTGCCGGTGTTGACGAGGTCGCCGCTTCTGACGAGGTCAGATAGGGCGCGGTGGAAGGTTGCGGGCGGCATGTCGGCGATGGTGCGAAGCTCAGCTTTGCTAGCCCCGGTGTCCATGAAGTAGTGGACAAAGGTGGACAAGAGCTTGTCTGCGCGCTCTGTTTGTCCACCTGTGCGGTGGACAGATATGACGCACGACCCAGTGCCCTCAATGGGGTCGAGTCTCAGCCGGTGAATGTCACTGAGCGGTCCGTCTTTCCGCTTCTCTCTGCTGAGAACTATCGCGCCGTCGTCTTCGTCGTGGAGTACGGCGTACACCGTGTCTGCGCCAGCCTCGAAGACTGATGAGCCGCGAAATGTCTTGCCGTCCTTTCCCGCATGATGAACCCCCAGCACGGTGCCGCGGCCGCCTGGGGTGTGCTCTCTGACGCGGTGAAGGATGTCGACGACGAGGCCACAGTCCTTCGCGCTGTTTTCGTCGGCGCCGACCATGCAACGAGAGAGGGTATCCAGTTCGACGAAGTCGTAGCCGTTCCAGCTCACGATCGCGAGAAGATTCGCGACATCTACTGCGCGGGTCAGGTTCACCGGTTGGGGCAAGATATGAAAGGCGTTATCTGGAACTGTCAGCCCCCACCCTGTCTCCCAGGCGTCGGTACGTCCCCTTAACCCGAATGCGCCTTCGGCGGCAACGTAAAGGACGCGGCCGCGCACGCTGGTTCGGTTCTGCCAGCGCCGTTGGGTGGCGACCGAAAACCCCCAGTCCTGGGCGATGAAAGACTTCCCTGTACCCCACTTGCCGTAGAGGAGCGCAACCGTCCCTTTATCGAGAACGCCAGCGATAAGTGGCTCCGGGTCCGGAAGTGCGCGCAGTGCTGAACGGCAAAGCAACCTGTCGGCGTACGCCGGCTGTTCGGCTACGCCGATAAGGCGGCCACTCTCTCGCGATCGTGACCGCGACCATTCAGGCTCGAGCGGCCCGGGATCGTCCAGTGGCCAGTCGGGCTCGACAGCCTCAGACGAGATTGCACCGCCACTATTCCGCGCGACTGCATCGAGCGCACGCGTCCTAACGTCGGAGGAATCGGTCACGCGACAGCACCGCCTGTGAGTGTCCACACTTGTTCGGCGAGAGCACGATCATCACCGCCGCGGCGCCAAAGTGCCTTCAAAACCTCAAACTTGAGCATCGGTACTTGGCCAGTAGCCAATAGATGGCGCGCGGCGTCGCGTCCGGCGTCGATCATTCTCTCCGAAAGAGGCGGTTCCGAGCAGCGGCACGGCCACGGATCAGGACATCCGCAGTCCAGTGGAGCCACCCGTTGTGACGCGTCGCGGCGCCGACGTAGTTGGCCGGCGGTATCTTGCGGGTGCTGCCGAGTGCATGGCATGCACATGGGCCGACCAGGCGGTACACTCTTCATTACTGCTGCTGTTTGGGATGCCGCCTCGTTGCCCGCGGGGCGGCTTTCTCGTTCTGGCGGGCTGCTCACACTGCACCTCCGACTCGTAGCAGTGCGGCGATGCGGTCGAGCTGCTCGCCGCTGAGCGGGGGTGCTTGGGCGAGTACACGATTGACGTGCTCTTCGAGACGGAGCGCACGTAGATTGCGGCGGGCTTCTGTGAGTTCTGGGTCGTCGGCAGGTCGCTCGCCATTGTTGATAGCGCGGGTGAGTGAGGCGACTCGGGCGCGTTCATGCGTCCATGACATCGGAAAAGCCTCCTGGGAAGGGGTGATTACCCCTCCCGCTGAGGAGGCTTAATTCGGTGGATTACCCCGCCACCGCCCAGGGGGAACCTGCTAGGTCCTTCTTGATGCTAACAGGGTTAGCATGCGCAACGGGACAGTTGGAACTTCGCGTGTCTCGCCTAACTCGAGAAGTACGCGCACAGCTGCGTCGAGCACCCGCTGCATATCGCCGTTCTCCTTGAACTCCAACCTTTTGTCGGGGCAGAGGTTGCATGCCACGTCGAAACGGTAACCATCACGTTCAGGATCGTCATACAGGCCGGTACGGCTCGGGCCACACGGGTCTAGGCGCCATGCGCCTTCGTCATCACGGGTGAACACCCAGGTGCTTTTCTTTCCGGGACTTTTGGGATGGTCGTCGCAGATGACCTTGAGCGTGTTGATTGAGCGGCGTTCGGTCATGGGACTTACACCTTCCACCCGATGTCGACGTAGTTGGGATCAAATCGGCGCAGACCGCGCGGCGATCGGTTGACGGTCACTGTCAGCAGTTGGTCGATCACCTTGCCGCGGATATCAGGTGCTGTTACCGCCCAACGCTTCTCCAAACCAAAGCCACTCTGCGAGCCGTCCACAAGAGTACTTACCGGATTGCCTCGGGTCGCAGCCGCGAGTTCAGACTCCAACGCGTCAATGTTGTTGGCCAACTGGGTGGTTCCACGTTTGAGCTGGGGCGCCGTAATCGAACCTTCGGCGAATAGACTCGCCAGTTCGTCCATGCGTACCCGCAGTGCTGTGCGCTGCGCATGCAACCTGGCCACGTCCACGTCGGCGGGCTCGATCAGCTTCTCGATGTCAGTCCGCGATAACCATTCGACGACGATCGCGTCGATGTACTTATCGAGCGCTTCGCCCTGCCGGCGGACATGCCTCTGCGTACACGAGTACGCCCGTGGCCTTGCCCCGGCGGGAACGAAGTGAACTAACGCGGCACCGCATACGCCGCAACGGTAGACACCGGACCCCTGATATTTTCGTTCGAAGCCAACGTAGTTGATTCTCGTCGGGTCACTCAGATAGGCAACAATTCCGTGGTGAGTGTCCTCGTCGATCAGAGCCTTCCACTTCCCCGGACCGACTATTTTGCCTTGATGCACCACCAGTGCCGCATACCTCGGATTCATCAGCACGCGCCGAACCATCGGCGATCGCCATGTCGTCGCGCTGCCCGTCGTTCGCGGCCCACATTCGTTCCACTCGCGCGCGACTGCGCGCACGCTTTTACCGGCCAAGACGTCGGTGATCGCTTGCCGGATCGCTGACGCCTCCGGCTCAAGGGGAGTGCCGTCCATTGTGTAGCCAAGAGGGCGGCGCGCAACGACCCACTGCCCGCTCGCAGCTCGCTGTACGTTGGCGCGTTTGCGCCGTTCACTGCTGTGTTCGCTCTCCTGCCTTGCGACCGAGCCCAGGATGCGTGCAACCATCCGTCCGGCACTCGTCGAGAGGTCTAGGGTCCCGCCTTGAACAGTGCGAATCTCGATCCGCTTGGCGTCAGCAAGCTCGATGACCCGTTCCAGGTCGCGCATGTTGCGGTAGAGCCGGTCGGTATGCCAGCACAATAGGGCGTCGAATTGCCCGGCCGCCATTGCCTTGAGCATCGCTTCGAAACCGGGCCTCGTCTTACCGCTGTAAGCCGAAATGTCATTGTCGTCATAGGTTGTCGTGACGTTCCAACCCTGCTTGTCAGCCAACGCTTGGCAGTCTTCGAGCTGCCGTGCAACCCCTAAGCCGCGGCCGGTCTGGTCGTCGCTGATGCGTGTATAGATCGCTGCGCGCACCCCTGCAGCATAACGTGTACTTGTTGACTTTCCTTGTCGAGGAAGGTGGCGCCGCCTTTGAAATCGACCAGCAGTAGGTTCAGCACCGCTGGGGAGTTGCGGGCCATCATGCCCAACGCCACGGTCCGCAACAATTCGGATTTGCCCGAGCCGGTGGCGCCGACGCACAACCCGTGTGGACCCATGCCGCCCTCGGCGGACTCCTTGATATCCAGCTCGACGGCCATACCCTCGGGGGTCAACCCGATTGAGACGCAGAGCCGGTCGTCTTGTTCCTCCCACAGGCTGGAGTGCACACCGCCACGCGCACTGGGTATGTGTGCGGCCAAGCGGCGGGCACACACCACCGCGTCCAACACACTCATCTGATCCGGGCAATCGAGCGTCTGGGTCTGATCCGGGCGCCGGATCGTCGGCGGTCCGCCCGGCACGCCCACCCTGAGGATGGCCCGTCCGGTGCGGCAGTCGTCATGCTCGTCAGAGTCCACGATCACCACCGCGGCCGACGCTGCCTCGCCGAGCACGAGGTGCGCCTGCTCCAGCGTCGAGAACACCATCGGGGCGGGATCGGCCGCAGCGGTGGCGACCGGACCTTGGTTGTGCGGCAACCACTTCAGCCAGTCCCACTCCGCGCGGCTGCCCTCACAGACCACCGCGGCGATCAGCGCCTGATCCGGTGCGTGCAGCACGGCCAGCTGACAGACCATGGCGCGCAGTAATGCGCGCACCGTGGTCGGATCCCCGTCGATCGTCATCGGGCCGTCGAGCGGGATCGCGATGGGCGCGTCGACCAACGTGGAATGTGCGCGCAGGAACCGGCGCAACGCGGTGTCGGTCACCGGGTCCGGGCGGCACGCGGGCGTTCCTGGAGGAACCGTCAACCGGGTGGCCAACGGTCGACTCCCACGGCCGACCCGCACGTGGTAGAACTGCGGGTCACCCGGCCGCCGCGCCCACATGCGCGCTCCGCCGATCAACGTCCACAACGTGTACGGGTCGGGATGCGCGTCGGCCAGCGAAACGTGTTGCGCCGTGGCCAGGTCGGCGACGATGCCGCGCAGACCACTGAGGTAGTCGAGGTAATCGAGTCGATCGGCGACGATGTCGTGACGGCCCCGGCCGCCCAACACACTCACCAGCAATGAACCCAGCATCATCGCCGGAAACGCCAGAAAGGTCGGGCTGCGCGCCACCGGCGAGCCCGACGCCAACGCTGCCGCCATCACCCCGATCGTGGCAACCGACATGCCGACGGGCACCAACCGCAGCAGCACACCCGAGGGCACCGACCGGGGCACCTCCGGCGGTGCGGTCACCTCGATTTCCGTCGGTCGTTCCATGACGATCGACGACGTTAGGGAGGCCCACTCGGCGGGCGCAACTCACCTGTGGATAGCCGCACAACTGTCATATCGGACTCCGATTACTCTGCCGAGCAATGAGATTAGAGACAACAGATCACGGTTTGCGGCGCGTTTGCATTCATGCCGGAGCTGTCGCCGCGGATGTCTGTGTGCCCGCCGCGGTACCTGTCGCTACCTTGATTCCCGCGCTCGTCGACCTGCTGGGTGACCAGTGCGGGCAGCCGCCGAGGTCCTACCACCTCGCCCCGTTGGGCGCCGCTTCACTGCCGGTCTCGACCACGTTGGCGCAAAACGATATTCGCGATGGCGCGGTGTTGGTCCTGAGCCACGAGGTCAGCAGGCCGCCGACCCCACGCAACGACGACCTCGCCGAGACGGTGTCGACCACACTCGTACACAAAGACATCCGCACCGCCACCCGGCTCGGCGCGGCCGTGACGGCGGGTGTCACCACCGCGGTGGCTGCGGTGATTGTGGTTCTGCACGGGCCGGCGGTGCAAAGCGTCGGCGTAACCGCAGCTGTCGCCGCCACCACCGCCGTCATCGTCCTGTCACTGGCCGGGGTCGCCCAGCGGACGTATCGAGAGTCACTGGCCGCACAAACGCTGGCTCTGATCGCCGTCGTCAACGCCGCCGTGGCCGGGTTCGTGGCCGTTCCTGGGCCGCCGAGCCTGCTCAATGTGCTGCCGGCCGCGACGTCGGCCGCGGTCGCCGCCCGGCTCGCCGCTCGGTTAATGCGCTGCGACACGACAATTTTTAGGGCAGTGA
Source organism: Mycobacterium sp. 1423905.2 (assembly GCF_001673155.1). Taxonomy (GTDB): domain Bacteria; phylum Actinomycetota; class Actinomycetes; order Mycobacteriales; family Mycobacteriaceae; genus Mycobacterium. Next base: position 28,619 of record NZ_LZLE01000299.1, on the reverse strand, counting down.
CGGTCTTTGCAGCGGTGACGGCGCTCAGCGCACTGACGGGTGTGCTTACCGAAGCGCGGCCGCCGACGGTGGGGGTGCTGGGTGCGCTGGGCTCGTTGGCCGCACTCGAGCTGTCGCCGCGCATCGCCCTGGTCGCCGCGAGGTTGTCACCGGCCGACGACCAAACTCTCGCGGAAGCTGTTACCGAGAAAGTGGTGCGCGCCGACCGCTGGCTCACCTGCCTGTCCGCCGCGTTCTGCGCCTCGGCCGCAGCCGGCGCCGCCGTCGCAGCGCTCAGCACACCGCGGGGCCTCACCTTGTCGGGCATCACCGGCGCCCTCTTCTTGCTGCAGACCCGAAACAGGAGGCAGTCTCTGGTGTTTGCCGTCACCGGAACCGTCACGGCCGCAGCGACCTGCGCCCTTGCCGCCATGCGCGTGCCCCACCACAGCCCGTGGATCGCGGCGTCGGCCGCCGTGCTGAGCGCGCTGGCTATGTACCTCGGGTTCGTCGGACCCGGGATTCCACTGTCGCCGCTGGCACGGCGCAGTATCGACGCACTGGAATGCCTGGCGTTGATCGCGGTAGTCCCGGTGAGTTGCTGGGTCAGCGGCGCCTTCGACACCGTGCGCGCTCTTCACCTCGGATGAGCACGGCCGGCACACGTGCCTCGCGCCTGGGCGCAGTTGCGGTGATCACGGCGCTGGCCCAGTGCGGCACACCGTCGGCCTACGCCGTATCCCCACCCCCGATCGACGAAAATCGCCTTCCCGCAACGGCATTCCCGGCCCCGTCGCGACCGACCGTGCAGCGCGAGACGTGCACCCCAGCGCCGGCCGCGACAGCGACCCCGGACCCGCCGGCCCAACTGACCGGCTTGGATCTGCCGCGCGTCTGGCAACTGACCCGTGGCGCCGGTCAACGGGTCGCGATCATCGACACCGGAGTGTCGCGGCATCGGCGGCTGCCCAAGCTGATCCCCGGAGGTGACTACGTGTTCACCGGCGACGGCACCCAGGACTGCGACGCGCACGGCACCCTGGTCGCCGGAATCATCGGCGGCGCGCCCGATCCCGGCACCGACCCGTTCAGCGGCGTGGCACCCGATGTCACGCTGATCAGCATCCGTCAGTCCAGCGCCAAGTTCGCGGCCCAGGGACACGGCAGCGGCGTCGGTGACGTGGACACCATGGCCAAAGCCGTTCGCACCGCCGCGGATCTGGGCGCATCGGTCATCAACATCTCCTCGGTGGCGTGCGTTCCGACCGCGACCGCGTTCGACGACCGCGCCCTGGGTGCCGCGCTCGCCTATGCGGTCGACGTCAAGAACGCCGTCGTGGTCGTCGCGGCGGGGAACACCGGCGGCGCGGCGCACTGCCCGCAGCAACGGTCCGACGCCACCCGCGACACCGCCACCGTGATCGTCAGCCCGGCGTGGTACGACGACTATGTCTTGACCGTCGGGTCGGTGAACGCCGCGGGAGCACCGTCGACGTTTACCCTCGCCGGGCCGTGGGTCGACGTGGCAGCGACCGGTGAGGCGGTGACCTCGCTCAGTCCGGTCGGTGACGGCCTAGTCTGCCGCGTTGGGAACGAACCGATTTCGGCGACCAGTTTCGCCGCGCCGGTGGTCAGCGCGCTCGCCGCGCTCATCCGCGCCCGCTTCCCGACCTGGACCGCGCGGCAGGTGATGCACCGCATCGAAGCGACCGCGCACCACCCCGCGGCCGGGTGGGATCCGCTCGTCGGCAACGGCACGGTGGATGCCATGGCCGCCGTCAGCACCGAGACCGAACCCGCCCACCCGCTACCTGCGACACGGCCGATCAGCACACCTTCCGCGCCGCCCCCACGACGGGCCTCGGCGGACCGCGGCACCGCCGTCGGCGGCGCGGCGATCGGCCTCGTGGTGTTGGCGCTGATTGGGGTTTCCGGTCGATTACGGCGTCGCGACGACGTCGCGGGCCACTGAGGCCTGCTCCCGGCTCAGTTCGGGTCCGGCGGGCAGCGTCGCCAGGATCGGCCATGGCGCCGGGACCGGTGCTGCGGACATACCGAGATGATGTGCGGCTTCGTCGTCGTGGACCGGGAACCGGGCACCGGTGTCGGTGACGAGGTACCGGCTGCCGGTGCCGTCCCCGGACAGATTGCGGGCGACCACATAAGCGCTGCGGCCCGGCGGAAGGTAGAACGCGTCCACTGCCGGTCCGCGGCCGTCGGCCTGGGTCAAGGTGACCGGCTGGTGCGCGAGCGGCGGTCCGTTGCCCGCCGAGATTGCGCTCTCGGCGGCGCCGGCTCGGGGCGACGTCCACGTCACACACAGCGTCGCCGCGTCCGCGATGTCGGGTGCCCGCTCGGGGAAGGTGGACACCGGCAACGTCTCGACCACCGCCGCGGCGCGGATAACTTCGGGCGCCACGGTGACGATGTCGGCGCTGCCCCGCGAATTGCCGCGCAACAGATCGGCGGTCACCTGACCGATGCGCTGCACGCCGTTGCCCAGCACGACGTAGTAGTCCTCGCCTTGCGCGCGTGTGATGCGCAGCACAGTTCCCACCGCGACGCCGGCGAGCCCCGACGCGCTGCGCCCGGCTACCGCGCTGATGGCCGGAGCGGTGATGGGCGGCGCCTCGGGGATGCTGGCGAGCAAAGGCTGAGACACCGGTCGCGGAGTTCGTCCGTCGAGCCGCAGCGCCCGCACCACGGCCCGATCCGCGAGATTCACCACCGCCCGATGCCCCCGGTAGAGCAGATAGGCCGGCGCACCGGACGCCGGCGCCACCAGCACGGCCTGCTCGGCGCCCAGGTGGTCAACCGCCGCCGCACCGACCAGCACCGTAGTGGTCGGGTCGCGTGTGCTGTCACAAATGGTCCACGGCAATCCCGGGCCCGGCAGCGGCGCATCGATGCTGGCGGGCGCTCCCGGGATGCCTAGCAGCGAACCACGACTCGTGCCACGCAACTCCGAGGCATGCACCGGCCTGGGATCGGCGTTCGTCGCCGCGATCAACCGGGCCGATGCCAGATTGAGCACCGGATGCCAGGTCTGGCCGACCCGCACATACAGCGCCCCGGACTCTTGGCTCAGCACTATTCGCGCGTCACCGAGGCCGGTACGCGGCTGCCACACCGCCAGTGCGGCGCTGCCGGCCACCAAGACGGCCGCCACCACACAGCCGATCGTCAACGACACCGAGTGCGCGCGGCCCAGGCTCCCGGGATCCCGACCGAGCAAAGCCGCTTCGAGGCGCCGAACCAGTAAACGGTGACCGCTGACGTGCAGCCAAGTCGTCCCCTGCCGCGACACATGACCCCCACGAGTCCTCGAATCGGCCCCCACGTTAAGGCGCCCACGCAGCGCAGGTCACCGCTCATCCACAGGTTCGGAAATTTTTCCCGGTCGGCCACTGTGGGTAAAATTTTCGGGATGTTCCAGCTCCGCATCCGCCGCCTGGCCGGTCGGGCCGGCCTAGGCGCCGCCGCACTGGCCGCCGCCGCCGTCGGAAACCCCGCCGCGGCCGTTCCGGTGGCGTCGGCCGCCGACTGCCACGACGCCGAGGTCGTGTTCGCGCGGGGAACCAACGAGCCGCCTGGCATGGGCCGCGTCGGCGACGCGTTCGTCGACTCGCTGCGCCAACAGACCAACGGCATGGACATCGGCACGTACGGGGTCAATTACGCCGCCAGCAAACTGCAGTTGCACGGCGGCGACGGCGCCAACGACGTGATCAACCATGTCAAGCAGACGGTGTCCAACTGCCCGAACACCCAGATCGTGCTGGGCGGCTACTCGCAGGGCGCATCGGTGATCGACATCGTCGCCGGCGTGCCGATCGGCGGAATCAGTTGGGGCAGTTCGCTACCGCCCGAATACGCCAGCAACATCGCCGCGGTCGCCACCTTCGGTGACGTCGCCGACCGCGCCGGCGGGGCGGTGCCCAACGCCAGTCCCCTGTTGGGTTCCAAGGCCATCGACCTGTGCAACCCGCAGGACCCGATCTGTCACGCGGGGGCAGGGAACGAATGGAGCGGCCACACCGAGGGTTACGTCCCCGCCTACACCACCCAGGCGGCCACGTTCGTGGCCAGCAGGCTGCTGGCCGGGTCCTCCTCGCACCTTCCCGGGCAGAGCCCGCTGGTGCCCGGATTGGGTCCGCAAGTGCCGCAGTCGCCGGGCACCGCACCGATTCCCGGTCTGGGCCCGCAGGTCCCGGGAACGCCTGTGCAGGGTCCGGGTTCGGTTGTCGCGGTGCACTGACGCGCTGTCAATAACCCGTAATATCGCGGCATGAGATCGATCGGGCGAAAACTCTGCCCTTCGGCGGCCGCTGTGTTGATCGCAGCGGCCGCAATGTTCATCTCGGCCCCGCACGCCCCGAGAGCCGTGGCGGCATCCTGTCCCGATGTCGAGGTGGTCTTCGCCCGCGGAACCGACGAGCCGCCCGGCCTGGGCCGGGTGGGCGCGGCGATGGTGAGTTCGCTGCGCCAGCAGAGCAAGAAGAACGTCGGGGCATACGGCGTGAATTATCCGGCGAATAAGGACTTTCTGGCCGCCACCGACGGCGCCAACGACGCCAGCGACCACGTGCAGCACATGGCCAACAATTGCCCCGAAACCAAGCTGGTGCTCGGCGGGTATTCACAAGGCGCCGCGGTCATGGACATCGTCACCGCCGCACCGCTGCCCGGCTTGGGTTTCACCGCGCCGTTGCCGGCCGACGCGGCCGATCACGTCGCCGCGGTCACCCTGTTCGGCAACCCGTCTGGGCGCGCCGGTGGCCTGATGAACGCGCTCAGTCCCCGTTTCGGCGCCAAGATCCTCAACCTGTGCAACCAGGGCGATCCGATCTGCTCCGACGGCGACCAGTGGAAAGCCCACTTGGGCTACGTGCCGGGACTGACCAACGAGGCCGCCAACTTCGTGGCGGGTCGGCTTTAACGGGTCCGCAGATCCCGGGTGATCAGCACCCGCGACGCCAGCTCGTCGTCGGGCGGGTAATCCACCCCTACCATCGTCAATCCGTGCGGCGGCGCGGCCGCGAAGTCACTGGAACGTGCAGTGGCAGAGAGCAATTCACGGCACCACTGCGCCGAACGCCGGCGTTCGCCGACCACCAGTAGCGCCCCCACCAGTGAGCGCACCATTGACCAGCAGAACGCGTCGGCGCTGACCTGCGCCGTGACGAGATCCCCGTCTCGTGACCAATCCAGCCGCTGCAACTCGCGGATGGTGGTGGCGCCTTCGCGATGACGGCAGAACGCGGCGAAGTCGTGCAGGCCCAGCAGGTCCTGCGCAGCAGCCGACATCGCCGCCACGTCCAGCTCCCGCGGCCAGGCGGTCACATAGCGGGCCTGCTGCGGCTCGACACCGTAGGGCGCCGTGGATAGCCGATAGACGTAGTGCCGGCGCAGGGCGGAGAAGCGGGCGTCGAAACCTGAAGGGGCGCGGGTGATGTCGATGACTCGGACGTCGGCGGCCAAGAACCTCGCCAACCGCCGTACCAGTGGCCGGAATTCGGGGTCACCCGGTTGAGCCGAGCGGGAATAGGCGTGGGGCACCGCTTCGACCGGCACGTCGGCGTGGGCCACCTGGCCGGTGGCGTGCACGCCGGCATCGGTGCGCCCCGCCGCACGAAGCCGCACCGGAACGCGAAAGACGGTCGTCAGCGCCTCATCGAGGACGCCGGCGACCGTCCGCTGTCCCGCTTGCGCGGCCCAGCCCGCGAAATCCGTTCCGTCGTAGGCAATGTCGAGCCGCAGACGGACAACTGCACTAATTCTCCGGAGCCTCGTCGGCTTCTTCGACGCCCGCCTGCGGCGTGGCAGCGGCCGCCTCGGGCGTGGCCTCGGTGTCTGCCGCGGTCTCCTCGGCTGCCGAATCGTCCACGGCCTCCGGTTCGACCGACGCCTGCGGCGCCGCGGCCGCCGCTTCCGGAGCCGCCTCCGACGCCGCAGCCTCCGGCGCGGCCTTCTTGGCCGGTTTGGCCCGCCGCGCCCGATCCGCTTCCGAGGTCACCGTCTTCTCCCGCACCAACTCGATCACAGCCATCGGGGCGTTGTCGCCCTTGCGTGGCTCGACTTTGATGATGCGGGTGTAACCGCCGTTGCGGTCGGAGAAGAACGGCCCGATCTCGGCGAACAAGGCGTGCACCACATCTTTGTCCCGGATCTTCTTGAGCACCTCACGCCGATTGTGCAAGGTGCCCTTCTTGGCGTGGGTGATCAGCTTCTCCGCGTACGGCCGCAACGCCCGCGCCTTGGGCTCAGTGGTCTTGATCCGGCCGTGCTCGAACAACGAGGTAGCCAGGTTGGCCAACAGCGCCTTCTGGTGCGAAGACGACCCGCCGAGGCGAGGGCCCTTGGTGGGCTTGGGCATTGGAGACGCTCCTTAGGTCAAAAGCGGGTTACAGCTGTTCGGTTTCGGCGTAGTCCTGGTCGTCGTAGGCGCCCTCGGTGGACCAGGTACCGGTGGCGACGTCGTAGCCGGCGACCTCCGACGGGTCGAAGGTGGGCGGGCTGTCCTTGAGCGACAGACCCAGCTGGTGCAGCTTGACCTTGACCTCGTCGATGGACTTCTGCCCGAAGTTGCGGATGTCGAGCAGGTCGGACTCGGTGCGTGACACCAACTCTCCGACGGTGTGCACGCCCTCGCGCTTGAGGCAGTTGTAGGACCGCACGGTCAGGTCCAGGTCGTCGATCGGCAGCGCGAACGACGCGATGTGGTCGGCCTCGGCGGGCGACGGCCCGATCTCGATGCCCTCGGCCTCGACGTTGAGTTCGCGTGCCAGACCGAACAATTCGACCAGCGTCTTACCCGCCGACGCCAGCGCGTCGCGGGGGCTGATCGAGCTCTTGGTCTCCACGTCCAGGATCAGCTTGTCGAAGTCGGTGCGCTGCTCGACCCGGGTGGCGTCCACCTTGTAGGTGACCTTCAGCACCGGCGAGTAGATGGAATCGACTGGAATGCGGCCGATTTCGGCTCCGGAGGCGCGGTTCTGCACGGCCGGCACGTAGCCACGGCCCCGCTCCACGACCAGCTCGACCTCGAGCTTGCCCTTGTCGTTCAGCGTCGCGATGTGCATCGACGGGTTGTGCACGGTGACACCGGCCGGCGGAACGATGTCACCAGCGGTGACCTGGCCCGGGCCCTGCTTGCGCAGGTACATGGTGACCGGCTCGTCCTCCTCGGAGGACACGACCAGGCCCTTAAGGTTCAGGATGATGTCGGTGACATCTTCCTTGACGCCGGGGACCGTGGTGAATTCATGCAGCACACCGTCGATGCGGATGCTGGTGACGGCCGCGCCGGGAATCGACGACAGCAGCGTCCGGCGCAGCGAATTGCCCAGGGTGTAACCGAATCCGGGCTCCAGCGGTTCGATGACGAACTGGGACCGGCTGTCGGTGATGACTTCCTCGGACAGGGTGGGTCGCTGAGAAATCAGCATGGTGTTTCTTCTTCTCCTTCTCGGCACCCGCTATTTGATGCCGTTTGGGTGTTCCGCGGCTGCGGCCGCAGCGGCGGAAGTCTGTTACTTCGAGTAGAACTCGACGATCAACTGCTCGGCCAGCGGCACGTCGATCTGCGCGCGCTCCGGCAACTGGTGGACCAGGATGCGCTGGCGCTCCCCCACCACCTGCAACCAGCTCGGGATCGGGCGGTCGCCGGCGGTTTCCCGCGAGATCTGGAACGGCACCGTGTTCAGCGACTTGTCCCGCACATCGATGATGTCGTACTGCGACACCCGGTAGCTGGGGACGTTGACGTGCACGCCGTTGACGCTGAAGTGGCCGTGGCTGACCAGCTGGCGGGCCATCCGGCGGGTGCGCGCCAGCCCGGCGCGGTACACGACGTTGTCCAGCCGGCTTTCTAGGATGCGCAGCAGTTCCTCACCCGTCTTGCCGGGCTGCCGCACCGCCTCTTCGTAGTAGCGGCGGAACTGCTTTTCCATCACGCCATAGGTGAAGCGGGCCTTCTGCTTCTCCTGCAGCTGCAGCAGGTATTCGCTTTCCTTGATGCGTGCGCGACCGTGCTGGCCGGGCGGGTACGGGCGCTTCTCGAATGCCGCGTCGCCACCGACGAGGTCGGTGCGCAACCGGCGCGATTTGCGCGTAACGGGTCCGGTGTAACGAGCCATCAGTTATCTCCTAGACGCGCCGACGCTTGGGCGGACGGACGCCGTTGTGCGGCTGGGGGGTGACATCGGAGATCGCCCCGACCTCCAGGCCAGCGGCCTGCAACGAGCGGATGGCGGTCTCCCGGCCCGAACCCGGGCCCTTGACGAACACGTCAACCTTGCGCACGCCGTGCTCCTGGGCCTTGCGGGCAGCGTTCTCCGCGGCCAGCTGGGCGGCGAACGGCGTCGACTTGCGGGATCCCTTGAAGCCGACGTGACCCGACGACGCCCAGGCGATGACGTTGCCCTGCGGGTCGGTGATGGTCACGATCGTGTTGTTGAACGTGCTCTTGATGTGCGCCGCACCATGCGGAACGTTTTTCTTTTCCCGCCGGCGGGTCTTCTGTCCCTTCTTGGGACCGGACGCGCTTGCCTTCTTCGGTGGCATCGGTTACCTGGCCTTCTTCTTGCCCGCGATGGTGCGCTTGGGACCCTTGCGGGTACGCGCATTGGTCTTGGTCCGTTGGCCGCGCACCGGCAGGCCGCGACGGTGCCGCAGACCCTGGTAGCAGCCGATTTCGATCTTGCGACGGATGTCGGCCTGTACCTCGCGGCGCAGGTCACCCTCCACCTTCAGGTTGGCTTCGATGTAGTCGCGCAGATGAGTGAGTTGGTCATCGGTCAGGTCCCTGGTACGCAGGTCCTTGTCGATGCCGGTGGCCGCCAGAATCTCGTTCGAGCGGGTCCGGCCGACGCCGAAGATGTAGGTCAGCGCGATCTCCATCCGCTTGTCGCGCGGCAGATCGACGCCTACTAGTCGAGCCATAGGTGGCGTTTCCTCTTTCTCAAGCGGAGGTCTTTTCCCAGTCCGTTCCTCGCCTGGGGCGAGGGCCCGGCCTCCGTCCGGGCGTGGATGAACGGCCTATCCGTTCATTGGTGCTGGGAGGTCTGCATTCAGTTGTCAGCGCGCCGCGCTTGCGGCCGGACAGCTAGCCCTGGCGCTGCTTGTGGCGAGGATCCTGGCAGATCACCATGACCCGCCCATGCCGACGGATCACCCTGCACTTGTCACAGATCGGCTTGACGCTTGGGTTCACCTTCACGGCTGTTCTTGGTCCTGTTCTCGTTCGTGTTCTTACTTGTACCGGTAGACAATGCGGCCCCGCGACAAGTCGTAGGGCGACAACTCCACTACCACCCGGTCCTCAGGCAGGATGCGGATGTAGTGCTGCCGCATCTTGCCGCTGATGTGGGCGAGCACCTTGTGACCGTTCTCCAGCTCAATGCGAAACATGGCATTGGGCAGAGGTTCGACCACGCGACCCTCGACCTCTATGGCACCGTCCTTCTTGGCCATTACGTTGTGGCGATCCTTCTCTATGCTCGTCGGTGCACCCGGTTCGGCGCAGCACGTACTACGACTACTCAACGTGGGCCGGTGATGGAAATTCCGCGAGAACCTCGGAGAATTTCAGGACTGGGCACGCCAGAAGCCGGCACGGACGCCGCGCCGTCGTCCCACAATACTCGCTTGGTCACTCTGCACGCAAAACGAAGCCGGCCGGAATACCGCGCCTGAGCTGGTGGGTTAGAGCAACCATGACCGATGCTGCTGCTAGTAAGCCAAATCTGGGCCGGTTCGGGTCGTTCGGAATGGGTGTGACGCCCCAGCAAGCTCAGGAGATCGAGGCCCTGGGTTACGGGGCGGTGTGGGTCGGCGGTTCGCCACCGGCTGAACTCGCCTGGGTCGAGCCGATCCTGGCGGCGACGACGACGTTGCAGGTAGCCACCGGCATCGTCAATATCTGGACGGCGCCCGCCAAGCCGGTCGCCGAGTCCTTTCACCGCATCGACCAGGCCTACCCCAACCGCTTCCTGCTGGGCATCGGCGTCGGGCATCCCGAGGCGCACAGCGAGTACCGCAAGCCCTATGACGCGCTGGTGCAATACCTCGACCAGCTCGACGACCACGGTGTGCCCGCCAACCGGCGCGTGGTGGCCGCGTTGGGCCCGCGGGTGTTGCAGCTCTCGGCGCAGCGCAGCGCGGGCGCCCACCCCTACCTGACCACCCCGGAACACACCGCGCAGGCCCGCGAGCTGATCGGACCGTCGGCGTTCCTGGCACCGGAACACAAAGTGGTGCTGACCACGGACGCGCAGAAGGCGCGGACCGTGGGCCGCAAAGCGCTCGACGTCTACTTCAATCTGGCGAACTACCGCAACAACTGGAAGCGACTCGGCTACGGCGAGGATGAGGTGGTCCGCCCCGGCAGCGACCGGCTGGTCGACTCAGTCATCGCCTACGGCACCACCGACGCCATCGCCGCGCGCCTGCGTGAGCACTTGGACGCCGGAGCCGACCACGTGCCCGTGCAAGTCTTGACCAGGAGTGAAAACCTGGTACCTGCCCTGGCCGAACTGGCGGGCCCGCTCGGACTGAACCAGTCCTGAGCCGCCACCGAACTCAAACAAGGGGGACCGATGACCGAAGCCGCATCACTCAAACCCGACCTGGGCCGCTTCGGCGTCTGGCTGGGTACCCGCAGCATTACCCCCGAGTTGGCCGGTGAGATCGAAGGGGCCGGCTACGGCGCCGCGTGGATAGGCGGGTCGCCGGATGCGGATCTGTCATGGGTGGAACCCGCCCTGGAAGACACCACCTCACTGCAGCTGGCGACCGGCATTGTCAATGTGTGGTCGGCGCCTGCCGGTGCGGTCGCCGAGTCCTACCAGCGCATCGAAAGCGCGCATCCGGGACGGTTCTTGCTCGGCGTGGGAGTCGGCCACCCCGAGGCCACGCAGGAATACGCCAAACCGTATGACGCTTTGGTGGGTTATCTCGATGAGCTCGACGCTGCCCGGGTGCCCACCAGCCGTCGGGTACTCGCCGCGCTCGGGCCCAAGGTGCTGCGGCTTTCAGCCGAACGCGCGGCCGGTGCCCATCCCTATCTGACGACCCCCGAGCACACGGCCAAGGCCCGCGAACTTCTGGGCAACTCGGTGTTCTTGGCGCCCGAACACAAGGTGGTGCTGACCACCGATCGCGACGAAGCCCGCGCGACCGGCCGCAAGTTCGTCGACTTCTATCTGGGGCTGAGCAACTACGTGAACAACTGGTTGCGGCTCGGCTTCACCCCCGACGATGTGCGCAAGCCCGGCAGCGACAAGCTGATCGACGCGCTGGTCGCCTACGGCAGTCCGGAGACCATTGCCCAGCGTCTCAACGAGCACGTGGAAGCGGGTGCCGACCATGTCGCCATCCAAGTGCTGGGCGCCTTCAAGGCGGAGAAGCTGCTGCCCGTACTAACCGAACTGGCCGGACCGCTGGGGCTGAGCCGTTAGGGTTTGACCCATGCGGCTGCTAGTCACCGGTGGGGCGGGATTCATCGGCGCCAACTTCGTGCACAGCACGGTGCGCGACTACCCCGACGACCAAGTCACCGTCATCGACGCCTTGACCTACGCCAGCAGGCGGGAGTCGTTGGCCGACGTAGCCGACGACATCCGACTCGTCGAGGGCGACATCACCGACGCCGAGCTGGTGTCCCAACTGGTGGCCGAGTCGGACGCGGTGGTCCACTTCGCGGCCGAGTCACACGTCGACAATGCACTGGACAACCCCGAGCCGTTCCTGCACACCAACGTGATCGGGACCTTCACCATCCTGGAAGCGGTCCGCCGCCACGGCGTGCGGCTGCACCACATCTCCACCGACGAGGTCTACGGCGACCTGGAGCTCGACGACCCGCAACGGTTCACCGAAGCCACCCCCTACAACCCGTCGAGTCCGTACTCGGCGACCAAGGCCGGCGGCGACATGCTGGTGCGGGCGTGGGTGCGGTCCTACGGCGTACGCGCGACGCTGTCCAACTGCTCCAACAACTACGGGCCTTACCAGCACGTGGAAAAGTTCATCCCGCGCCAGATCACCAACGTGCTCACCGGCCGCCGGCCCAAGCTCTACGGCAGCGGGCACAACGTGCGCGACTGGATCCACGTCGAAGACCACAACAGCGCGGTCCGGCGCATCCTCGAGCAAGGCCAAATCGGTCGTACCTACCTGATCAGCTCCGAGGGTGAGCGCGACAACCTGACCGTGCTACGCACGGTGCTGCAATTGATGGGCCGCGACGCCGACGACTTCGACCACGTCACCGACCGGGTCGGGCACGACCTGCGCTACGCCATCGACCCGTCCACGCTCTACAACGAATTGAGTTGGGCGCCAAAGCATACCGACTTCGAAGAAGGTCTGCGCAGCACCATTGACTGGTATCGCGACAACGAGGACTGGTGGCGACCCCTCAAGGACGCCGCCGAGGCGCGCTACGAGAAGCGCGGCCAGTGACATGAAGGTACGTGAACTCAAGGTCCCCGGCGCCTGGGAGATCACCCCCACCATCCACGGCGACGCCCGCGGACTGTTCTTCGAATGGCTCACCGATCGCGGATTCACCGCGTTCGCCGGACATCATCTCGACGTCCGGCAAGCCAACTGCTCGGTGTCGGCAGCCGGTGTGCTGCGCGGCATCCATTTCGCTCAACTGCCGCCGAGTCAGGCCAAGTATGTGACCTGCGTGGCCGGTGCGGTGTTCGACGTCGTCGTCGACATCCGGGTCGGTTCACCGACTTTCGGCCAGTGGGACTCGGTCCTGCTTGACGACCAAGATCGGCGGACCATTTACCTCTCCGAGGGCCTCGGTCACGGTTTCCTTGCCTTGCAAGACAATTCGACGGTGATGTACCTGTGCTCGGCGGAGTACAACCCGCAGCGGGAGCACACCATCCGCGCCACCGACCCGGCGCTGGGAATCAAGTGGCCGCTGGTCGACGGTGCCGAGCCCAGCCTGTCCGACCGCGACGCGGTAGCGCCTGGCTTCGACGAAGTGCGCGCGTCGGGCCTGTTGCCCACCTGGGAGGAAGCACAAAGCTTCGCGGCCAGTCTGCGCTCCTCCGACAAGTAACGCCCACAGCAACGTCCCGCCGCTCGAATCCGACGGCAAGAGTTTCGTCGACCGAGTCGCGAAATCTGGCTGCGGGAAATGGCGACGGACGCAGCGACAAACTCCCCATCTACTTCTCCTACACACCCATCGGCGTAGGGACGATCTTCTTCAATACGCCGTCCGACCGAACGCCCGCCAACATTTCATTCCCCTTCCCCGTCATAGGCCGGCGCCGCCGACTTCTTGACGCGGCGTCGCCCCGCATCGAAGGGGGCTACCTAATTTCCGATCGCACCCCAAACTTCTGGAACGAAACTCACTGGAATAGACAGACTTCCGGTATTCGCCGGGGCGAACGATCACCAGACGACCGAAGGCGGCTCGCGATTATGTTCCCGCTCAACGCATTTCGATTCCATTCCGGGATCGGCGCAGCCGATGAAAGCGCGTGCGGCACCGAAACTTAGAGGCAAACCTTCGAATTTGACTCGGGTGCAATTAGATACCGCTAGCATCCGCATTGTCGCCGCTCGGGCCGCGACCTTCGCTCTTTGGTGAACGCTGGAGGTGGGGATGTCGTTCGTGTTGGCGGTGCCGGACGTCATGGCGGAAGCCGCAGGCGCGTTGGCGGGTTTGGAATCGAGCATCGAAGCCGCGCACGCCGCGGCGTCGGCGCAAACGGCGGCGCTGCTGCCGATGGCTGCCGACGAGGTGTCGACGGCCATTGCCGAACTGTTCTCCGCACATGGGTCGGCGTATCAGGCGCTCAGCGCGCAAGCCGCGGCGTTCCATACCCAGTTCGTGCAGAGTCTCAATTCGGCGGCGGGTGCCTACGCCGCCGCCGAGGCCGCCAGCGTCGATCCGCTGCAGACCTTGCAGCAGAATTTTCTGGCCTTGATCAATGCGCCCACCACCACGTTGTTGGGGCGCCCTCTGATCGGCGACGGGGCCAACGGCATAACCAACGCCCAAGGAGTGGGGACGCCCGGCGGGCCGGCGGGTCTGCTGTGGGGCAACGGCGGCAACGGCGGCAACAGCACCGCGGTGGGGGCACCGGGCGGCGCCGGTGGTCCCGCCGGTCTCCTCTTCGGCAACGGCGGAAACGGCGGGACCGGTGGTCCTGTCGCACTGGGCGGCGCCGGCGGCCCAGCCGGGCTGTTATGGGGTAGCGCCGGGGCCACCGGCGCCCCCGGCCTGGCCACCGTCCCGTTGAACTTCGACGGCACACGCCTGCTCGTGAATCTCTCGGTGGGCGGCGGGCCGATTTCCTCGGTCATCGTCGACACCGGATCCCGGGGGCTCATCCTGCCGCCTCAGGCCGTCGATTTCGCCACCCTCGGGCCGGTCACCGGCACCGGCAATGTCACCTACGGTCAGTTCGGCAATTATCTGACGGAGTACTACAACACCTATACGTCGACGGTCAATTTCGGCAATGGTGTCGTGACCGCCCCCACCACCGTTGCCGTGGTCACCTCCGTCGTCCAGAACGGCTTCTTCTCGTATCCGGCTTCCCAGGCGCCTGCGATTCTGGGCATCGGAGCCAACGCGTACGGGCCGCTGGGCACCAGTCCGGTGACCGCGTTGCCGGGTGCCTTCGGTCAGGGTGTTCTCATCAACGCGCCGGGCCACGTCATGCAATTCGGCCCGAACCCATTGCCCGCCTACGCCTCAGTCACCGGATCGCCGGTCACCACACTGAACATCCAGATCAACAACGGTCCCATGCAGCAGACGAGCGGCGCCTTCATCGATTCCGGCGGCCTCTTCGGATCCATCCCCGACATCCTCAACCCGCCCAATGTCGGCGGCTACCTGCCGGCGGGCACCACCGTTTCGGTCTACACGCCCAACGGGACATTGCTTTACACCACGACGGTCGGAGCGCAACAAACCAGCGTGGTGCCCTATTGGCTGGGCGGCGTGTTCAACAGCGGAATCACCCCGTTCCTGGAAGGTCCGATCTACCTGTCCTACAGTCCGACCGGTTCTGGAACAACGATTTTCGATTTCTGAAACCGCGCCCAAGTCCCCGACCGCACGTCGCGACCCACCTCGCTTGCCACGCCGAACCCTGGTTACTAGGATATCCAAGTATCGCCTCGACACTCCCCTCCTAGTTTCTTTGGGATCACCATGACTGCATCAATCCCGCACTTCATCGACGGCCAGCGCACCGACGGTCAGTCCACCCGCACCGCCGACGTCTTCAACCCCAGCACCGGTGAGGTGCAGGCGACGGTGGCGATGGCGTCGGCAGCCGACATCGACGCCGCCGTGGCATCCGCGGCCGAGGCCCAAAAGGGCTGGGCCGCCTGGAATCCGCAACGCCGCGCCCGGGTCTTGATGAAGTTCGTCGAGCTCGTCAACGCCAACATGGACGAGCTCGCCGAGCTGCTGTCCCTCGAGCACGGCAAGACGCTGGCCGACGCCCGCGGCGACATCCAACGCGGCATCGAGGTGATCGAGTTCTGCATGGGCATCCCGCACCTGCTCAAGGGCGAGTACACCGAAGGTGCCGGACCCGGCATCGACGTGTATTCGCTGCGGCAGCCCCTGGGCGTGGTCGCCGGCATCACCCCGTTCAACTTCCCGGCCATGATCCCGCTGTGGAAAGCCGGTCCCGCGCTGGCCTGCGGAAACGCCTTCATCCTCAAGCCGAGTGAACGCGACCCGTCGGTGCCGGTGCGCCTGGCTGAGCTGTTCACCGAGGCGGGCCTGCCGGCGGGCGTGTTCCAGGTCGTGCATGGCGACAAGGAAGCCGTCGACGCCATCCTCAACCACCCCGACATCCAGGCGGTCGGTTTCGTCGGCAGCTCGGACATCGCGCAGTACATCTATGCGGGCGCGGCGGCCAACGGCAAGCGGTCACAATGCTTCGGCGGCGCCAAGAACCACATGATCGTCATGCCCGACGCCGACCTCGACCAGGCCGTCGACGCGCTGATCGGCGCCGGCTACGGCAGCGCCGGCGAACGCTGCATGGCGATCAGCGTCGCCGTCCCGGTCGGCGAACAAACCGCAGAACGGTTGCGCGCCAGGCTGATCGAGCGGATCAACAACCTGCGAGTCGGCCACAGCCTGGACCCCAAGGCCGACTACGGCCCCCTGGTCACCGAGGCCGCACTGCACCGGGTGCGCGACTACATCGCTCAGGGCGTGGACGCCGGCGCCGAGATCGTCATCGACGGCCGCGAACGGGCCAGCGACGACCTGACCTTTGGTGACGCCAACCTCGAAGGCGGGTTCTTCATCGGCCCCACCCTGTTCGACCACGTCACCCCGGACATGTCGATCTACACCGACGAGATCTTCGGTCCAGTTCTGTGCATCGTCCGGGCCCACGATTACGAAGAAGCGTTGCGGCTGCCCTCAGAACACGAATATGGCAACGGCGTCGCGGTGTTCACCCGCGACGGCGACACCGCCCGCGACTTCGTGTCCCGCGTCCAGGTCGGCATGGTGGGCGTCAACGTGCCGATCCCGGTGCCGGTGGCCTACCACACCTTCGGCGGCTGGAAGCGGTCCGGCTTCGGCGACCTCAACCAGCACGGCCCGACGTCGATCCAGTTCTACACCAAGGTCAAGACGGTGACCTCGCGGTGGCCGTCCGGCATCAAAGACGGCGCCGAGTTCGTCATTCCCACGATGAATTAGAGCAACCATGTTCACCCTCAACGACGAAGAACGCGTCATCACCGAGACGGCGGCCGCCTTCGCCGAAAAACGCCTCGCCCCGCATGCCCTGGACTGGGACGCTGCCAAGCACTTTCCGACCGACGTGCTGCGTGAGGCCGCCGAACTCGGGATGGCCGCCATCTACTGCCGCGACGACGTCGGCGGCAGCGGGTTACGCCGCCTCGACGGCGTTCGCATCTTCGAGCAGCTGGCCATCGCCGACCCAACGACCGCGGCCTTCCTGTCCATCCACAACATGTGCGCCTGGATGATCGACAGCTACGGCACCGCCGAACAGCGCAAGATCTGGGTCCCTCGGCTGGCGACGATGGATGCCATCGCCAGCTACTGCCTGACCGAACCCGGCGCCGGGTCCGACGCGGCCGCGCTGACCACCCGGGCCGTGCGCGAGGGTTCGGATTACGTGTTGGACGGGGTCAAGCAGTTCATCTCCGGCGCCGGCGCCTCCGACGTCTATGTCGTGATGGCTCGCACCGGTGGGACCGAACAGCCTGGGCCACGCGGTATTTCGACCTTCGTCGTCGAAAAGGGCAGCCCCGGATTAAGTTTCGGTCCGCCCGAACAGAAGATGGGCTGGCACGCGCAACCGACCGCGCAGGTCATCTTCGAAGGCGTACGAGTGCCCGCCGACGCCATGTTGGGTGGCGCCGAGGGAGAAGGCGCCGGTTTCGGCATCGCGATGAACGGCCTCAACAGTGGCCGGCTCAACATCGCGGCCTGCTCATTGGGCGGTGCGCAGTCCGCGTTCAGCAAAGCGGGCGCCTATGTACGTGAGCGCCAGGCGTTCGGCGCCACGCTGCTCGACGAGCCGACCATCCGGTTCACCCTGGCCGACATGGCCACCGGCCTGGAGACATCGCGAATGATGTTGTGGCGCGCGGCGAACGCGCTCGACGAAGACGCGCCCGACAAGGTCGAGTTGTGCGCCATGGCCAAGCGCTATGTCACCGACACCTGCTTCGACATCGCCGACCAGGCGCTGCAGTTGCACGGCGGTTACGGGTATCTGCGCGAGTATGGTCTGGAAAAGATAGTGCGCGACCTGCGGGTGCATCGGATCCTGGAAGGGACCAACGAGATCATGCGGGTGGTCATCGGCCGGGCCGAGGCTGCGCGGTTCCGCGCCAGCGCGTAGAAGGGCAGCCATGACAGCGATTGCGTTTCTGGGCTTGGGCAATATGGGTGCGCCGATGTCGGCGAATCTCATTGGCGCGGGCCATGTCGTGCGCGGTTTCGATCCCATGCCGGCGGCGGCCGCGGCTGCGGCCGACCACGGTGCGACGGTGTACGACAGCGCCGCCGCAGCGGTGGCCGAGGCCGACGTGGTCATCACCATGTTGCCCAACGGCGAGGTGGTCAAGCGCTGTTACCACGAGGTGCTGCCGGCCGCGCGCGCCGGTGCGCTGTTCATCGACAGCTCGACGATCTCGGTCCACGACGCCCGCGAGGTGCACGCCCTGGCCGAAGCGGCGGGCATGCAACAACTCGACGCACCGGTTTCCGGTGGGGTCAAGGGTGCTGCGGCGGGTTCGCTGGCCTTCATGGTGGGCGGTGACGAATCGGCGTTACAGCGGGCACGTCCGGTACTGGAACCCATGGCGGGCAAGATCATTCATTGCGGCGCGGCCGGCGCCGGACAGGCCGCCAAGGTGTGCAACAACATGGTGCTCGCCGTGCAGCAGATTGCCATCGGCGAGGCGTTCGTCCTGGCCGAGAAGCTGGGGCTGTCGGCGCAAAGCCTGTTCGACGTCATCACCGGCGCCACCGGCAATTGCTGGGCGGTACACACCAACTGCCCCGTTCCCGGGCCGGTACCGACCTCACCGGCCAACAATGATTTCAAGCCCGGATTCGCCACCGCGCTGATGAACAAGGACCTCGGCCTGGCCATGGACGCGGTGGCCTCGACGGGGTCGGCCGCGCCGCTGGGCAGCCACGCCGCGGAGATCTACGCTGAGTTCATTGCGTCCGACGCCTCCCACGCCGACCAGGATTTCAGCGCGGTCATCGAGATGCTCCGCAAGGGCTGACGTTCAGAAATCGCCGGCGTTACGGCGCAACGTCTCGATCGACGTCACCAGCGCCTGCGCCTCGCCATCGGCCATGCCGATGTCGGCGAACACCTGCTCGTTGAGCGTGACGGTCGCGTCCTCGACCGTGGAGCGGCCCAACTCGGTGATCTGCACCAGCGTGGTTCGACCGTCTGTCGGGTGCGGCACCCGCTGCACCAACCCGTCGGCTTCCAGGCGCCGGATCGCGTGGGTGACGCTGGTGACGTGAACTTGCAACCGGTCGGAAGCCTTGGTGATCGGCAACGCGCCGGTGCGGCTGAATGCCAACAGCCGCAACAGTTCATAGCGCGAAAAGCTCAGGTCGTAGGGACGCAGCGCCGCTTCGACCCGGGCCAGCAGGATCTGATGCGCGCGCATCACCGACGTCACCGCGACCATGCCTTGGGATACCTCGCCCCAGCCGGCGCGCTCCCAATTCGCACGTGCCACGGCGATGGGGTCACGTTTCCCGGAGCCGGCCACGCCCCTTCTTACCAGCTGTTACAGGGAATGTTCCAGCAGGATCTGGCCGCTGTCGGCGGAAACCACTTGCACCGACGCGATTTGGTCCATGGGCGTCGAGATGCTTCCCGCCGGTGTCGCGGTGTGGCCCGGCTCGGCGACCCAGGTCGCCAGCCGGGTCTGGCTGCCGTCGCGACCCACCACCACCATGGCCAGCGTGTCGTGCTGGGCGCTCGGCGGCGACAGGCAGAAGCACTGCAGGTTGATGAACGTCCCCCACTGGTGGCTGCTCACCGAAACCGTCGACGTCAGGTGCTTGGTCCCGACTTGTGCCATCGGCTGCGCCGACACGGTCACCGGTGGCGGGGTGGCGTGATGGCCGTACACCCCGACCAGCACACCGATCCCCAACACCACCGCTGCCGCCGAGGAGGCGACCCAAGTCGTCAAGCGGGTGCGCCGACGTCGCCAGCGCACCGTGGCCAACAGCGACGGCAACAACTGCGGCGAAGGCTCCGACGCCCGGGCCGTGCCACTGGAGTCGTTGATGGCAGCAACGTCTCCGGCGTCCAGCCGCGACAGCAAGGCCGGTACCCCGCTGAGCTCGGCCACCGCCTCTCGGCAGTGCCGACAGCCGGCCATGTGTGTCTCAAACTCGCGCCGCTCCGCGGTCGACAATGACCCCAACACATAGGCGGCGTCCCACATCCCGTAGGAGTCGTGATCACTGGTGGACACGTCGCACACCTCTTTGTGCAGGGGGTAGTCGCCGGGCGGGCCAAGTCCTCCTAGCGGCATCCTCATGTCATTCATCTCCTGTCACCCTCAAGCATTCGGAGCCGATGGACAGCTGGATGGGCTGCGCTGTCATCGAGTTACTCCGAGTTCCTGCAGAGTGAGCCGCAAAGCCCGCACCGCATAGTGTAGGCGCGACTTCACGGTCCCTTCTGCGATTCCCAGGTCGGTAGCAATCTGCGCGGTGGTCCAGCCGCGGTAGTACGACCGCTCGATCACCGCGCGGTGTTCGGCGGACAGCTGGACCAGCGCGTCGGCGATCAGCAGCCGATCCAATGCGCTGTTCACTTCGTCGGGCGTCGACTGCTCCGGCGCCCCTGCCTCATCGGTGGATCCGACGACATTGCGGTATCGGGCGCTGCGCCGGTCGTCGATGATCATGTTGCGGGCCACGGTGAACAGCCATGCCCGCGCCGATCGTTCCGTGTCGCCGATCACTTCCGGGTGCTGCCAGGCCCGCAACAGCGTCTCTTGCACGACATCCTCGGCGTGGCTGGCGTCCCCGGTCAGTCGCAACGCGTAGCGCCACAGCACCGCGGCGTGCTCGTCGTAGAGCGCCTTCATCAGAGCGGCTTCGGCAGCAGCCCCAGATGTTTTCCACGTCCCGGCCGCACGAGCCACTCGATCACCTCCGCAACGGACACGAGGCGAACAGCCGTTTGGTTCAGCGCGCCGCGACAGTGAGGATGCGAGGCCCGCTCTCTGTCACGGCCACGGTGTGCTCCCAGTGTGCCGCACGTGAGCCGTCGACGGTGGTGACCGTCCACTTGTCATCCAGAACGGACGTCTTGCCACTGCCCAGGGTCAGCATCGGCTCGATGGCCAGCACCGAACCCGGCGCCAGCAGCGGACCCCGGCCCGGGGCGCCCTCGTTGGGCAGGAACGGGTCCATGTGCATCTGCCGGCCGATTCCGTGGCCGCCGTAACCCTCGACGATTCCGAACGCGCGGCCGTACCGCTCTTCGGCCGTGCGGGTGCCCAGTTCGATGGCATGCGCCACGTCGGTCAGCCGATTGCCGACCACCATCGCGGCGATCCCGGCCTCCAGCGAATCCCTGGTCGCCGCCGACAGCGCGTCGTCGGCCGGGCTGAGCGTCCCTACCCCGAAGGTGACCGCGGCATCGCCATGCCAGCCGTCCAGCACGGCGCCGCAGTCGATTGAGACCAGGTCGCCAACCGTTAACACTTCGGCGGCCGACGGGATGCCGTGCACCACTCGGTCGTTGACCGACGAGCAGATCGACGCCGGATAGCCGTGATAACCGAGGAACGACGGGATGGCGCCGGCTTCCCGGATCACCGACTCGGCGATCTGGTCCAGGCTCAGCGTGGACGCTCCTGCGACGGCGGCCGCCCGCACTGCCGCCAACGCATCGGCGACCACCGCACCGGCTGCCGCCATGGCGTCGAGTTCATCCGGAGTGCGCTGCGGCACGACTTTGCGACTGCGCAGCCGCGCCAGCGGGCGCATGTTTACTTACCCAGCGCCTGCAACGCGCGGGCGAACACCTCATCCATCGAGCCCACGGCGTCGACGGTCTTCAACTCGGAGCTGTAGTACTCCAGCAGCGGCGCGGTTTCGTCGCGGTAAACCTTCATCCGGTTGTGGATAATCTCTTCGGTGTCGTCGGCGCGCCCGCGGCCCTTGAGCCGTTCTAGCAACTCCTCCTCGGACACCCGGAATTCCACTACCGCGTCGATGTCTGTGCCCCGGCGCCCGAGCATGTCGTGCAGCGCCTTGGCCTGCTCCAACGAGCGGGGATAGCCGTCGAGAATGAATCCTTTGGCGGCGTCGGGTTCGTTGAGCCGCTGGTCGACCAATTCGTTGGTCAGCTCCGAGGGCACCAGATCACCGGCGTCCAGGTAGCGCTTGGCCTCTTTACCGAGTTTGGTGCCTTCTTCGATATTGCGGCGAAACAGTTCGCCAGTGGAGATCTGTGGAATCCCGAGTTTCTCGGCCAGCTTCTGCGCCTGCGTTCCCTTACCCGCCCCGGGCGGTCCCAGCAAAACCACTCTCACTTGAGGAATCCTTCGTAGTTGCGCTGCATGAGCTGACTCTCGATCTGCTTGACCGTATCCAACCCGACGCCAATCATGATCAAAACCGCGGTACCCCCGAAGGGCAAATTCTGCACCGCGCCGCCATTGCCGATCTGCAAGAACAAGTTCGGCAACACCGAGATCACGCCCAGGTAGATCGAGCCAGGCAGGGTAATCCGGCTCAGCACAAAGCGCAGGTAATCGGCGGTCGGCCGGCCCGGTCGAATACCGGGAATGAAACCGCCGAACTTCTTCATCTCATCGGCACGCTCGTCGGGATTGAAGGTGATCGAGACGTAGAAGTAAGTGAAGAAAATGATCAGACCGAAATAGATGCTGATGTAGACCGGGCTGCTGGGGTCGGACAAGTAACTGCCCACGAATTTGTCCCACCAGCTGTGCCCCACACCGCCGCTGCCGCTGCGCACCAATTGCGTGATCAAATGCGGAATGTAGATCAGCGAGGACGCGAAGATGACCGGGATAACACCGGCCTGATTCACCTTCAGCGGCAGGTAAGTCGACGTCCCGCCATACATCCGCCGGCCCACCATGCGCTTGGCGTATTGCACGGGGATACGGCGCTGGCCCTGCTCGACGAACACCACGCCGACGATGATGAGCAGCGCGGCCGCGCACACGGCCGCCAGAATCAGGCCGCCGCGGCTCTGCAAAATCTCGTTGCCTTCGGCCGGTATGCGCGCGGCAATGCCGACGAAGATCAGCAACGACATGCCGTTGCCGATGCCGCGCTCGGTGATCAGCTCGCCCATCCACATCACCAGCGCCGCGCCACCGGTCATCACCATCACGATGACCACCAGCGTGAAAATGCTCTGGTCGGCGATGATCTCTAGCGAGCAGCCCTGCAACAACCCGCCATTGGCCGCCAGCGCCACGATGCTGGTCGCCTGCAGGATCGCCAGCGCGATAGCCAGGTAGCGGGTGTACTGCGTCATCTTGGCCTGACCCGACTGGCCCTCCTTGCGCAGCTCTTCGAACCGCGGGATCACCACGGTGAGCAGCTGCACGATGATGCTCGCGGTGATGTAGGGCATGACTCCTACCGCGAAGACCGTCAATTTGAGCAACGCACCGCCGGAGAACAAGTTGATCAGCGAATAGATCTGCCCTGCCTCGCCGCCGCTGGCTTCCTTGATGCACTGCTGCACATTGGGGAAGTTCACGCCGGGCGACGGCAATGCGGCTCCCACGCGGTATAGGACAACAATGCCCAGCGTGAAGAGGATCTTCCGTCTCAAATCGACTGTTCGCAGCGATGAGATGAAAGCCGAAAGCACTACTTCCTCCTGCGCAGCGGGGGTCATCCTGCATTACGCGCCCAACACTCGCAGGCCAGGACGTACGGCGTCGCGCGTCAAACCGTGTACGAGACTAACAGCTGGTCTGCTCTGGCCCTGCCTCGGGCGCGTACAGTCGTGGTTAGCTCTTTACATTTGCTAAATAACGGACTTACCCGGGGAGCGATGAATGACCCAGCTCGGCAGCGCGCGGTTTGAGGGCGACACGTGGGACTTGGCGTCCAGTGTCGGGCTGACGGCGACCATGGTGGCCGCGGCGCGCGCCGTGGCCGCTCGCGACTCGCACGGGGCCGCCGCGGTGGCGACCGACCGCTTCGCCGAACCTCTGGTCCGCGCGGTGGGTGTCGACTTCTTCACCCGGATGGCCAGCGGCGAGTTGAACGAGGCGGAGCTCGAGGAGGATTCGGCCAAGGGGGTGCGGCACTTCGCCGACGCGATGGCCGTGCGCACTCGCTTCTTCGACGACTTCTTCGCCGACGCGACCGGCGCCGGCATCCGACAGGCGGTCATCTTGGCGGCGGGCCTGGATTCCAGGGCCTATCGGTTGGCGTGGCCCGTGGGCACCAAGGTGTTCGAGGTCGACCAGCCGCAGGTGATCGAATTCAAGACCCGCACCCTGGCGGAGTTGGGCGCCGAGCCGACGGCGGACCGGCACGCGGTGGCGGCCGATCTGCGCGATGACTGGCCGGCGGCGCTACGCCAAGCCGGGTTCGACCCGTCGCAGCCGACGGCCTGGATTGCCGAGGGACTGCTGGGGTACCTGCCGGCCGAGGCCCAAGACCGGCTGCTCGACCAGATCACTGCGCACAGCGTCCCCGGGAGCCGCTTTGCCACCGAAGGGCTGCTCGACATCAACGAGCTCAACGAAGACGACCTGCGGCGCCGCATGCAGTTGCAGAAGGAGCGGTGGAACCGGCACGGCTTCGATCTGGACATGGCCGCGCTGGTCTACTTCGACGACCGCACCGATGCGGGCACTTATCTGTCGGCTCACGGTTGGCGGGTCGGCAGAGCGAGTAGCTCTGAGCTTTTCGCCGAGCACGGACTGCCGCCGGTCGACGACGACGATGCCCCGTTCGGCGAAGTGATCTATGTGAAGGCGGAATTAGCACCCCAACCCGAGTAAGGAGCGCCGATGGCACGCACTGACCAAGACACCTGGGATCTGGCATCCAGCGTGGGGGCGACGGCCACGATGGTCGCCGCGGCTCGTGCGCTGGCCAGCACGGAGGCCAACGCGATCATCAACGATCCGTTCGCGGCGCCGTTGGTCCGGTCGGTGGGTCTGGACTTCTTCACCCGACTGGTCGACGGCGAGATTTCGCCGCCCGAAGGCGCGGAAGGGGATTTGGCCCTGGAAACCGATTCGATTGCGGTGCGCACCCGCTTCTTCGACGAGTTCTTCCTCGACGCCGCCCGCGGCGGTATCCAGCAAGCGGTGATTCTGGCTGCCGGCCTCGATGCCCGTGCCTACCGGTTGCCTTGGCCGAATGGCAGCGTGGTCTATGAGGTCGACCAGCCCGACGTCATCGAGTTCAAGACCAACGAAATGGCGGCGTTGAGCGCCAAGCCTGCGGCCGAACGGCGAACCGTCAGCGTCGATCTGCGCGACGACTGGCCAGCGGCTCTGCGGGCCAGCGGATTCGACGACAGCAAGCCCACCGCCTGGAGCGCTGAAGGCCTGCTGATGTATCTACCGCCCGAAGCGCAGGACCGTCTCTTCGACCACATCACCGCGCTCAGCGCTCCCGGCAGCAAGCTGGCCACCGAGTACCACCCGGACTCCGGGGCGACGATGAGTGAGCGGGCCCAGGAGTTCAATCAGCGGTGGGTCAATCTCGGCTGCGACATCGACCTGTCCGGGCTGTTCTTCGACGGCGAGCGCAACAACGTCGTCGACTATCTGACCGGTCAAGGATGGCAGGTCGCCACCCGGCCGCGCCGGGAGCTGTTCGGCGAGTACGGGATTCAGTTCCCCGAGGATGAGATGGCGCAGTTGCGCAACATCACCGCGGTGACCGCCACTCTGCGCTAGGCGCTAGGCGGGGTTGGCCGCGGGCGCGCGAACCACCATCGGCACCGCGGGGAACGCCCAGGCCATCTCCGAGCGCGACTTGCGCAGCGCCGCGGTCCCGTACCCCTTCTTGCGGTGCTCGGGATGAATCCAGATCCGAACGTCCACCTCGCCGTTGACCAGCTCACCGAAGACCATTCCGACCTTCTCGCCGGAATCGATGGCGACGAACCACGCCGCCTCTTCGTCGTCGAGACGCCGCAGCGCAGCGGTGATCTCGTCGTCCACCTCGCCGGCCGGGCCCCCGGATCCGTCGCCGGCGAAGCCGATGTCCGCGGTCCGCGCGGCGAAGATGTCGCGGTCCTGTTCGGCCGAGAAGGAGCGCAGCTCCAGACTCTCCCCCAGGCTCGCCGGGCGCTCGATGGAGGTGAAACTGAGCTGCTTGTTCAAGTCGTCCAGCTCGGCCAGGATCTTCGCCCGCGCGTCCTGGGTCAGCTGCTCGAAAGACATGCTCATCACCGCCTCGGCGGCCGCATGGGAGGTGCCCAACAGCGCCACGATCGCCTCCACCGCGGCGGCCTTGTTCTTGGCCTCGACGATCGCGTCGGCGACCTCGTGCCGGCGTTCCAGCGCGGCAAGTAACGCATCTGCGATCTCTCGACGGGTGGCGGTCTGGTCGTGGTCTGTCATTGCATAAGGGTAGAACGACACGCGCCGCTGCGCGCCTCCTGAGTCCGCTAGGCCAATCGTGATCCGCTGAGCTCCAGGAAGCGGCGATAGCGCTCCCGGGTCGGGCCCAGCCAATCGGGACGGGGCGGCACGACGCGATTCACCGAAGCCCAGCGCGCGGCATCGGCGATCGACGTCTCCATGCCGACGGCCAAGCGCGCCAGGAACGCCGCGCCCAGCGCCGCGCCTTCGGACACTCTGGACACCTCCACGGGCCGGCCGGTCACGTCGGCGATGGCCTGCATCCACGGCTGTACCCGGGTGCCGCCGCCCGCGGCCACGATGCGCCCCACCGGGGCACCGCTGAGTTCGATCAGCTGGCGCACCACGAACCCCGACGCCTCGTAGGCCGCCCGCCGCACTGACGCGGCGTCCTGCGTGAGGTCCAGCCCGTCGAGCACGGCGCGACGGTCCGGATCATGAAACGGCGTGCGCTCGCCGCGGATGTAGGGCAGCCACACCGGCACCCTGCGCGGGTCGGCCCCTTCCGAATCCGCCGGTGCGACAATGCGATCCACCCAGTTGAGGAACAGCCCACCAGCGTTGCTCGCTCCCCCGATCTGGCTTTTGCCCGCGGCGGTATGCGGGATGGTCCACAGGCCGGGGACCTGCCGGAACTCCGAGATCGTCGTCCACACGATCAAGGTGGCCCCACACAGCACGATCACGTCTCCGTCACGGTCGGCGCCGGCCACGACCTGTTCACACAACGCGTCGATGGCCCCGACCGCCAGTACCGCATCCCTCCCGCGGACCTGCCCGGCGGCGGCACCGAACGTCTCCACCCGCGGCATCTGCGCCACGGTGGCGCCGCAGTCGGCGCACGCCGCCGCGTTCCACCCGTTCCCGTCGAACAACGGCGCGCTCGTGACGGCGGTGGCGAAATCGATCACCGCCTCACCGGCCAGGGCATGGTTGGCCACCGCGGGCGCCGGCCAGTACCCGGCCGCCTGCGGTGCCGCGGTCGCCGTCCAGCGCAGGAACTGGGCGGCTTCGCCCACCGCGGGCAGCGGCTGGTGTTCGGCGCCGGGCACTCGGCCGCGGCTGTCGCCGTAAAGCAGTCCCGGGCTGATCGGGCGCCCGTCGGTGTCGACCGCGGTCAACGACGGCACCATCGACGAGACGCCGACGGCCTTGGCGTGCGGTTGCCCCAGGCGTTCGAGCGCCGCCACCGGAGCCTGGCGCCACGCCCGGTCGGCGTCGTGCTCCAACCGGTCGGGGCTGGGTACCCGCAACTCGTGCGGAATGCGCACCCGCGACGTGACGTGTCCGTCCTGGTCGGCGGCTACCGCTTTGACCGCGGTGGTCCCGATGTCGATGCCGATTGTGACGTCATCGCGTGACACGGGCGCCACCGTACGCCAGCATTGGCATTCGTGACGTCTCGACCGCGCGCCCTGGTGACGGCTCCGTTGCGAGGACCCGGCTTCGCCAAACTGCAGCAGTTGGCCGACGTGGTCTACGACCCGTGGATCGACAAGTCGCCGCTGCGCATCTACAGCGCCGAACAGCTGGCCGACCGGATCGCCGCAGAGTCGGCGAATATTGTTGTGGTGGAAATTGATTCGGTTGGCGGACCGGTGTTCGAGGCGGGCTTGACCGCGGTGGCGTCCACCCGCGGGGACCCGAACAACGTCGACGTCGCCGCGGCTACCGCGGCGGGTATCCCGGTGCTTAACACGCCGGCCCGCAACGCCGACGCGGTCGCCGAGATGACGATCGCGCTGCTGCTGGCCGCCACCCGCCACCTGGTGACCGCGGACGCGGATGTGCGCGGCGGCAACATCTTCCGCGACGGCTCGCTGCCCTACCAGCGGTTGCGCGGCTGGGAGATCGCCGGGCTCACCGCCGGGTTGGTGGGCTTGGGCGCCGTGGGACGGGCCACCGCCTGGCGACTGCAAGGGCTGGGCCTGCGGGTCGTCGCCTGCGACCCGTACCACGACGACGCGCAGCACAGCCTCGAGGAACTGCTGGCCATCTCCGACGTCGTCTCTCTGCACGCGCCCGTCACCGACGACACGGTCGGCATGATCGGCGCCGAGCAGTTCGCGGCCATGCGCGACGGCGTGGTCTTCCTCAACACCGCCCGCGCCCAATTGCATGACACCGATGCCCTCGTCGAGGCGCTGCGCGCGGGCAAGGTGGCCGCCGCCAATACCGCGACTTCCGGATCGTCGACATACTTCATCGGCCCAGCACCTCCGGATTGACGATATGGGCGGGCCTGGCGCCGGACAACAGCGCGTCCAGATCGTCGGCGACCATCTGTGCCTGCCGCGCTTCGGTGTTCCACGTGGCCCCACCGATGTGCGGGGTGAGCACGACGTTGGTCATCTCCGTCAGCGGGTGATCGGTGGGCAGCCACTCCCCGACGAAGTGGTCTAACCCGGCGGCGGCCACCTTGCCCGCGCGCAGCGCCTCGACGAGGGCATCGGTGTCATGCAATTGGGCGCGGGCGGTGTTGA
>NZ_LZLE01000298.1 GCF_001673155.1 Mycobacterium sp. 1423905.2 | reverse complement strand
ACCGCATTGCGCAGCATCTTGGCCATCCGCTGTTGCACCGCGTGGGGTGCCGGTGAGGTCTCGGTGAGCTGCGCGACTTCCTTGCGCAGCGCGGCCACTTCATCGCCGGAGTTGCGCAGCCTGGCTCGAAGGTTTTCCACGTCGTCGCGCAGCAACTGTTGTCTGGTGGTCAACGCTTCGATCTGGGCGTCGACCGCGACCGGATCGTAGCCCCAGAACTTGCGTGAGAACACCTTCGCGGGTTCGGTCACCTGCTTCCCCCTTTCGTCGAACACCTGGTCAAAAGTTGGTAGGCCGCATTTCGGTCCCGGACGCCGGTGGTCAGGACACGACCGCTTATGCCCGAGAGTAGCTGTGGAACCGGTAGCGCAGCCCCCCGCTGCTGACCAGCCACTCCCCTGTCTCCCCTACCCAGTCCTCGTCGAGGACGGGGGCCAGCGCGTCTTCATCGTCGCGCGGCAGGTCGATGTCCACTTCGGTGACTTCGCAGCGCGTGGCCAGCGGCAGTGCGAGCGCATAGACCTCTCCGCCGCCGATCACCCACGTGTCATCACCGTTGATGGCCTGCTCGAGGGACCGCACCACTTGCGCGCCGTCCGCCGTGAAGCCGGCCTGGCGGGACAGCACCACGTTGCGCCGCCCGGGCAGCGGTCGCACGCGGGCGGGCAGCGAGTCCCAGGTGCGTCGCCCCATCACCACGGTGTGACCCAGAGTCACCTGTTTAAACCGAGCCAGGTCCTCGGGTAACCGCCAGGGGATGTCGCCGCCGCGGCCGATGACGCCGGACGTGGACTGAGCCCATACCAAGCCCAGTTCGGGTGTCTGGGTCATACAGCGACGGGGGCTTTGATCGCGGGGTGCGGGTCGTAATTCTCGACTTTGATGTCGTCATAGGTGTAGTCGAAAATCGAATTCCGCTGCGCCAGAATCAGTTTGGGGTAAGGCCGGGCTTCGCGGCGCAGTTGCTCGGTGACCTGCTCGACGTGGTTGTCGTAAATGTGGCAGTCACCGCCGGTCCAGACGAATTCGCCGACCGACAATCCGGCTTGGGCGGCCATCATGTGGGTGAGCAGGGCGTAGCTGGCGATATTGAACGGCACCCCGAGGAACAGGTCGGCGCTGCGCTGGTACAACTGGCAGCTCAGCCGCCCGTCGGCGACGTAGAACTGGAAGAAGGCATGGCAGGGCGGCAGCGCCATGCGCGGGATGTCGCTGACGTTCCACGCCGAGACGATGATGCGCCGCGAATCGGGGTCGGTGCGCAGTAGTTCGAGCGCCGCGCTGATCTGGTCGATGTGGTCGCCCGACGGTGTCGGCCAAGAGCGCCACTGCACACCGTAGATAGGGCCGAGATCGCCGTTCTCGCTGGCCCATTCGTCCCAGATGGTGACGCCGTGTTCTTGTAACCAGCCGACGTTGGACTCGCCGCGCAGAAACCACAGCAACTCGTATGCCACCGATTTGAAGTGAACTTTCTTGGTGGTGAGCAACGGGAATCCGGCCGATAGGTCGTAGCGGATCTGCTGGCCGAACAGGCTGCGGGTGCCGGTGCCGGTGCGGTCGGATTTGGCCGCTCCCGTTTCGAGCACCAGGCGCAGCAGATCCTCGTAGGGCGTGGCGATCGGCACGCGGCCAGCTTAGCGGCGATCGCAAGCGCGGCGAAGCCGGGCGCGGCGGGTCGCCGCCGGTGTGTCCAGCGGCGATCGCAAGCGCGGCGAAGCCGGGCGCGGCGGGTCGCCGCTATTCTCCCCGGCGATCGACGGGAGTAGAACGGGTGCCATGCCGAACATCAAAGACACCGTCGACACCCCGGACGGAACTTGTCCCGTCCAGCTGTTCACCCCCGAAGGACAGGGCCCCTGGCCGGGTGTGGTCATGTTCCCCGACGCCGGAGGCGTACGTGACACCTTCGACCACATGGCGGCCAAGCTCGCCGGATACGGCTACGCGGTGCTGCTGCCCGACGTGTACTACCGCGAGGGCGACTGGGCGCCGTTCGACATGGCGACCGCCTTCGGCGATGCCAAAGAGCGTGCCCGCATCATGTTTCTGATCGGCACCCTGACTCCCGACCGCATCACCCGCGACGCTGGTGCCCTCTTCGACTACCTAGTCGCTCGGCCGGAGGTCAGCGGCGAGCGCTTCGGCGTCTGCGGCTACTGCATGGGCGGGCGGATATCGGTCCTGCTGGCCGGTCGTCTCCCCGACCGGGTCGCGGCGGCGGCGTCCTTCCACGGCGGTGGGCTGGTCACCGACGGGCCCGACAGCCCCCACCTGCTGGCCGACCAGATGAACGGCTTTGTGTACGTCGGCGGCGCCCAGAACGACGCCTCGTTCACCAAGGATCACGCCGAGCAACTGGAGAAGGCGCTCACCGCCGCCGATGTGCAGCACCGCATCGAGTGGTACCCGGCCGGCCACGGGTTCGCGGTACCGGACAACCCGCCGTACAGCGTCTCGGCCGCCGAACGCCATTGGGCGGCGATGACCGAAGTTTTCGGCGCGGCCCTCACCTAACCGCGGCGAGCAGACGCAAACTCGCGTCGGGCCTCGGCGTGTCATGCGAGTTTGTGTCTGCTCGCGGTTAAGTGGGCGGCAGGTCGACCAATTGGGCCAGTCGCGCGCGATGCCGGTAGGCGGTTCCCAACGCCAACTGGTCACTTTTGGCCCGCTTCAGATACAGGTGCGCCGGATACTCCCACGTCATGCCGATGCCGCCGTGCAATTGCACGCACTCCTCCGCGGCGTGCACCGCTACCCCGCTGCAGTAAGCCTGGGCCAACGCGGCGGCCACTGCAGCGTCCTCGTCATCCCGAGCACAGGTGTCCGCGGCGTATCGGGCGGCCGCCGTCGCGGAGTTGACCTCCAGCCACAGATCAGCCAACCGATGCTTGATCGCCTGGTACGAGCCGATGGCACGACCGAATTGCTTGCGCTGCTTGGTGTACTCCAACGTGGTCGCGAAACACCACTGGGCCAGGCCGAGTTGCTCGCTGGCCAGCAAGGCCGCGCCGGTCCGCAGCGCCGCAGCGATCGCCGCCTCCGCCGAACCGGTGCCGACCCGCGACGACGCCGCTCCCGAGAACCGCACGTCCGCAAGGGGACGAGTCATGTCGAACGCCAACCGCGGTGACACTGCCACACCCGCAGCGTCGCGGGAAACGGTATGCAGTTCAACACCTTCCGTACCAGCAACCGGTACGACCAACACGTCGGCTGCGGCTGCGCCGGCGACACTGCTGACCGCTCCGGTCAAACCGTCGGCGGCACGGGTGACTTCACTGACCGCGTCATCGGGTGCGGTGGACAACGGCGCCACCAGTGCGGCCGTGGTCGTCCCCTCAGCCAGCGCCGCGAGCGTCTCGGTATCCCCGGCACGCAACAACGCAACGGTGGCGAGCACCGCACTGGACAGGAATGGCACCGGGGCCACCGCCCGACCGATCTCCTCCATGACCACAGCGGCCTCGCGGGCAGTGGCGCCGGCACCGCCGAGTGACTCCGGGATCAACAGTCCGGCCACCCCGAGTTCGGCGGCCAACGTTCGCCACACCGACGAAAAGTCCTGCGCCGCTTGGTCGTAGGCGGTGACGACGGCCTCGGGCGGGCAGCGGTCGGCGAACAACTGACGCACGCTGTCCCGCAGGGCTTCTTCGGTGTCGGAGTACAGCAGATCAGCGGTACTCACCGTGGGATGTCCTTAAACGCCACGTCCTTGTCGACCCGGTGTTCGCCGGGCAGACCGAGCACCCGCTCGGAGATGGTGTTGCGCAGGATCTCCGACGTGCCGCCTTCGATGGAGTTGCCGCGGGCGCGCAGATAGCGGTAGCCGGCTTCCCGGCCGGTCAAGTCGACCGTCTCGGGCCGGCGTAGTGCCCAGTCGTCGTAGTGCAACCCCGCTTCGGGGTTCATCTCCAGCTCGAAGCCCGAAATCTGTTGCGCCAACCGCGCGAAAGCGATCTTCATGCCCGCGCCCTCGGGTCCGGGCTGGCCGCTGGCGGCTTGCTGGCGCAGCCGCTCACCGCTGAGACGCAACACTTCGGCCTCGACCCACAACCGCATCAGCTCGTCGTGCAGGGCCGGGTCGCGCAGCGCAGGTTCGGCGCGCCACGCCTCGGTGAGCTTGCCGATGTGATGGCCCTCGCGTGGGGTGCCCGAACGCGAGCCGATGGCGACGCGCTCGTTGTTCAGCGTGGTGGTAGCGACCCGCCAGCCCCCGCCCTCTGGGCCGAGCCGGTTGGCGTCGGGCACTCGAACGTCGGTGAGGAATACCTCGTTGAACTCGGCCTCCCCGGTGATCTGGCGCAGCGGCCGGATGTCAATGCCGGGTTGCCGCATGTCACACAGGAAGTACGTCAAGCCAACGTGTTTGGGCACGTTGGGATCGGTGCGGGCGACGAGGATGGCCATTTGGGCGTGTTGGGCCATCGATGTCCACACTTTTTGGCCGTTGACTATCCATTCGTCGCCGTCGCGGACGGCGCGGGTGGCCGCGGCGGCCAAATCCGAGCCGGCGCCGGGCTCGCTGAACAACTGGCAGTACAGGTGTTCTCCGGTGAACAACGGCCGCAAGAACTTCCGTTGCTGTTCTGTGGTGCCGAAGGCGGCGATGGTCGGCGCGGCCATCCCGATGCCGATGATGTTGCGGCCGCCGCCGGCCGGCGGTGCACCGGCCGCGGCGAGTTGGGCGTCGACGAGCGCTTGGTGGGTGTGGGGCAGGTCCAGCCCGCCGATCCCGTGCGGGAAGTGCACCCAGGCCAGACCCGCGTCGAACCGCGCCCCGAGGAATGTCTTAGCGTCCGTTGTCGCGGGGTCATGCTCGGCGAGCAGGGTGCGTACCCGCTCGGTCAGGTCCGCTTCGGTGCTCACTGGCTTTGGAATCCTTGGGCCGGCCCGAGCACCGTGCCGCCGTCGATGACCATGGTTTCTCCGGTGATCCAGCTTGCCGCGTCCGACACCAGGAAAACGACCGCGTCGGCGACGTCGACCGGTTCTCCGATGCGCCCCAGCGCGATCGACTTGGCCAGCGGATCCTCGTGGTCTTTCCACAGCGCCTCGGCGAGCCTGGTCCGCACCACACCCGGGCAGATGGCGTTGACTCGGATGCCCGGTGAAAGTTCCAGTGCCAGTTGCTTGGTGACGTGGATGAGCGCGGCCTTGGTCGCGTTGTACATGCCCATGGCCGGGGACTGGTGCAGGCCGCCGATCGAGGCGGTGTTGACGATGGCGCCGCCGTTCTCACCCATCCAGGACTTGACCACCAGCGAGGTCCACAGCAGCGGAGCCCACAGGTTGACGTCGAAGATCTTGGTGAAGCGGGCGTGATCCTGGTCGATCAGCGGACCGTACGCCGGGTTGGTCCCCGCGTTGTTGATCAGGATGTCCACGCTGCCGAAGCGTTCGAGGGTGAGGTCGACGCAGCGGCGGGCCGCGTCCTCGTCGACCGCGTGGGCGCCCACCCCCAGCGCACGATCACCCACTTGCGCGGCGGCCGCATCGGCCGATTCCTGCTTTCGGGCGGTCAGCACGACGTTGGCTCCCGCTTCGGCGAGACGTTGCGCCGTGGCCAATCCGATCCCCCGGGAGGCGCCGGTGACGATGGCGGTCCGGCCGGTCAAGTCCAGAGACGTCATTGCGATATGCCCTTCTGTTGCAACCAGTGAAGCCGATTTCGCGGGCGATGTTTGACACGTGTCTTCGTGTGGTACGCGTCACGAATGTTAGCGAAAATAAACCTCATCAAACCACTCGTGGTGGCCGGGGCTGTCGCTACAGCGATCGCCGCGGCGCCCATGGCGTCAGCCGACGTTGCGGCGACCGGCCCGGCGATGACCAGTCCGGCCGCAACTCACGTCGTATTCAAGGACGACCCGCCCGGCCCAGGCGGCGGCGGTTGCGACCCCAACGGCAACTGCGGTTCCGGTGGTCAGGACAACGGCCCGAACGGCGGCCCGGGCGGCCAAGGCTGCATTCCCGGTTTGGGCTGCGGCAACGGAGGACAGTTCTGGGGTCCCGGCGGTGAGCCGGGCGGCAGCGGCTGCCTTCCGGGCGTCGGCTGCGGTGGCGGCCACGCTTAACGACCGCTGAGCGGGCGGTCCGTCAGGCTCTCCGCAGCCTGGTGATCCATGCGCGGGAGTCTGCCGGGTCGATGACGTCGTCAAGCTCGAACGTGGTCGCCGACCGTAGCGCTTTGCCGTGCTGATAGGCAGCGGCGACCAGACGCTCGAACAGCGCTTGGCGCTCGGCTTCGTCCGGTGCGGCAGCCAATTCTTTGCTAAAGCCCAGTCGCACAGCGCCTTCCAGTCCCATGCCGCCGATTTCGCCGGTGGGCCAGGCGATGGTGAATTGCGGCGCGCGGAAGGAACCGCCGGCCATGGCCATTGCGCCCAGGCCGTAGCCTTTGCGCAGGATGATCATGCCGAGCGGCACCGTCAGTCGGGCACCGAGGATGAACATCCTGCCGAATCGCCGGACCGTAGCGTCCTTTTCCGAGTCGGGTCCGACCATGAATCCCGGTGTGTCACACAGGGAGATCACGGGCAGCCGGAATGACTCGCACAGGGTGAGGAAGTCGCCGACTTTGTCTGCGGCCTCGGCGTCTATGGCGCCACCCAGGTGGTGGCTGCTGTTGGCGATCAGTCCGTATGCCACCCCCTCGACGCGGACCAGCGCGGTGACCACCCCGACGCCGTAGTCCGCGCGTAGTTCGAGGACGGACCCGATATCGACGATCGACTCGATCGCGCGGTGCACGTCGTAGGCGTGTAACCGATGCTCCGGCACGACATGTCGCGTCAGGCGTGGGTCAGGCGCTTCCCAATCAGCACTGCTGCCCTGGAAGTACGACAGATACTGCTTGGCGAGCGCCACCGCGTGTGACTCGTCGCGGGCGACCAGGCTCACCACGCCGTTGTGCCGCTGCACGTCGATCGGCCCGATAGCCTCGGGCGGATACACTCCGAGCCCACCGCCCTCGATCATGGCCGGGCCGCCCATGCCGATGTTGGCGTCCGGCGTGGCGATGATGACGTCGCAGACGCCGGCCAATGCGGCGTTGCCGGCGAAGCACCGACCGGAGACGATGGAGATCAGCGGCACCCGCCCGCTCAGACCGGCCAACATACGGAAGGTCGGTACGTCCAGTCCCGCCAGGCCACCCACATCGGTGTCTCCGGGCCGGCCGCCACCTCCCTCGGCAAACAGCACCACCGGCAGCCGCTTTCGGGCGGCCAGCTCGAAGATCCGATCGGTCTTGGCGTGGTTGCGCATGCCTTGGGTACCGGCCAGCACGGTGTAGTCATACGACACCACGACGGCCTCGGCCGCGGCCTGCCCGACCCGATCGGCGCCGATGGTCGCCAGGCCGGCCACCAGGCCGTCGGCGGGCGTGTTGGCGATCAGGTCTTCCTCGGAGCGCCGGCTGCGCTGGGCGGCGATCGCCAGCGCGCCGTATTCGACGAAGCTGCCCTCGTCGATCAGGTCGGCGATGTTCTCCCGGGCGGTGCGCCGACCCCGCTTGTGCCGCTTGGCAACCGCGGCTTCGCGACCCTCGTCGCGGGTCATGCGATGGCGCTCCCGCACCTCGTCCAAGTCGGCGCGAGACCGGTCGAGGTCCAGCGCGGATGAGGTCGACCCACCGTCACCGCCCGCGTCGCTGCGGGTGAAGACGAGCAAAGGATCTCCGGTCCCGACCACCTGCCCGGGTACCACCAGAGTGCGCACAATGCGCACCCCGGCCGGGGCCACCAGGACGTGCTGCATTTTCATCGCTTCGAGCACCGCGGCCTGCTGTCCGGCGGCGAGTTCGGCACCCTGCGGGGCGATCTCGACGACGGTGCCGGCCAATTGAGCGCGCAGCGCTTCCTCACCCGGATACAACTCGACCGGACCCGCCGCATGCTGATGCCGGTGGGACAGCGTCGCGGCCGCCAATTCAGGCAGCTTGCCGTCGAGGAATGTCGTCGGCACAGTGCCGGACTGAATGTCATTGTGGTGCAGCATTTCTCGGAGGAAAGCGATGTTGGTGCCGATGCCCTCGACGCCGAATTCGCCGAGCGCGATGCGCGCTTTGCGCACCGCCGCCGGAAAGTCCGAACCGTGGATATGGGTGACGACCTTGGCCAGCAGAGAGTCGTATCGGGGGCTGGGGGTAAGACCGGCCCGGCCGTAGGTGTCGACGCGCACACCCGGTCCACTTGGCAGGGAAAACGCGGTCAACGTTCCCGTGGTGGGCAGCACCGAGCCGTCGGCGGCGAACGTCTCCATGTTCACCCGAGTCTGAATGGCGATGCCACGGGGCGCGACCGGTTCACCGATGACCTCCAGACCATCAGAGGCGATTCCGGCCGGCAACCGCAGCTCGTAGTAGGACGCACCCCGGGCGATGGACAATTGGGCGGCGACGAGATCGATACCGGTCACTTCTTCGGTGACCGTGTGTTCGACCTGGATGCGCGGGTTGATCTCGAGGAAGACGAATCTGTCGCCGCTGACCAGGAATTCGACGGTGGCCAGTCCCCGCAGTCTCACCCTGGCGCACAACCGGGCCGCAGCTTGATGCAGATCCCGACGGACGGGGTCGGAAAGGCCTTGCGCAGGGGCGATTTCGATGAGCTTCTGGTAGCGCCGCTGGATGCTGCAGTCGCGGTCGCCGAGGGCCAGCGCACGCGTCTGATGGCCCGCTGGTGCGGCGACGATCTGCACCTCGATATGACGTGCGCCGTCGAGCATTTCCTCGGCGAACACCGACGCGTCACCGAAACCCAGTTGCGCCTCCGCGGCGCATTGGCGGTAGGCGTCGTCTAGCTGGTCGGCGCGCTCGACCCGCCGCATGCCCCTGCCGCCGCCACCGGCGAGCGCCTTGATCATGACCGCGCCGTCGCGGGCCGCGAAGAACTCGCGGACGTCCTCGATGCTGCTCGGCCCGTCGGTGGCGGCCAGCACCGTGACACCGGCCGCCACGGCAGCACGGCGAGCCGACGACTTGTTGCCCACGAGTTCGAGCACCTCGGCGTCCGGGCCGACGAAGGTGTATCCGGCGGCCACGCAGGCGCGGGCGAATTCGGCGTTTTCGCTGAGGAATCCGTAACCGGGGTGAATGAATTGGGCGCCGGCCTGTTTCGCGGCAGCCAAGATCGCGGCCTGGTCCAGATAGCCGGAGACGCAAATCGCTTCGTCGGCCGCATGCACATGCGGGCTCTCGGCGTCGTCCTCGGCGTAGACGGCGACGGTCGCGATACCCAATTCTGTTGCCGTCCGGATGATTCGGAGCGCAATCTCGCCTCGGTTGGCGATCAGCAGGGTCATACCGGGAACCGCCGCATAGCGGCTAGATTACGTCTTGCCGGTCGGCTGGCCGCGCACCTCCCCGTCACACGACCACTTGTTTGGGCATAACGGTGGGCTTGAACCCGTATCGCGGGCCCGCGTACGCGCCGGTGCCCTTGCCGGCCGCGGCGATACCCGGTGCGCCCGGCAGTCCCGCGACCGCACCGGCTTCCTCGGGTACCGCCCAGCCGCTGCCCTCGGCCGCCGTCGTACCGACCGTCACCGCTGGTGCGGCGGTGGACCAACTCGCCGGCACGGACAACCCGCCGACCGAGCCGGCCGCACCCAGGGCGGCGCCGGCGGGCGTCACCGAATTCGCCAACGCGGCGGCACCGGCCGCGCCCGGCAGGGCCGTGGCGGCTCCACCGGCGGCGGGACCGAGGGTCTGCAGGGTGTGGCCGAGGAAGATCGCGCTGGTGATGCCGGCCATGCTGAACCAGGCCGCGGTGTTGACCACGCCGTTGACGGCGTTATCGACCAATTCGGAGATGTCTTCTGGCAGCGTGTCCACTGCTTCTGCGGCCAGTGGTGAGGCCATGCTCATGGCCGCGTTGGGGGCGTTGGTGATGAAGTTGCTCAGGCCGACCTGCTGGACGGAGTTGGCAGCGGCGGCCTGGCTGACGGCGGCGGCTTGGCTGGTCAGCCCGGCGGGGTTGGTGAGGCGCGCCGGTGACGTCAACGGGTTGAGCCTCCCGGCGGCTGCCGAGGAAGCCGCATAGCCGTACATGGCCAGCGCGTCCTGTGCCCACATCTCGCCGTATTGCGCCTCGGTGGCCGCGATAGCGGGCGTGTTCTGACCCAGGATGTTGGTGGCGACCAAGGTGGCGAGCAGGGCCCGGTTGGCGGCCACCTCGGCCGGGGGCACCGTCATGGCGAACGCCGTCTCGTAGGCGGCGGCCGAGGCGATCGCCTGGGTACCGGCCAGTGCCGTCGACTCGGCGGTGTAGGTCAACCACGCCAGGAATGGCTGGGCGGCCGCCGCCATCGACAGCGACGCGGGACCCATCCATTGCTCGGTGGTCAGCTGGGTGATCACCGATTCGAAGGAGTCGGCCGTCGTGCTCAGTTCGACGGACAAGCCGTTCCACGCGGTCGCGGCGGCCATCATCGGTGCGGCTCCGGCGCCGACGTACATCCGCGCGGAGTTGATCTCGGGGGGCAGGGCTCCGAAGTCGATCATGGTTTTTCCTTACGTTCCGATGAGCTCTGGCTTGGGCATGACGAGCGGCTTGACGCCGTAGCGAGGCGCTCCGAAACCGGCGCTGTTGCGAGTCGCGGCAGCCAAACCGGGGGCGCCGGGAAGGAGGGTGGTCGGCGCGGCCTGTGGGGCGGCGGTCCACCCTGCGCCGGGCAGCGCTCGGACGCCGGTGCTGGACACCAACGTGGCCGGTGCGCCCCAGCTCGCCGGTGCGGACAATGCGCCGGCCGGCGCCGAGCCGACCGCTCCCGCCGCGACGGGAGCGACCTGGGGGCCGGCGGTCGACGTGAACCCTGCGGCCGCCACACCTTCGGCGCCGGCGCTGTCGGCGGCCGCGTCGCCGGCGGGCACCAGAAGCCCGCCATTGGCCAGGCCGAGCAGGTCGGAGGCGGCGGAAGCGGTGTTTCCGGCGCCGACATCCAAGATGTTGGCGATGTCTGAGATCGGACTCGGCACGGCCTCGGCGGGGGTGGCGGCACCCGCCAGTGCCCCGGCGAACGGGGAGGCTGCTGCGGAGGAATTGGCCGCCTCGGTGGCTTCGTAGGTGCCGGCGCTGACGCCGAGGGTGTTGACGAACGAGTCGTACAGGGCCGTGGCTTCGCTGCTGACCTGCTGGTACAGGGTGCCGTAGGCAGTGAACAGCGACGCTTGCAGAGCGGACACTTCGTCGGCGGCCGCCGGAGGCAGGCCGGTGGTCGGGGCTGCCGCGGCCGCGTTCTGGGCGGCCAGCACCGAGCCGACGGCCCCGAGCTTGCCGGCGGCCGCGGCCAGCTCTTGGGGTTGTGCGGTCAAAAACGACATTCCTGCTCCTTGTGGTGTGAAAGTGGTGGCGGAATGGTTCCCGTGAGGCCGGAGATGAATCCATGTCACGGGCTGGTAACTCAGGCGGCGCCTTGTTAACACCGTCTTGTCGAGGGTGACATCTCACCGTGCTAAGCGGAACGGCATTAAGCAGCGTGGCGCGGTTGAGTTGGCCGGGTCTCCCCGGTGCGACTGAGGCCGCAGCGAACGGCCGGAATCACCGGGTCAGAAGAGGCCTCGGGTCGGCATCACGGTGGGCTTCACGCCGTACCGGGGCCTCGCCAGGGAGGCGGCGTCTTCGTCGGATGCCGGCATTCCGGGCGTCGGCGGCGTCCCGCCAAACGCGTCGTCCTCGCCGGGAACTGCCCAACCCGTGCCCGCTGCGGGGGCCTCGAGGGTCATCGCCGGTGCCGCCGCGGACCAGCTTGGCGGCACCGACAGGCGACCGACCGAGGCCGCCCT
The DNA here is from genome assembly GCF_001673155.1 of Mycobacterium sp. 1423905.2. Classification (GTDB taxonomy): domain Bacteria; phylum Actinomycetota; class Actinomycetes; order Mycobacteriales; family Mycobacteriaceae; genus Mycobacterium. The sequence goes on along the minus strand of NZ_LZLE01000298.1, from coordinate 1,521 downwards.
GCCCCAGCTGGCCTGTGGCGGTGGTGCGGCCGCCGCGGCCGTGACCGAGTGCGCCGCTGTGGCCGCCCGTGTGACACCCAGAGCGGCCGGGGTGAGGTCAGTGTCGGCGTCGTCCACCGGCTGCCCAGAAGTCGTCAAACCGATGATGTAGTCCCAGAAGGTGGCTCGGTTGTGATGGAACGCGTCGAGCCACGGGAAGTGGGTGCTGTCGAGCTGGCGGATCAAGTCCACCACCGAAGCACTGCCCTCCGGTGTGGCCGGGGAGGCAAGACTCATGACGGCGTCGGGCCCGGTGCTGACCACGCTGCCCAGACTCATCTGATTGCCGATCCCCGCCGGGTTGGTGACCTCCGCCGGGCTGGTCAGCGGGTTCAGTCGGCCGGCGACCGAGCTGGAGGCCGCATAGCGATACATGGCGGCAGCATCTTGAGCCCACATTTCGCCGTAGCGTGCTTCGGTGGCCGCGATAGCCGGCACGTTCTGCCCGAAGACGTTAGTTGCGGTCAGATAGGCCAGCTGCGCTCTGTTGGCGGCGACCGCGGCGGGCGGGACGGTCATGGCAAACGCCGTCTCGTACGCGGCCACAGAAGCCATGGCCTGGGCCGCCGCGAGCGCCGAGCAGTCGGCGGCGTAGGACAACCACTCAATCTGCGGTTGCGCCGCGGCAACCATCGACAGCGACGCGGGACCCAGCCACTGCTCACTGGTCAGCCGGGTGACGACCGACTCGAAAGAGGCCGCGGTAGCAGTCAACTCGGACGCAATACCGTTCCACGCGCCGGCGGCCGCCAGCAGCGGCGCCGCACCCGCGCCGGCGTACATGCACGCGGAGTTGACCTCTGGAGGTAGAGCGCCAAAGTCCACTTGGGCAATCCGTTTTTCGTTAGGGGCGTCGCGGCTGGCGGTCCCTGCAGAAGCATGTTCGTCAGGGTCGCCGCCAGCGTGGCGCCCAGCTCGTCGCAGTCACCCCCGCGGCGTCGATGCCGCCGACGACCTCAGGCGCCTAAGCGGGCAGCCTGAGTCGCTAACTATCCGACCGTGTCACTGTTGACCTAGTCAAGGAAGAGCGCTGAAGCTCTAAGAAAGTTCAAATCTTCGTGAGCGCAATACTTTCAGCGCAACGGCTGACCCCACTGAACCTGTTCGCGCAGTTTGCCTTTGAGCAACTTCCCCCCGGCGTTGCGCGGCAATGGCGTCGGCATGACGGTGACGTATTGCGGCACCTTGAAGTCGGCAAGTTGGCCCCGGCAGTGCTCGATGACCGCCCCGACATCGATCTGCTCGCCGACCAGCACCGCGCCGACCTTCTCCCCCATCACCTCGTCGGGCACCGCGAGCACACAGGCGTCGGCGACGTTGGGCGCCGCCAGCAGCGCGGCCTCGACCTCGACACTGGAGACGTTTTCACCACCTCTGTTAATGATGTCCTTGAGGCGGTCGATGATGTGCACGCGGCCCGCCTCGTCGACGCGCACCACGTCACCGGTGTGCAGCCAGCCATCGATGATGGTGGCGGCGGTG
>NZ_LZLE01000297.1 GCF_001673155.1 Mycobacterium sp. 1423905.2 | reverse complement strand
CAGCAGGGGCGGCCTCTGATAGGCGACGGCGCCAACGGTGCGCCGGGTACCGGTCAAGCCGGCGGCGCTGGCGGCAACGCTTTGCTGTTCGGCAGCGGTGGAGCCGGCGGCCAGGGCGGCACCGGTCTGACCGGCACCACCGCCGTCACCCCGGACAACGGCACGGCCGCCACTGGCAGCGCCGGGTTGGTCGCGACCCAGGTCGGCTTTACCGGTGGTGCCGGCGTCGATGGTGCTGTTGGTCAGGTCGGCGGTACTGGTGGGACAGGCGGGTCCCCAGATTTCCTGTTTACCGGCTCGGTTCCCGGCGCGGACACCAGTGGTGGCACCGGAGGCGTCGGCGGTGTCGGCGGATTCGGTAGCGACGCTGGAGCCGCCGGCAGTGGCGGGATGGGCGGTGCCGGCGGTGTCGGGGGCAATGGCGGGCTGCTGTTCGGTAGCGGCGGGGCCGGCGGACACGGTGGCACCGGCGGCACGGGCGGCGCCGGCGGTATTGCGGCGAACGGTGGTGCCGGCGGTGCCGGGGGTAGCTCCACCTCTAGGGCCAGCTTTATTGCTGTCACTGCTGTCGGCGGAACCGGCGGCACCGGCGGCGTGGGCGGCGTCGGCGGTACCGGCGGATCGGGCGGCGCCGGAGGTGTCGGGGGGGCCGGCGGCCACGGCGGGCTGCTGTTCGGTGCCGGCGGTGCCGCCGGCACCGGGGGCACGGGTGGTCTCGGCGGATCCGGCGGTCTCGGCGGTGACGGCGGATCGGCGGGCAACGGTGGGAATAGCTCAGCGATCGCGACGCAGGTCGGTGAGAAATCGTTCGGCGGCAACGGAGGTCTCGGAGGCAGCGGTGGCGTCGGCGGTACGGGCGGTGCCGGCGGTGCCGGCGGTGCCGCCGGCGCAGCGGGGGAGGGAGGCTTCCTCGGCCAAGCCGGATCCAGCGGCAGCGCGGGCGTGGGCGGCGCCGGCGGTGTTGGCGGCGGCGGCGGCGACGGTGGCGATGGCGGGAAAGGCGGGACCGCGACTGGCGGCAATGACAGCATCAAGACGCCGGGCAGCCCCGGAAGCGGCGGCACGGCCGGGGGCGGGGGAGCCGGTAAACAGGAAATCTGGGGACCCGCCTGTCCCACCAGTACCGCCGACCTGACCAACAGCACCATCGACGCCGGCACCACCGGTAAAGCCGACCTGGGTCGCGACCAACCCGGCGCTGCCAGTGGCGGCCGTGCCGTTGTCCGGGGTGACGGCGGTGGTGCCGGTCAGACCGGTGCCGCCCTGGCCGCCGGCTCCACCGCTGCCGAACAGCAAAGCGTTGCCGCCAGCGCCGCCGGC
>NZ_LZLE01000296.1 GCF_001673155.1 Mycobacterium sp. 1423905.2 | reverse complement strand
CTGGCGCCGCGAAGCAACGCTCCGCTACGGCGAGAACCCGCATCAGCAGGCAGCGTTGTATAGCGATCCGGGCGCGTGGCCGGGCCTGGCGCAGGCTGAGCAGCTGCACGGAAAAGAGATGTCCTACAACAACTTCACCGATGCCGACGCCGCCTGGCGCGCGGCCTTCGACCACGAACAGACCTGCGTGGCGATCATCAAGCACGCCAATCCGTGCGGCATCGCCATCTCCGATGTCTCGGTCGCCGACGCGCATCGCAAGGCCCACGAGTGCGACCCGCTCAGCGCTTTCGGCGGTGTCATCGCCGCCAACACCGAAGTCAGCGTCGAGATGGCCGAATACGTCAGCACCATCTTCACCGAAGTGATCGTGGCGCCCGCCTACGCGCCCGGTGCGCTCGAGCTGCTGACCCGCAAGAAGAACATCCGGGTACTGGTGGCCTCTGAGCCGCAGCCCGGCGGCATCGAGATCAAACCGATCAGCGGCGGCCTGCTGATGCAGCAACGCGACCAGCTCGACGCGCCCGGCGACAATCCCCTCAACTGGACCCTGGCCACCGGTGAACCCGCGGATCCCGCCACATTGACCGACCTCGTCTTCGCCTGGCGCGCCTGCCGCGCGGTGAAGTCCAACGCGATCGTCGTCGTCGCCGACGGCGCCACCGTCGGGGTGGGCATGGGGCAGGTCAACCGCGTCGACGCCGCCCGGCTGGCCGTCGAACGTGGCGGCGAACGCGTCCGGGGCGCGGTCGCGGCCTCCGACGCGTTCTTCCCGTTCCCCGACGGCCTCGAGACGTTGACCGCCGGCGGGGTCAAGGCGATCGTCCATCCCGGCGGGTCGGTACGCGACGACGAAGTCACCGCGGCGGCCACCAATGCCGGCATTACGTTGTATCTCACCGGCGCCCGTCACTTCGCGCACTGAACGCTTACCGCGAGACACCAGCTCACAACGCGTAGCGTGGAGTGGTGACTTCACCAAGCAATCTGCCTCGCACGCTCGGCGAGCTGCGTGCCAGCGGCCACCGGGAACGGGGGGTCAAGCAGGAGATCCGCGAAAACCTGCTGACCGCACTGGCCGAGGGTGACGACGTATGGCCGGGCATCCTGGGCTTCGAGGACACCGTATTACCTCAGTTGGAACGCGCGCTGATCGCCGGCCACGACATCGTCCTGTTGGGGGAACGCGGCCAAGGCAAGACCCGCCTACTGCGTGCACTGACCGGACTGCTCGACGAGTGGACGCCGGTGATCGCCGGATCCGAGCTGGGCGAACACCCCTACCGGCCCATCACACCGGAGTCGATCCGACGCGCTGCCACCCACGGTGACGACCTGCCCGTGGCGTGGAAGCACCGCAGCGAGCGCTACACCGAGAAACTGGCCACCCCGGACACCAGCGTCGCCGACCTGGTCGGTGACATCGACCCGATCAAGGTGGCCGAGGGCCGCAGCCTGGGTGACCCCGAGACCATCGCCTACGGCCTGATCCCGCGTGCGCACCGCGGCATCGTGGCGGTCAACGAGCTGCCCGACCTGGCCGAGCGCATTCAGGTATCGATGCTCAACGTCATGGAGGAGCGCGACATCCAGGTCCGTGGTTACACGCTGCGGCTGCCGCTGGACGTCTTGGTGGTGGCCAGCGCCAACCCCGAGGACTACACCAACCGCGGCCGCATCATCACCCCACTCAAAGACCGGTTCGGCGCCGAAATCCGCACCCACTACCCCCTGGAACTCGAGGCGGAGGTGGGGGTCATCACCCAGGAGGCGCACCTGAGCGCCCAAATGCCCGACTACCTCATGCAGGTGATCGCCCGTTTCGCGCGGTACCTGCGGGAGTCGAGCTCGGTCGACCAGCGCTCCGGGGTGTCGGCACGCTTCGCGATCGCCGCGGCCGAGACCGTCGCGGCAGCCGCCCGGCACCGCGGCGCCATCCTCGGTGAGACCGATCCGGTGGCCCGCGTGGTCGATCTGGGCACCATCATCGACGTCCTGCGCGGCAAGCTGGAATTCGAATCCGGCGAGGAGGGACGCGAACAGGCCGTGCTGCAGCACCTGCTGCGCCGCGCCACCGCCGACACCGCGTCGCGGGTGCTCGGCGGCATCGATGTCGGCTCGCTGGTGGCCGCGGTCGAGAAGGGCGCCGCGGTGACGACGGGGGAGCGGGTATCGGCCAAGGACGTGCTGGCCGCGGTGCCCGGGCTGCCGGTCGTGGACAACATTGCCCGCAAACTCCACGCCGAGTCCGAGGGCGAACGCGCCGCGGCGTTGGAGCTGGCGTTGGAGGCGTTGTACTTGGCCAAACGGGTCGACAAAGTGTCCGGGGAGGGCCAGACCGTCTATGGCTAGACGCCACGACTCACGCTATTCGGCGTATACCGGCGGACCCGACCCGCTGGCCCCGCCGGTGGATCTGCGTGAGGCGCTGGAACAGATCGGAGAGGACGTCATGGCGGGCACCTCGCCTCGCCGGGCGCTCTCCGAATTGCTGCGACAGGGCACCAAGAACATGTCGGGCGCGGACCGGCTGGCCTCGGAGGTGAACCGGCGCCGACGGGAGTTGTTGCGCCGCAACAACTTGGACGGCACCCTGCAGGACATCAAGAAGTTGCTCGACGAGGCGGTGCTGGCCGAGCGCAAAGAACTGGCCCGCGCACTCGACGACGACGCCCGGTTCTCCGAGATGCAGCTGCAGTCGTTGCCGCCGTCACCGGCCAAGGCCGTCCAAGAGCTGTCGGAGTACAACTGGCGCAGCCCCGAGGCCCGGCAGAAGTACGACCAGATCAAGGATCTGCTCGGCCGGGAGATGCTGGACCAGCGTTTCGCCGGCATGAAGCAGGCGCTCGAGGGTGCCACCGACGAAGACCGTCAGCGCGTCACCGACATGCTCGACGACCTGAACGGCTTGCTGGACAAGCACGCTCGCGGTGAGGACACCCAGCAGGATTTCGACGACTTCATGGACAAGCACGGCGAGTTCTTCCCGGAGAACCCCCGCAATGTCGACGAGCTGCTGGATTCGCTGGCCAAGCGCGCCGCGGCCGCGCAGCGGTTCCGCAACAGCTTGAGCCAGGAGCAGCGCGACGAGCTGGATGCGTTGGCGCAGCAAGCTTTCGGGTCGCCTGCGCTGATGCAGGCGTTGAACCAACTGGACGCTCACCTGCAGGCCGCGCGGCCGGGTGAGGATTGGTCGGGGTCGGAAGAATTCTCTGGCGACAATCCGTTCGGCATGGGCGAGGGTGCGCAGGCGTTGGCCGACATCGCCGAGCTCGAGCAGCTGGCCGAGCAACTGTCGCAGAGCTATCCGGGCGCCTCCATGGACGATGTCGACTTGGACGCACTGGCACGCCAACTCGGCGACCAAGCCGCCGTCGATGCGCGTACGCTGGCCGAGCTGGAGCGTGCGCTGTTGAACCAGGGCTTCCTGGATCGCAGCTCCGACGGCCAGTGGCGATTGTCGCCCAAGGCGATGCGCAGGCTCGGCGAGACGGCGTTGCGCGATGTGGCACAACAGCTTTCGGGGCGCCGCGGAGAACGCGATCACCGGCGTGCGGGTGCGGCCGGTGAACTGACCGGCGCGACGCGGCCGTGGCAGTTCGGTGACACCGAGCCGTGGAACATCTCGCGCACGCTGACCAATGCCGTGCTGCGCCAGGCGGGCACCGCGACGCTCGACGGGCGGTTGCGGATCACCGTGGAAGACGTGGAGGTCTCTGAGACCGAGACGCGCACGCAGGCCGCGGTGGCACTGTTGGTGGACACCTCCTTTTCCATGGTGATGGAGAACCGCTGGTTGCCGATGAAGCGGACGGCGCTGGCGCTCAACCATCTGGTGTCCACCCGGTTCCGCTCGGATGCGCTGGAGATCATCGCCTTTGGCCGCTACGCCCGTACGGTGACCGCCGCTGAGCTCACCGGGTTGGAAGGCGTCTACGAACAGGGCACCAACCTGCATCACGCGCTGGCGTTGGCCGGCCGGCACCTCCGCCGCCATCCCAACGCCCAGCCGGTGGTGCTGGTGGTGACCGACGGTGAGCCGACGGCGCACTTGGAGGATGTTCGCGGCGACGGCAAATCCGGTGTGTTCTTCGACTATCCGCCGCATCCGCGCACCATCGCCCACACCGTGCGCGGCTTCGACGAGATGGCCCGATTGGGTGCGCAGATAACGATATTCCGGTTGGGCAACGATCCTGGGCTGGCGCGTTTCATCGACCAGGTGGCGCGACGAGTGGAGGGTCGGGTGGTCGAGCCCGACTTGGATGGGCTCGGCGCGGCCGTGGTAGGCGACTACCTACGCTCGCGACGCCGGTAGCGCCCGGGCCTGTTACGACGGGTTGGCCGCCCAATGCTGTTGCAGCAGTGGGACGAATTCGCCGGCGCGTTCGTCGGGAAACAACAGCCGCCCGCCCGGAATCGTCGCCACGGTGGTGGTGCCCGGAATCAGTTCGGCCAGCCGGTGTGCCCACTTGATGTTGAACAAGATGTCGCCGGTTCCCCAGACGATGAGGGTGGGCACGTGAAACTCGCTCAGTCGCGGTCTGACCGCGGCCAGGTCGTCGGACGATATGGTGGTGATGATCCGCGCCAAAGCCTGTGCGGCCGTGGGTGTTCCCAAGGCGGGTTGGGCATAGGCGTCGATCACTTCCCGAGGGACTTGACGCACGTTTTGGTAGCCGATGCGCAGCACGGACCGGATGTGGGCCCGCCGGGTGGCGATCCGAGGGCCAAGCCATGCCACCAGTCCCAGGCGTGCGGCCAGCGTGACGGGTTTGAACAGAGCGGGCGGGGCATTGCCTTCGGTGTCGCAGTCGGTCAACGTGAAGGTGTACAACCGGTCGGCCAGTTCAGTCGCGGCTATTTGTGCGACCGCACCTCCGGTGTCATTGGCCACCAGGTCAAAGCCGGTCAAGTTCAGGTGATCACACAACTCGACGACGCGACGCGCCAAGCCGGTCAATGAGACGTCAGCGTCCTCGGGCGCCGGCGGGGTGTGTCCATGTCCGGGCAGATCCAGTGCGATACACCGCCGCTCTTGGGACGCGACCCTGGCGATGACGTGGCGCCACAGCAGGGCGTTGGTGAGGAGTCCGTGCACGAGAACCGTCGGCCGGCCCTGCCCGACGTCGAGGTAGCTAACCGGACCCGACGTGGTGGTCGCGAACCGTCGATGGGTTTCCAGCGCGGCGATATCCATGCAGCGCGCCTCCCAGTCATACCGTTAAGATGTCACATACCCAGAGTATGTGGACACGCGGCTGACTCTCCTCCTGGTGTGAGCCCATGTCAAGACGCGAAGCGCAAATCAATTACTCAACAGCAATCGGCACTCGCCGAACACGCAGTCCAGCAACGACTTACGGCCCAATCGGGCCGGTGACGTCGGCTAGTTGTGCATTGCGGCAGGAGCGTATTTTCCGGCCCGCACTATGGCGTGGGACCGCCACAGCTGTCGCTCCATCGAGTCGAACACATGCGTGGTGATGCTTTTGGCGAGTTCGATCTGGCTGTCGGTCAGCGGAGCGGGTGGGCTGATGTCGATGAAGCCCCCAGTGCTGCCGGTAGCGTCCGGCGGGTCGTGCCGACCGGCGAGGTAGTCCAACCGCCCACCGGTTTCGGCTTCCGCGGCGAGCGCGAGTGGTTGGGTCTGGGTGAAGAATTCCTCACCCGTGGACTCCAGCGCTACCAGCATCCACCAGCGCAATACCGGATCGTCATGGCGCAGCGCGATTTTGGCGAATTCGATCATGTTCTCCCGATGCAGATCCATGTCGGGGTCGAAGAACAGCCACTCGAGCGCGTCGCTAGCCGTGTGGCTCAGCATGCGATCCAGTTCGAGCGCCTCCCAGTCGGAGAGGAAAAGCCTGCTGTGCTGGGAGAGTCGCGACGCCCAGGCGTTGACCGCGTGTTCGGCCGCGCTGGCCGGCTCGGCGAACGTCAGCGCGTACTTGGTCAGGTCCCGGTAGCCAAGGATGTCCATCACCCACATGGGAATGAACAGTCGCAGTTTGTCCGCCGGGCCGTGTTGATCGCTGCGTAGCCACTCGTAGAAAGGGTGTGCGCGCAACCTTTCCTTGTGCTGTTCGATGTGACGAAGCATCGCGGTGTCGTTGTCGTCTCGGGAGTCAATGCGCAGCGACGGCGCGGTCCAGTCGTCTCGGGCCACGGCGGGAAGTTGCGGGCGGCGCGGGACGGTGCCGGTGTCGAGATAGGTGTTCGCATAGTGCAGGAAGCCGTCGAAGACGTCGTCGAAGATGCCGAACATGCGCTGGCAGGCCTCCCCGGCGCGTTCCCGACGCTCGGGGTCGAGCGTCACCGTCTCGAAGATGCCTTCGGTGTTGCCGACGTGTCCAGATTCCAGATCCAGGTGGTACGGACCGAAATAGCGATATTCGATACCGGTACGCGACGACAGCTCGGCCGCGACTCGGGCGGTGTTGCTGAGCATCACGTGACCGGTGGCCTCGCCGGCCTCGGAGTGGCCGAACCGGATCAGCGCGTCATTGCCGTCGTCCACGGCCAGCCGGATGAACTCAATGCCGCTGCGGCGGAAGGTCTCTTGGTCGGGCGAGAGAAACAACCACCACAGCACGTCACTGGTGTGCCAGCCCAGCCGACCGTCCAGATCCAGCTTGCGCCAGTCCTCCAGGAAGATTTTGGAGTGCTTCTCATCCTCGAGCGTGCCGAGGTTGATCACCCACTCGTATTCGTCGTGCGGCTCGGCGAAGCGCAGAACCCATCGGTTCATGTCCCGAAACTGCATGATGAACAGCGCGCCGGCGGGTCCGATGCACAGCCGGTCCTCGGCCGGTACCCGGTCGCTGGACAGCCAGTCAAAGAAGGCGTGTTTGCTTGCTGCTTCCTGTCCGGCGTCGCGCAGTTGCATAACGTGTTTCATCGCAAGGTCTTTCTTTGCTGGATTCGACCACCGGTGCCAAGCTGCTAATCGTCAACAGGCCTTTCGAAGTTGCACTAATTATACGCCCGTTAAGTACAATAACGACTTACCTCGCCCGCCACGAACAACAACTCACCAGGTCAGTTCACCGGATTACAGGTATGCCATGGGTATCGGGTGGGAAAAATGTGTGTTGCTGCAACTGCCGTTCGACCGTACGGATGTCGCCTGGGCGAAGCTGAAGACGGGTCAGAGGAGTAAGCGTGGTCGTCTCGGGGATGGAGGAGCTCAGCGAGATGGGCGGTCAAGACGACGTCGGCGGCGTGCTCACGGGAGCGATACCCGAGGCGACGCAAGAAGACGATGCAATCGAATCGATGCTCGCCGGTGGCGCGAGCGGACGGGACGCCGCGTTGCTGCGGGCGGTGTTCAAGCAGGCGGGTGTGGGGGTCGGCATCTCCGATATCACCGGCAAGATCTTGGTGGTCAACGACGCGTTCGCTCATATGTTTGGCTATGAGACCGAGGAGTTCATCAAGACTTTCCAGGTCACCGATCTCACTCACCCAGACGACACGTTGGAAGTCTGGGACCAGTACGCGGCTTTGATGCGGGGCGACGTGGAGATGGTCAGCCTGGAGAAGCCGCACCTGCACCGCGACGGCCACACCATCTGGAACAGCGTCAACGTCTCCCTGATCCGTGATGCCAATGGCGTGCCCATCTACACGCTGGCGGTCTTCGGCGATGTGACCGACCGCCACCAGCTCGAACAGCAGCTGCGGCATCAGGCTCTGCACGATCCGTTGACGGGACTGCCGAATCGCAGCCAGTTCTTCGACCGTCTCACCGCGGCGTTCGAGGATCCTCAGACGAGGGTCGGCATCTGCTACGTCGATCTCGACGGCTTCAAGGACGTCAACGACACACTCGGGCACGACATCGGCGACAAGCTTCTGGTCAAGGTCGCCGAGCGACTGTCGTTGTGCCTGCAGCGACCCGACCAATTCGTGGCCCGCCTGGGGGGTGACGAGTTCGTCTTCTTGATACCGCAACCGCTTAGCACCGACGAGGTGACCGAACTGGCCGACTCGGTGCTCCGCGTCCTCGAATCGCCGTTCGACATCGATGGAAACCCCATCACGGTGTCGGCCAGCGTGGGCGTCATGGAACAGGAAGTCGCGATCATCTCCGAAGTCGATCTGATGAAGGGCGCCGACGTGACGCTCGCGCGCGCTAAGCAGGCCGGCGGCAACCGGTGGGTCATCCACGATCGTCACCACGAGAACACTCCGATGCACAAAGCGCTCGACCGGGGCGAGTTCCGCCTCGTCTACCAGCCGATCGTGCGGCTGTCGGACAACGTCGTCATTGGCGCGGAGGCATTGCTGCGTTGGGAGCACCCGACGTTGGGGACGTTACTTCCGGACCGTTTCATCTATCTCGCCGAGCGAAACGGGATGATCGTGCCCCTCACCACGTTCGTGGTCGAGCAGGCCTGCCGCCACCTGAAGGGCTGGCGGGAAGCGCAGGCCGCAGACTCCCAACTGTTCGTCAGCGTCAACGTCGCGGTCCGCAACATCTGTGATCCGGGCTTCTTCCCGATGGTCAAAAACGCCCTCGGCACCGCCGAGTTGCCCCCGCATGTGTTGCAACTGGAACTCACCGAGAACGCGGTCCTCGGCAAGGACGAGACGTCGGTGCGCAGGTTGCAGCAACTGTCGGCCATGGGCGTGTCCATCGCCATCGACGATTTCGGCACCGGATTCTCCAGCCTGGCCTACCTACGCGACTTGCCCGTCGACGTGGTCAAACTCGCCGGTGAGTTCATCAAGAATGTCGGGGGCAACATCCAAGGTCGACTGGCCGACGAACAGATCACCCGAGCGATGATCGACCTGGCTCACACCCTTGGCCTCACGGTCACCGCCGAGCAAGTCGAGACCCCGAGCCAAGCTGCCCGACTGCGGGCGCTGGGCTGCGACGCCGCGCAAGGTTGGCACTTCGCGAAACCAATGGCTGCCGAGCTCTTCACTCCATAACACCAAGAGGCGGCCTCAGAGCGCGTCAACACTTCTGCCGCCCGGCGGTTCGTACAAGTACGGGTAGTGCACGCCCGGGTCGTTGGCCGGCCGCAGCTGCGCTGGGGGCGGCGCGCTGCGCCAGGCGGCCGGCAGGTGGCAGCCCGTGTCGTAGTTGTAGTCGATCAGGTGCCCGTGGTTGACCAGGTTGATCAACGCGCCGTCGTAGCGGAGTTGAGAGTCGTTGCCGGCGCCCGAATCGGCGCGCTGGAAGCCCGCCGCGGCGAATGTCGGCGCCAACTCGGCCACGACCGCGGCCCATTGCTGGGCGGAAGGTCCCGGCTCGCCGAAGAAGTGGTCGCTTCGTTCTTGTCTGCCGATGTTGCGGGTGAACGGATCCGGGCAGCCGTTGCTCTGCTGCGAAGTTCTCGTGCTCGAAAACCGCACCTGCGGAGCATATTTCGCGATGGCCGCCCGGATCGCTACGTCGAGATCGACGAGCTGGTGTTGCACCGCCTCGAGATCTGGCCGACCGTTGATGATCTTCTGCATCCGGTCGAGTTCGGCGCGGCCGGGATTGGCATAGGGATTCAGCGACGTGCCGCAGCCGGCGAGCATGGCGGCAGCGACGCAGAGCACGAGCGAACGCTGCACCGCTATCGCCTCGGCGCCGTGATGAGGTCGTCGGGTAGGCCCGCCAACACCGCGGCCAGGTTGTAACCACTCATCCGCAGCTGCCCGTTGCTGCCCATGCGGGCATACTCCGAGTGGCCGTAAGCCCGCTGGTGCAGTTGTCCGTCTCCGTGGCTCCCGCCGGCCACGACCCCGGTGGCGGTCGACAGCTCGGTCATCCCGGGAACGTCCTGCGGGGCGGCGCCGAACGCGCCGAAGTACGGGATGAGCTCGGCCACATCGTCGTTCACACCGACCATGTAGTAAGCATGCCCAGGCTCGACACCCAACTGCGCGGCGTTGGCCAGCTCGGTGCCGGGCGAACCGTAGAGAACCACGTCACTCACCGGCGCGCCGCGCTGCAGCGCCAGGCTGGTGAGCAGTGAGCCGTACGAGTGTCCGAACGCGGCGATGTGTTGGTCGGAGACATTGGTCGCGGCGGCCAGCCCGCGGTAGAAGTTGGCCAACGGGGTAGCGGCGTCACGCGCCGACCAGTCGTGCGTCACGTCCCGGACGCTGTCGGGCGCGTCGTACCCCAACCAGGCGATGGCGGCGACCGCGTCGAAGTTCTTCGTTCCCGCGTAGCGGCGCAGATCACTGGCCTTGTCTCGCTGCGTCTGCGCTTCGCCGACCATGCCGCCGACGCTGGAGCTGACCCGCGTGCTGAGCCCACCCACGGTGACTCCGACGCGTTCGGCGTTGTCGACGTCGCCGATCGCTATCGCTGCCAACACCTTTCGTGGGTCCTGGCCGGTGTCCAGCAGGATGAGGCTGGAATCAGGGTGCGCGGTGAGCGCGTCCTGCAGCGCCCGCAAGTCGGCGAGCTTGTCGGTGTGGGTGTGCCAGGTGCCGCGGCCGTCGTACCAGCCCTGCTGCAACCGAGTCAGCTCACTGTGCAGCGCCGCGATGTTGAGCTCGCTGCGGATGGCGGTCGGGACGCCATCGAGGTTGCGTAGCGCCTCACCGAAGTACTCCTCGGCTCGGTCCTGCTGAGCGGGCGTCAACGCGTGCCACCAGCTGCTGACCCGCTGCGGGTCGCTGCCCAGGGGCGGCGGCGTCGGCAACTGCGGCGGGCAGTGCGCGAGTTGGGTTTCGACCCCGTCGGCGGACAGATCACCGTCGGCTCCACGCAGGGCCGCCGCCAGATCCTCGTCGGCCAACTCGGCGGCAACCAGCAGTGCCTTGATGTCGTCGGTCAGCCGCACGGCGGCGTCGAGCATGCGCTGCTGTTCGCCGGGTGAAAACGTTGCGAAGTCAGACGGCGGCAACGCCACACCGGTCGCGTCGTTGATCACCAGACGGTGGTCGCCGGCGCTGCTGCGGATGGCCCGCAGCCGCGTTTTGATGGCGGCGACTTCGTCGGCCGCTCGCTCGGCGGCCCGCCCCACGGCATGGCACGCATCGGCGTGGGTGTCGAGCACCACGGTGGTGTGTTGGGCCGCCGCGCGTGCCGCGTCGGCGGTGTCCCCGCCGAAATCGAGCAGTCGCATCGTTTCGGTGAGCGCGCCCGAGGCGGTGCGGGTGCCGTGGGCGCGCTCGATAGCAGCGTCGAACACCGTCCGGATTGC
>NZ_LZLE01000295.1 GCF_001673155.1 Mycobacterium sp. 1423905.2 | reverse complement strand
CCGCCGATCAGGAACCACCGTGCGCCGTCGATGGTCCGGGACAACGCGATGCCCGCCACCCCGAAGGCCAGGTGCACCAAGTTGGGCAGGATCGAGACGTTGAACAGGCCCAGCAGCAGCGCACCGGAATGATGCCCGGCCCAACTGAGCGTGTCGTAATGCGGGGTGAGACCCGGAATGAAGCCACCCACGCCGACGATCGGGAACACCGCTCCGACCGCCAGGGAAGCCATCTGCACCGGTGTACGCCGGTGATGGTGGAGGTGCGCTTGACCGGGTGCGCCGGTCCCCGGTTGGTTGTCATGGCCCGATCACCCGGGCCCGGCTATCGGTCACAATCGGGTCGACGTCGCACCGACCGCTGGTCAGAGCTATGCGCAATTCCGGCTCGACGAAGCCCACCATGCAGGCTGCGTCGCCTTGGTGAATTTCCATACCGGGATAAGCCGTGACGTTTGGATCGGCATCGGCTGGAGCCGGTGCGACGATAGCCCCGACGACGATCGCAATGGCGGCCGCGAATAACCACAAGTTGCGACGTGGCTTTTTCATGATCCGCACCGTCCCAGCCGCCATTCGAGGCGCGTCGGCGGCAATTCACACCGGCGTTTATGCCATCCGGTCGCGGCCGATTACCCGCTCACCGGGCAGCCAAACTGCGGTCGAGCGGTCAATCACGCACAGCTCCCACCACCCCGGTCATCAAGTAGGACGTGGCCCGGTGCGGGCGTGGCCGGCAAGCGAACATGGTTTGAGCGCAAGACGTCCGAAAAACGAAAGCTTCGAGGCTGACGAGTGCCGAGCACAGCCGAATTGCACGTCGCTACTGGAACTTTGTCGGTTGATGTCCTGTAACGATGTCTCGTTTCAGCTGCCGCCCACCCACCGTCGTAGTAGTATCTCAAGCAGGTTGAGTTAACAGCTGACACTCGCGGGTCACGACGGGTCGGACGGCTGTCGCTCCCGCGCTCAACACCCAAACTTGATGGGCGCCAATACATGAATGCTTCGCCGAGAAGTGACTTCCAGGGAGAATCCCGCTACCGCTATGTGGTCGACTGCGCGGGTGCGCGGTTACACGTTTATGCGCGCAGCATCGCCACCGTTTTGCGCGTCGACGGAGAGATTGACGCGTCGAATGCCGACTCCCTGGCCAACGAAATTCGCCGGTTCGCCCGGATGAAAAGCCCGCTGATCCTCGATCTCAGCAATGTGGAGTTCTTGGGGATCGACGGATTCCGGGCGCTGCTCAGGCTCAACCACGAGCACGAGCAGGCGCGACTGCACTTCACCGTTGTTACCGGTCGGGCCCTGCGACCGTTGTTGCGTCTGGTCACCAATCACGGCCTCAACGTCGTCGATTCGGTCCCCGAGGCGCTGCAGATGGTCAACGATGTCCTTGGCGCCCGCAGGAACTTACTCGCCGGCCTGGCCCGCCTTCGTCAGCCGGAGCAGGGTGCCTATCTGGCCCGGGCGGCCGGAGACGCCTGACGGCTGCTGCGGCAGCCCGAGTGATCGGAGCCTGATTTGACGCAGCACGGCGAGAATGGCCGCCACTTTCCGTATTACTACGACCCGCGACTTGCCCCCCTCTGGTTGCCGTTCCGATGGCCCGGCAATCAGGGTGTGACGTTGACCGAAGACGGACGTTTCGTTGCGCGATACGGACCTTTGCGGGCCCAAGCACCGCTGTCGCAGGTCCAAGATGCGCACCTGACCGGCCCGTACCGGTGGTGGACGGCGGTAGGCCCGCGATTGTCCTTCGTCGATGACGGGCTCACGTTCGGTACCAATGCCCGAGCAGGGGTGTGCATCGACTTCGATCCGCCGCTGCACCGCGTGTTGGGTTTCCGCGATCATTCGGCACTCACCGTGACGGTCGCGGATCCGGAGGGCCTCGTTGCGGCACTCAACGAAGCTCGGCCCTGAACCCGCGCATCGCTTGGATAAGACCGGAAAAGACCCGGTGCGCGGCCGCGAGGTCGCCATCGGGTAGTTGGGTCAACGCGGTGTGGGTGTGGGTGTTCAACGGCTGAAAAAAGGACCGAGCCGTGGCCAGTCCGGGCTCGGAGTAACGCAGCACTACCTTGCGCCGGTCATCGGGATGAGTCTCGCGCCGAATATGACCAGAGTCGATCATTCGATCAACCAGGTAGGTGATCGCCGCGCTGGACATACCCATGCGTTGGCTGAGGTCACCTGAAGTCATCGGCCGTCCAGCCGTCTCGGCGACCAGAATGTGCAGCAACGCGCGAAAGTCGCTGGGCCGCAGGTCGTGAGACATCGCGAACAAGCGGCCGATCTGATCGGACTCGGTCGACAACTCCCGTAGATCGGCCGCAATCAGCGACTCCAGTGCGTCCCGACTGGAGGCGTGCTCGTCGGGTTCCATAACTGTGTGCAGCATATCCGTAAACAACGCATCATTTCAGTTAGTTAACCGTTAATCGGCTGAACTATTTGCCACTGCCGCGCTGGCCGGCGTTGTCAGTTTGACCTGGCCGAACCCGCCAGGCGCCCACTGCTGGACCACCGAAGGAAGCGGCCTTCGTCTGGCGATCGGGTGAATCGTTCAGTAAATTAACTTTTAAGATCGTGAATGAGGAGGGCAGCCGGTGTCACCGCCACGAAGCACAGCCGACGGAGTTTCCGCACGCCCTCGCGGGGTTTTGACGCGCCAACTGCCGGGTATGTCGGCCCGTGTTTGAAGTGTTCGAGCAGGCGGCTGCCCAGCCGCCCACGAGGGGGTGCGGGGCCACGGTGCGTGCTTTTTCGGTGAGCCCTGCAGCCGATGTGCTGCCGATCGACGGCGGTTGGGCGGTCCCCGACGACTTCGACGCGTGGCGTTCCAATGTCCGCCGGGCCGTGCTTGCCGATATGACCCAGTTCGTTGCCGCGCGGCGTGCGGAGCTGGACGGCGCCAGCAT
Organism: Mycobacterium sp. 1423905.2; assembly: GCF_001673155.1. Taxonomy (GTDB): domain Bacteria; phylum Actinomycetota; class Actinomycetes; order Mycobacteriales; family Mycobacteriaceae; genus Mycobacterium. Next base: position 4,058 of record NZ_LZLE01000295.1, on the reverse strand, counting down.
CGATGCCGCCGGGGACATACTCATGGAGTTCATCTCCGGGGGCAAGTGCCTGCGGTCGACGTTCATGTATCTGGGTTGGCGGTGCGGTGCGCCCCCCAACCGGGCGGCGCTCGCTGCGTGCGCCAGCTTGGAGCTGTTGCACGCCTTCGCGCTCCTGCAAGACGACGTCATGGACGATTCGCCCGAGCGGCGCGGCCGGCCGGCCGCTCACCTGCAATTCGAGTCTTGGCACCGGGAGCGCGGGTTGTCCGGTTCGGCGCGGCGGTTCGGTGAATCATGTGCCATTTTGCTCGGGGATCTGTGCCTGATTTGGGCGGAACAGATGTTGCGGGAAAGCGGCGTGGATCCGCAGTGCCTACAGCGCGCGTGGCCGCGATACGACGCCATGCGCACCGAACTGGCCATCGGCCAGTTCGCGGACCTGACCAGTGACGCTCGCCGCCAGCCGTCCTTGGACACGGTGCTCGACGTGGCCCGGCGCAAGTCCGGCAACTACACCGTGCGCCGTCCGCTGGAGATCGGTGCCGCGATGGCCTATTGCGACAACCACACGCTGGCCGGTCTTGGCCGCTACGGCGCGGCCGTCGGGGAAGCCTTCCAGCTGCGGGATGACATCCTCGGCGTCTTCGGCGCCCCGGCGGTGACCGGTAAGCCGTGCGCCGGAGACCTGCGGGAACGTAAAGCGACCAGCGTCGTCGTGGCCGCCCAGGAGCGGGCCGACGCGGCCACCCGCCGACAACTAGCCGTGCTGATGGCCACCGATGACCTCGACGACGAGGCACTGGAACGCTGGAAGTCGTTGATCGAAGCCACCGGAGCGGTACAGCATGTGGAAACCATGATCCGACAACGTGTTTCGTCGGCGAAAGAGGAGTTACGGCAGTTGCCGATAGACGATTCCGTACGTTCTGCCCTGGCAGGCATGGCGACCGCCTGCACCCAGCGGGTGGTATGACCGTGGAGCCGAGTTGAAGATGCGTACCATCCGCGGACGCGGCGATCGGGTCGTGGTGATCGGCGCCGGATTGGCCGGCCTGTCCGCTGCACTGCACCTAGCCGGCCGGGGACGTGAAGTCACCGTCGTCGAGCGTCACCCATGGCCAGGCGGACGTGCCGGGCGCCTCGATATCGGCGACTACCGAATCGACACCGGACCGACCGTGATCACGATGCCCGACATCATCGACGACGTGTTCGCCGCCGTCGGCCAAAACCGATCCGACCGCTTGGAGTTGCTGCCGGTGGATCCGGCCTATCGCGCCGAATTCGCCGACGGCAGTGCGCTGTATGTGCACAGCGACGCCGATCGGATGAGCGCCGCCGTCGAGGAATTCGCTGGGCCGGCCCAGGCCGCGGGCTACCGGCGGCTACGGCAGTGGCTGCAGCGGCTGTATCGCACCGAGTTCGACGGCTTCATCGCCGCCAATTTCGATTCGCCGCTCTCGCTGCTGACCCCGTCACTGGCGCGACTCACCGCCATCGGCGGCTTCCGCAAGTGGGACCGGATGGTAAAGCGCCACCTCACCGATCCGCGCTTGCAGCGAGTGTTCACCTTCCAATCGCTGTATGCCGGTGTGGCGCCGCGGGACGCCCTTGCCGTCTACGCCGTCATCGCCTATATGGACACCGTTGCGGGTGTGGTCTTCCCGCGGGGCGGTGTGCGAGCGCTGCCCGATGCCCTGGCCGCTGCGGCCGCCGATGCCGGAGTTCGGTTCTGCTACAACGCTTCTGTGACCGAGTTGGAGCACGGCGGTGGTCACGTCAGTGCGGTCCGCACCGACCAGGGGGACCGCATCGACTGCGACGCCGTGGTGCTGACCACCGAATTGCCGCAGACCTATGCCTTACTGGGCCGAAAGCCGCGTCGCGTGTTGCCGGTACGGCCGGCACCGTCAGCCGTCGTCGCGCATGTGGGCTGCCAGGCAGCACCCGACACCGCTCATCACACGATTCTGTTCGGGGATGCCTGGGACCAGACTTTCTCCGACATCATCGACGAAGGCCAACCCATGCGGGACCCCTCGCTGCTGGTCACCCGACCCACTGCCAGCGATCCCACGTTGGCTCCGGACGGTAATGACTTGCTGTACGTGCTGGCACCGGCACCCAACCTCGACCGAGGTCGCGTCGACTGGGACACGGACGGAAAACGCTACGCGGACACCATGCTTGATCGCGTTCAACAGCGACTGATGCCGGGGCTACGCGACCACGCAGAGTTGCTCGAGGTGGTGACACCGGCGGACTGGGCCCGGCAGGGCATGGCGGCCGGTAGCCCGTTCGCCTTGGCGCACACGTTTTTGCAGACCGGGCCGTTCCGCCCAGCCAACATGGTGCGCGGCATCGACAATGCGGTTCTTGCCGGTGGTTCCACCGTGCCCGGAGTCGGGGTGCCCACGGCCCTCATTTCCGGACGGCTGGCCGCGGACCGCATCACCGGCATCGCCGACCGATCCACGACGCGGCTCGATATGAAAGCCAGGTTGCCATGATCCGCAGCGAGTTGGCTGCGGCCGGAATCGACGATCCGCGGTTACGCGACGGGTATCGGCGGTGCCGAGAGGTCAACGCCGCGCACGGCCGCACCTTCTTCCTGGCCACTCGGCTGCTCGCGCCCGATCAGCGCCCGCCGATCCATGCCCTGTACGGATTCGCCCGTTACGCCGACGACATCCTGGACGACATCGACCCGCGCTTGGGCACCGACGTCCGCGCGCAGCGGCTGCAGGAATTCTCCGACCGGTTCTTCGGCGCGGTGTGCGGTGGCGCCGGTGACCGCGACGATCCGATCATCACCGCGGTCACCGACACCGCACGCCGCTACGGCATCGGCCTGGAGTTGTTCGAGGACTTCCTGACCTCCATGCGGATGGACCTGACCGTCACCGACTATCCCGACCGCGACGCGCTGAACCTGTACATGCGTGGCTCCGCGGAAGCCATTGGGCTGCAAGTACTGCCGATCCTGGGCACGGCGGTGCCCGAAGAGGAGGCGGCACCCCGGGCAGCCGCGCTCGGCAGAGCATTTCAGCTGACCAACTTCCTGCGCGATGTCGACGAAGACTTGGTGCGTCAGCGGGTGTATCTACCCGCTGACGAACTGGCCGCACACGGAGTGGACCGCGACCTGCTGATGTGGTGTCATCTGCACCGTCGCAGCGATCCGCGGGTCCGCGACGCCTTGGCCGCCCAACACGAAATCGCTCGCGCCACTTATCGTTTCGCGGCCGCCGGTATCGCCATGCTGGCACCGCGGTCGCGGCCGTGCGTCGCCACGGCGGCGGCGTTGTACGCTGAGATCTTGGACTGCATCGAGGCAAGCGACTTCGCGGTGTTCGGTCGCCGGGCCGCCGTGGGCAAAGCCCGGCGACTGCAGGTGGCCGGTGTCGGATTGGTGCGCGCATGGCGAGCACGAAAAGCGGCCGCATGACCGATCGCTGGCAATATCTCCTGGTGCTGGCCGCGTGCCTGGCGATCACCGCGCCGCTGGAGATATTCCGCCCTGGCGTCTACCGGCAGTGGCGTCGGCTGCTGCGGGCGGTGGTACCCGTCGCGCTGGTGTTTCTGATCTGGGATGAGATCGCGGTCGCCGCGCACGTGTGGAAGTACGACTACGCCTACCTCACCGGCTGGAACATCCCGTTTCGGGTGCCGATCGAGGAAGTGCTGTTCTTCCTTGTGATTCCGATCTGCGGTCTGCTGACGTACAACGCCGTGAACGCCATCATGGACCGGGTCAACCGGCGATGACGGGCCTGGGTTACACGGTGCCGGCCGTACTCGCTGTCGTCGCGGTGTGCGCCGCAGAACTGGCTGTGCTGCATACCGGTTTGTTCCGGCGCCCGGCATACTGGCTGTCTATGTTGATCGTGCTCGGTTTTCAAATACCGGTCGACGGGTGGCTGACCAAACTCAGTGCCCCGATCGTCATTTATGACGATCACCACATCACCGGTGTGCGTTTCCCGTTCGACATTCCGATCGAAGACTTCCTGTTCGGCTTCGCTTTGGTGACCGCGGTCCTGCTGCTCTGGGAACGGCAACGTGCGCGTCGGTGA
>NZ_LZLE01000294.1 GCF_001673155.1 Mycobacterium sp. 1423905.2 | reverse complement strand
CACCGGCGGCCGTACGCCCATCGGTCCAGCTGATCAGTGAGCCCATCACCACCGGTGAGTCCGGAGCGGGAAACGTGTTGAGCGGCATGCCCGTTGGCGGCACCGGGGCCGGCGCGCGGGGCGCCGGTGCTGGTCCGCGCTACGGGTTCAAGCCCACGATCATGGCACGTCCGCTGCCCGCCGGCTAACAGCAGACTCCACCCATCCGCCGTCTCATCGAAAGGAGCAGCAAATATGATCAAACGCATCTTGGTTGTGACGGTCGCGTTGCTTGGACCGCTTGGAGCTCTGGCAACCGCTCATGCCGACACCTCTGCAGACGCGAAGTTCATCGCGCTGCTGAAGAACGAGGGCATCAGCGACCACATCTCGCCGGCCCACGCCATCGAGGGCGGTCACATGGTGTGCACGAAGCTGGACCAGGGCATGTCACCGACCGAGGTGGCCAACGACGTGCTCAACAGCAGCTCGATGCCTGCCTATCACTCCGGGTACTTCGTCGGCGCCGCCATCGAAATCTACTGCCCGCAGTACGAGCCCGAGGAATCGAAAACCTAACGAGACGCGAAAGCGACGCCGCTGCCG
>NZ_LZLE01000293.1 GCF_001673155.1 Mycobacterium sp. 1423905.2 | reverse complement strand
GCCGGCGGCGCTGGCGGCAACGCTTTGCTGTTCGGCAGCGGTGGAGCCGGCGGCCAGGGCGGCACCGGTCTGACCGGCACCACCGCCGTCACCCCGGACAACGGCACGGCCGCCACTGGCAGCGCCGGGTTGGTCGCGACCCAGGTCGGCTTTACCGGTGGTGCCGGCGTCGATGGTGCTGTTGGTCAGGTCGGCGGTACTGGTGGGACAGGCGGGTCCCCAGATTTCCTGTTTACCGGCTCCCCCGCCCCCGGCCGTGCCGCCGCTTCCGGGGCTGCCCGGCGTCTTGATGCTGTCATTGCCGCCAGTCGCGGTCCCGCCTTTCCCGCCATCGCCACCGTCGCCGCCGCCGCCGCCAACACCGCCGGCGCCGCCCACGCCCGCGCTGCCGCTGGATCCGGCTTGGCCGAGGAAGCCTCCCTCCCCCGCTGCGCCGGCGGCACCGCCGGCACCGCCGGCACCGCCCGTACCGCCGACGCCACCGCTGCCTCCGAGACCTCCGTTGCCGCCGAACGATTTCTCACCGACCTGCGTCGCGATCGCTGAGCTATTCCCACCGTTGCCCGCCGATCCGCCGTCACCGCCGAGACCGCCGGATCCGCCGAGACCACCCGTGCCCCCGGTGCCGGCGGCACCGCCGGCACCGAACAGCAGCCCGCCGTGGCCGCCGGCCCCCCCGACACCTCCGGCGCCGCCCGATCCGCCGGTACCGCCGACGCCGCCCACGCCGCCGGTGCCGCCGGTTCCGCCGACAGCAGTGACAGCAATAAAGCTGGCCCTAGAGGTGGAGCTACCCCCGGCACCGCCGGCACCACCGTTCGCCGCAATACCGCCGGCGCCGCCCGTGCCGCCGGTGCCACCGTGTCCGCCGGCCCCGCCGCTACCGAACAGCAGCCCGCCATTGCCCCCGACACCGCCGGCACCGCCCATCCCGCCACTGCCGGCGGCTCCAGCGTCGCTACCGAATCCGCCGACACCGCCGACGCCTCCGGTGCCACCACTGGTGTCCGCGCCGGGAACCGAGCCGGTAAACAGGAAATCTGGGGACCCGCCTGTCCCACCAGTACCGCCGACCTGACCAACAGCACCATCGACGCCGGCACCACCGGTAAAGCCGACCTGGGTCGCGACCAACCCGGCGCTGCCAGTGGCGGCCGTGCCGTTGTCCGGGGTGACGGCGGTGGTGCCGGTCAGACCGGTGCCGCCCTGGCCGCCGGCTCCACCGCTGCCGAACAGCAAAGCGTTGCCGCCAGCGCCGCCGGCGCCGGGGTTCCCACCGTTAACGCCCGCCAGAGCAGCGCCTCCCAAACCGCCTGCGCCGCCGTTTCCGTACAGGATTCCGCCGGTACCGCCGCTACCGCCGCTGGCGCCGGCTCCACCGCCACCCCCGGCGCCCCCGTTGCCAAAGAGCCCGGCGCTGCCGCCGTTACCTCCGGCCACGCCGTTGGCCGTCTGGGTGAATCCAGACCCACCGTTGCCGAACAGCAGCCCGCCGGCGCCGCCGTTGGGATTTGCCGCTGTTCCACTGGCGCCGTCGCCGATCAGCGGGCGGCCCAGCAACACCTGGCTGGGCGCGTTGATCGCCGCGAGCACGTTTTGCTCGACGGCCTGCAGCGGGTTAACACTGGCGGCTTCAGCCGCGGAGTAGGCCCCGGCCCCAACGCTCAACGCCCGCACAAACTCGTCATGAAACAAGGCGGTCTGCGCTGT
>NZ_LZLE01000292.1 GCF_001673155.1 Mycobacterium sp. 1423905.2 | reverse complement strand
CACACGCGTTCCTCCAGGGCCTTGGCCAGTTCCACCCGGTCGTCGAAGGGCCGCACGTCCGGCCCGGCGCGCTGGCCGGTTTCGTGGCCTTTGCCGGCGACGAGTACCACGTCGCCCGGTCTCGCCCAGGCGACCGCGTGCCGGATCGCCGCCGCGCGATCGCCGATCTCGACCACCTGTGCGGCCTGGTCGACGCTGCGCGCCCCGGTGAGGATCTCGCGCCGGATGGCGCCGGGGTCTTCACCGCGGGGGTTGTCGTCGGTGACGACGACCAGGTCGGCCAGTTCGGCGGCGACGGCGCCCATGGGAGCGCGCTTGCCCGGGTCGCGTTCGCCCCCGGCGCCGAACACCACCGCCAGCCGGTGTTCCGGCTGCCTCAAGGTGGTCAGGACCGCCCGCAGGGCGCCCGGTTTGTGGGCGTAGTCCACCAGCGCCAGGAAGTCTTGGCCGCGGTCGACGTCTTCCATGCGGCCGGGGACGCGGGTGTCTCGCAGGCCCGGCGACGCCTGTTCGGGCGAGACCCCGACCGCATCCAGGATGGCCAGCGCGATCAGGCAGTTGGCGACGTTGTAGTGGCCGGGGAGCCGGATGCCGACTCGGTGCTGGACGCCGGCGGGGTCGACGACGGTGAATTCCTGGCCGCCGGCTCGCAGCGGCGCCACGTCGGTCGCGCGCCACTGCGCGGGCTGGCCGGTGGCGCTGACCGTGATCGGGTCGGCGGCGCGAGCGGCCATGGCGCGGCCCCACTCGTCGTCGACGCAGACCACGGCGGTGCGGGCCCGCAAGGGCGACCGCGGATCGAACAGCAGGGCTTTGGCCTCGAAGTAGTCGTCCATGGTGAGGTGGAAGTCGAGGTGATCGCGCGAGAGGTTGGTGAAGCCGCCGACGGCGAATGCGGTGCCGTCGACGCGGCCGAGGGCCAGCGCGTGACTCGAGACCTCCATGACCACGGTGTCGACGCCGCGCTCGGCCATCGCGGCCAGCAGGGCTTGCAACGCGGGCGCCTCCGGAGTGGTCAGCGCGCTGGGGATGTCGGCGCCGTCGATGCGGATGCCGATGGTTCCAACCAGCCCGGCGACCCGCCCGCCCGCGCGTAGGCCGGCTTCGACCAGATAGGTGGTCGTGGTCTTGCCCGAGGTGCCGGTGATGCCGACGACCGCGAGCCGCTCGGAGGGGTTGCCGTAGACGGTGGCGGCCAGGCCGCCGAGCACCCCGCGCGGTGTTGGGTGAACCAGGATCGGGACCGCGTGGCGATGGGCTGCCATCTCGGTGACCCCGGCGGCGTCGGTGAGCACCGCGACGGCGCCGCGGTCGATCGCCTCTCCGGCATGCCGGGCGCCATGGGTAATGGTGCCGGGCAGCGCGGCGAACAGGTCACCGCTCTGCACGTCCTGGCCGCGCAGGGTGACGCCGGTGACCCGCACCTCGGGCGGAGCGGGCCCGTCGGCTGGTACCGCGCCGACCTGGGCGGCCAGCGCCGCTAGTGAGACACCCGCGCCGGTGGTGGGGCGCAATCCAGCGGATACCGACGCCACGTGTCACCACCTCCGTCCTCGGGCGTTGCGGGCCGACGCTGCCCATGATCAGCCATGATCGGCCATGACACCCTACCCAGCGACACCCGGTCGCCGGTGTGACGCGGGGCCTGCTCAGGTGGCTTGCAGCACCAACGGCGGGCCGGGATCGGGTGACAGCGGCACGTTCTCCCGCTGCATCAGCCAGCCCGCGATGTTGTGGAACAGCGGGGCCGCAGAGTGGCCGGGTGTGCCGTCGGCGTTGCGCTCGGGGTTGTCCAGCATCAGCCCGATCACGTAGCGGGGATTGTCGACGGTGGCCATGCCGGCGAAGGTGATCCAGTAGACGTCGTCGAAGTAGCAGCCGCAACCGGGGTTGATCTGCTGGGCGGTGCCGGTCTTGCCGGCCATTTGGTAGCCGGGCACCGAGGCGGCGGGTCCGGTGCCCTGCTGGTAGCCCATCGGGTCGTTCTGGACCACGGCGCGCAGCATCTGGCGCACGGTTTGCGCGGTTTGGGCCGACACCACCCGGATGCCGTCGGGACGGGGTTCTTCGGTGCGGGTGCCGTCGGGGGCGACGGTGGCCTTGATGATGCGCGGCGGGATGCGCACCCCGTCGTTGGCGATGGCCTGGTACATGCCGGCCATCTGCAGCAGGGTCATCGAAAGGCCTTGCCCGATCGGCAAGTTGGAGAAGGTGCTGCCCGACCATTGATCGATCGGCGGGACCAGACCGGAGCTTTCGCCGGGCAGCCCAACGCCGGTGCGCTGGCCCAGCCCGAACTTGCGCACCATGTCATAGAAGCGTTCCGGGCCGACGCGCTGGGCGAGCATGAGGGTGCCGACGTTGGAGGACTTCCCGAACACCCCCGTGGTGGTGTAGGGCATCACGCCGTGGTTCCACGCGTCGTGCACGGTGACGCCGCCCATCTGCAGTGTGCCGGGCACCTGCAGCACCTCGTCGGGGTTGGACAGGCCGTACTCGATCACCGAGGACGCGGTGACGACCTTGTTGACCGACCCCGGCTCGAACGGTGAGGACACCGGCAGGTTGCCCAGCTGTTTGTCGCCCTGGCGTCCGATGTCCTGGGACGGGTCGAAGGTGTTGTCGTTGGCCATGGCCAGCACTTCACCGGTCTTGGCGTCCAGGACGACGGCCGAGACGTTGTGGGCACCGGAGAGATTCCTGGCCTGCTGCACCTGCTGTTGCACGTAGAACTGGATGTCGTTGTCCAGGGTGAGCTGAACCGTGGAACCGTCCACCGCCTTGTGCCGGTTGCGGTAGCTGCCTGGGATGACGACGCCGTCCGAGCCGCGGTCATAGGTGACCGACCCGTCGGTTCCGGCGAGCATGGCGTCCATCGAGTCCTCGAGGCCGAGTAGGCCGTGGCCGTCCCAGTCGATGCCGCCGACGATGTTGGCCGCCAGGGATCCGCCTGGATACTGGCGCAAGTCCTGGCGTTCGGAACCGACTTCGGGGTACTTCTCCGAGATCGCGTTAGCGACGGCCGGGTCGACGGAGCGAGCCAGGTAGACGAAGGTCTCGTTGCTGTCCAGCTTCTTGAGCAGCGTGGCCGCGTCCGGCTTGTTATTCAGCCGCGTGGCGACTTCCTTGGCGATGTCTTTGAGCCGCTGCTGCGGATCGGGCGCCCGCTGCGACTTCTTCTTGGCCTCCTCCAACTGCTGGCGCACCCGCTTGGGCTGGAAGGTCAGCGCCCGCGCCTCGATGGTGAACGCCAAACGGTCGTTGTGGCGGTCGACGATGGCGCCGCGGACGGCGCGTTGCACGTCGGTGACCTTGAGCTGACCGGCCGCCTGGGCACGCAGCGCCGAAGCATCCGACACCTGCAGGAAGAACAGCTGGACCGCGGCGACCAGGATCAACGCGAAGACCACCGCGTTGCCGGCGCGGTGCCGGAAGACGAACGACGCGCCGCGCGAGGTCACCACGTCCACCGCCTGGCGGGTGCGCCGCTCGCGGGCCGACCGACCGGCGGAGGACGGCTCCGGCTTAGGCGACCGCTTAGGTTTGCGAGCTTCGGGCGCCGGGGCGGCCGAACCGCGCCGCGCGCGCGTCGGGCGGGGCTGGCGCGAGTCGCCGCGCCTCACCGCTGTGCTCCCGGAACCACCGGCACGGTGACGGGACCAAACTGCTCACCGGCCGGCAGCATCGGCGCCAAGGCTTGCGGCTGCGTTGGCAGTTGCGGCGGCGCGAGCACCGGCCCGGGCGCCGGGAGCAGCGCGGGCACCGGCGGCATGACCAAACCCGGCGGTACCGTGCCGGCTGGCAGCGGCATCGGCACTTCGGCCGGTCCCTGGACCGGCTGCCCGGGCACCGGCGGCATCACCTGCGGCACCGTTAGCTGGGCGGGTGGCTGGCCAGGCAGCTGGCCGGGGAACGGTTGCGTGCCCCCCACCGTCGTGGAACCGTCCGGATTGCGCAGCAGCAGCTGCGGGCCGGACCTTCCCGGCACGGGCGGGTCATTCGGGCCCGGCATCACCCGGACCGGCACCTCCGGCGGAGCCACCGGCGGCTTGGGCGGAGGCGGCGGGCCCTCTTCGGGCAGCTTGGTGTTCAGCGGCGGCGGTGGCACCCCGTCGGCCGGCTTGGGCGTCCCCACCACCACCCAGTTGCCGTCCGGCGCCTGCACCAGGTGGGCGGTGTCCCGGGTCGGGATCATGCCCTGCTTGCGGGCGGCTTCCGCCAGCGCCGGGGCCGATTCGGCCTGGCGCACATCGCGTTCCAGCGATTCCTTTTGCTGCTGCAGCATCTTGGTGCGCTCGCGGGCGTCGCTCAGCTGGTAGGAGCGCTCGGCCGCAGCGGTGGACAGCCACAGCGTCAGACCCAAACCCACTCCCAGCGAACCGATCACCAGCACCACGAAGGGCACCTTGCTGACCAGAGTGCGGGGCCGCAGGTCGATGCTGGCCAGACGCGTGGCCAGCCGCTCACTTAACTTGGGCCGAACGACCTTCGGAGCCTTGGCCTTCCGGGCTTTGGCGCGAGCCTTGGCCTGGCTGGTGCTCTTCGGCCGGGCCGGCCGGTCGACGGGCCGGGTGATGGGGCTGGTCTGCGGTCCAGAACTCGGTACCCGCGGCTCCCGACTGGGCGCCGCGGTCCGGCTGCCCGCCGCGCCTGCCCTGGGGCGGCTGCCCTTCCGGGCGGCACCGTCGCGTCCGCCGCGACGACCGCTGGTGCGGCGCGTCGATGCGTCATCACGCTTCGTCTTCATGCATCGCCCTTCTGCGAGGTGGCTTGCCCGTCCTGCTCGATCCGTTGCACCGCCCGCAGCCGCACCGGGGCGCTGCGCGGGTTGCGGTCGATCTCGGCCGCGTCGGCTCGTTCGGCACCGTGCGTCAGCGACCGGAATCGTGGCCCGTGACCGGGCAGCTCGACCGGCAGACCGGCCGGTGTCCGGGAGGCGACCGCGTCGGCGAAGAACCGTTTGACCATCCGGTCCTCCAGCGACTGGTACGCCATCGCGGCGACGCGGCCTTGCACCGCAACAGCTTCCAGCGCGGCGGGTATCGCACCGTGCAACGCGTCCAGCTCACCGTTGACCGCGATGCGCAACGCCTGGAACGTCCGCTTGGCCGGGTGGCCGCCGGTGCGCCGGGCCGGGGCGGGGATCGCCTCGTAGAGCAGGGCGACCAGCTCCCCGGTGGTGCGCAGCGGGGTGCGGGTGCGCCGCCGCACGATGTGTTCGGCGATGCGGCGGGCGAACCGCTCCTCGCCGTAGCGGCGCAGAATGTCGGTCAGCGCGGCCTGGTCGTAGGTGTTGACGATGTCGGCGGCCGTCAACGGCTCGGTCGGATCCATCCGCATGTCCAGCGGCGCGTCCTGGGCGTAGGCGAAACCGCGCTCGGCGCGATCCAGCTGCATCGAGGAAACCCCGAGGTCGAACAACACCCCGTCCACCGATTGCGCCACGCGGTAGCCGCAGTCGGTCAGCGCGTCGGGCAGTCCGTCAAAGCGCGTGTGCACCAATGTGATTCGGTCGCTGAACTGTGACAGCCGCGACTCGGCGATGGCCAGGGCATTGGGATCACGGTCCAGCCCGATCAGCCGCAGACCGGGCAATTCGGTGAGGAAGCGCTCCGCATGCCCACCGGCACCGAGGGTCGCATCGACGAGGACCGCCCCGGAGCCGTCGGACCCGTGTCGGGTCAATGCCGGCCTCAGCAGTTCCAGGCAGCGTTGCGCCAGCACCGGAACATGTCCGAAATCGGCTGCGCCAGAGCCTGGTTCGTCAACCACCGCGACACCTCCCCGGCTCTGACTGCACCTGGAGGCGGCCCAGGTCACCGTCGGCTGCGGCGCCCGTGCACCCTGGTCTCTGACCGAAGACACGAACCTGGCGTTGGGGAAGTACGCCAGGGTCGGTTCGGGCAGAGACCACGGTGCACAGGCATGCACCTCAGAAGATGTCGCCGAGTGCTTCATCGCTGGCCGCGGAGAAGTTCTCTTCGTGGATTTGCTGGTAGTCCTGCCAGGCTTGGGCGTCCCAGATCTCGAGGTAGTCGACGGCGCCGATCACCACGCAGTCCTTGGACAGGCCCGCGTAGCGGCGGTGGTCAGCCGAAAGCGTGATCCGGCCCTGGCTGTCGGGGTGCTGCTCGTCGGTGCCCGCAGCGAGGTTACGCAGGAACGCCCGCGCTTCTGGATTGCTGCGCGGCGCTTTGCTGGCCCGACGCGCCAGCTGCTCGAACTCCGCCCGCGGGTAGACGGCGAGGCTGTGGTCTTGGCTCTTGGTGACCATCAACCCCCCTGCCAGTGCGTCGCGAAACTTGGCCGGCAGCGTCAGCCGCCCCTTGTCGTCGAGCTTGGGCGTGTAGGTGCCCAAAAACATTGGGGCACCTCCAACCTCGAGCGTTTCCACTCACCCAAACACTTCGGCCACCATACCCCACAGTCCCCCACTTCGTCCCACAATCTGCCCCTCCGCGCGTCTCGGTGTCGCGTTTCTCCACTTCGCCGTGACCTGCCGGGAAAGCGGTGCCGTCGTCGGGAACTCCGCCTACCCCTGAATTCAAGGCAAAAGCCCAGTTCAGACCGGAGCTGGGGGGCTAAGAAGAGCGGGGTGGGGCGCGGTGGGGCGTGTTCTCAACGAAACGGCCACAAGTGGGGCACAACTAGGCCACGCAAGCGGTTCACGAGCCTCTGCAGCGCAGAAAGCAGATATAAAAACGGGGCAGCCCTGACGGCTGCCCCGCTACTTGTCGCGTCGCTCAGTCCTCGAAGCGGCGCCGGAACCGATCTTCCATCCGGCTGGTGAAGGAGCCGGACGCCTTGTTGCGGCGCTGGCGCGCGGCGCCCGATGCCGGCCGGCTGTGATCCACCCGGCCCGGAACGCGCTGGCCGGTGACCGCGTACACCACGCCGCCGAACATCACCACGAAGCCGATGACGCTGAGGATCGGGAAACTTCCGATCATGGTGGCTTTGAACGCCACGCCGGACACCAGCATGGCCAGCCCGACGATGAACAAGGCCGCGCCCTGCACGCGTCGCCGAGCCGTCGGCGCGCGGAACCCTCCGCCTCGAACGCTCGACGCGAACTTCGGGTCCTCGGCATAGAGAGCGCTCTCGATCTGATCGAGCATTCTCTGCTCATGATCGGAGAGTGGCATTCGTCCCTCCTTGCCGACAGACTGTCGTTAGCGATAGCGCGAGCATGCCCACTCTTGGGGCACCTAATTCAGATGATACGAGGTCAATCTACGCCGTACCACTGATTCGCAGGCGATTCTATCCTTGCTGCATTGCAGCAGGCAGGCCGACCGGATGGCAGTGTGTTGCAAGCTGTCACATCGACCGTTCAATACTGTGCACAGGCATCGCGTTGGATCACCACCTGAGGAGGGCACCGCGAATTGGCGACTTTCCTCATCGATCTGCCGCCAACCGATATGGAGCGCCGCCTCGGTGACGCTCTCAAGGTGTACGTCGACGCGATGCGCTATCCCCGGGGAACCGAGAATCAGCGCGCCGCCATGTGGTTGGAGCACACCCGCAGGCGAGGCTGGCAAGCCGTGGCCGCTTTAGAGATCGAGGGAAGCACCGAACCCGACGGTAGTTGGCAGCCGTCGGCGGCCGAGATGAGCCGTGCGCCGTTGGTCGGCGTGGCCTACGGCTACCCCGGAGCGCCGGGCCAGTGGTGGCAACAGCAGGTGATTCTGGGCTTGCAGCGCAGCGGATTTCCGCCGCCGGCCATCGACCGGCTGATGAGCAGCTACTTCGAACTGACCGAGCTGCACATTCATCCGCGTGCTCAGGGCCGGGGCCTGGGCGAGGCATTGGCGCGGCGGCTGCTGGCCGGACGAGCCGAGGCCCACGTGTTGCTGTCCACGCCGGAGACCAACGGCGAAGCCAACCGCGCCTGGCGGTTGTATCGGCGGCTGGGCTTCACCGACGTCATCCGCGGCTACCACTTCGCCGGTGACCCGCGGGCCTTCGCAATTCTGGGCCGCAAACTGCCTCTATAGAACTCGGTAGCACCGGGGACAAAACCCGGGCGGCTCGCCGAAGCGACACACCGGATCTGGCACGATGACCTCGTGCCCGCCAGCTCTCCCCCGCGCCCGGCCCGAGTCGTCGCGGGCCCCCGCAACAGACCCGACAGATCCCGCCGGCGTCGCCGCCTGGTGGCCATCGCCATGCTGCTGATGCTGGTGCCGTTGGCCACCGGCTGCCTGCGCGTCCGGGCGTCGCTGACCATCTCGCCCGACGACCTGGTGTCCGGGGAGATCATCGCCGCGGCGAAACCCAGGTCGAACAAGGACACCGGACCCCAGCTGGACAGCAACAACTTGGGCTTCAGCCAGAAGGTGGCGGTGTCCAACTACGACAGCGACGGGTATGTGGGGTCGCAAGCGGTGTTCTCCGACCTGACCTTCGCCGAGCTGCCGCAGCTGGCCAACATGAACTCCGATGCCGCCGGTGTGAACCTGTCGCTGCGTCGCAATGGCAACCTGGTGATTTTGGAGGGCCGCGCGGACCTGACCTCGGTGACCGACACCGATGCCGACGTGGAATTGACGGTGGCCTTCCCCGGGACGGTGACGTCGACAAACGGTGACCGCATCGAGTCCGAAGTCGTGCAGTGGAAGCTCAAGCCCGGCGTGGTGAGCACCATGACCGCGCAGGCGCGTTACACAGACCCCAATACGCGGTCGTTCACCGGCGCGGGCATCTGGCTGGGTATCGCCTCGTTCGCCGCCGCCGGTGTGGTGGCGGCGGCGGCGTGGCTCAGCCGGGACCGTTCGCCGCGGTTCACCACACCGGGCGAACCGCCGCCGAGCTAGCTGGCCGCCTGCCGGTCGGGAGCCCAGTAGGCCAGCATTTCGGCGAAGGTTTCGAACGCCGGCGCCGATACCCCGTAGGTGGCCTCGAAGTGGATGCTGAGCGGGAAGCCCAGCTCGGCCACCCCGTCGATGACGCGTTTGTACAGGTCGACCAGGAGCTGGCGCTTGACGGCGGGCTCGCTGCCGGCCAGTTGTTTGACGAACTCCTGCTCGGCGGCCACCGCCGCGTTGCCCGGGTCCTGGATCAGCCAGTTGATCAGCCCGATACGGGATTCCATCTTCGGCACGAACCCAAACGACAGCAGCATCTCCGGCCGGTGCTCGGTGGTCTTGGCGAATTCGGCGAGAAAGTCGACGATGGCGTCGGAATACAGCAGCTGAGTCATGCCGTAAGTGGCGCCCTGGTTGCACTTGAAATCGAGCCGCCCCTGTTCACCCTCTCGGGTGGGAATCACGATGACGCCGCGGTTGACCACCAGTTCACGGTAAATCGACAGCGCGTCGGTGGGTGCCACGCCGGAGCCTTCGCCGTCGTTCATCGTGCGCGGCACCCCGACGAAGACGATGCCCTCCATGCCCGCATCGACGAGGGTGGACAGCCGCTGGCCCAGCGAGGCCTGATCCATGAAGGCGGTGACCTGGGTACACAAGCCGTTGACCCC
The DNA here is from genome assembly GCF_001673155.1 of Mycobacterium sp. 1423905.2. GTDB lineage: Bacteria > Actinomycetota > Actinomycetes > Mycobacteriales > Mycobacteriaceae > Mycobacterium. The sequence goes on along the minus strand of NZ_LZLE01000292.1, from coordinate 20,404 downwards.
GGGCAGCTGCGGCTTGATGATCGACCAGAAGTCGAGGACATCCATTTTCTGCTGCATGGCGACCGGCCGGTCGTCGTCCTCGGCGATCATGCCGGGGATCATCACGTGCCGGATCCGTCCGTCCAGGCCAGATTCGGCGGAGTAGCGCAGCACCTTCTGCGCGTCTTCGTTGGCCCGTTGCACGCCGCCGTCCACGTTGGGTGGCACCAGCTCCAAGGCAATGGTGTTGAGCGACACGAGATCCTCTTCCTGGCTGCTTGACTTCCCCGACCGCCAATCCCTCGACAGCATAGGGGCGGTCGGGGAACGCCATCGAAGCCACTGGTGCGAGCCAGGGCCGAATACACTGTCGGGACCGGGAGACCTGTCTCGGACAGAAGCGAAAAAGATGAAAGGGGCGCCGCGCTGAGCCTGGAAGCTTCGGCCGCATCGGCAACCGTCGAGTTGGCCGGCGCCATCACCGCGCAACTTCGACGGTATTTGGCTGACCGTCGCAGCGCCGGCTCCTACATCGCCGTACCGCAGGGCAGCGACTACAGCGCCTTCACCGCCTGGCTGGAAGAATTCGTGCTGCGCGGCGGCAAGCGGCTACGGCCGGTGTTCGCCTATTGGGGCTGGCAGGCGGTGGCCCCCGAGGATCCCGACGCCGAGGTGCTGCTGTTGTTCGGCGCACTGGAACTCCTGCACGCGTCGGCGCTGATCCACGACGACGTGATCGACGTCTCGGCGACCCGGCGCGGCCGGCCGACGGCGCACATGCATTTCGCGGAGTTGCACCGGGAACGCCGGTGGCGCGGCCCGGCCGCTCAGTTCGGGGCGTCGGCGGCCATCCTGCTCGGTGACGTCGCCCAAGCCTGGGCCGACGACATCATCTCCGAAGTCTCCGCGGCGCGACTGCCGGCCGACGCGCAGCGGCGCGTCCGGCGAGTCTGGTCCGACATCCGCACCGAGGTACTGGCCGGGCAATACCTTGACATCGTCGTCGAGGCCAGCGCCGCGGACTCGATCGCCTCGGCGATGACCGTCGCCACCTACAAGACCGCCTGTTACACCGTGATGCGCCCGCTGCAGTTGGGCGTGGCCGCCGCCGCGGACCGGCCCGATGTGGCCGGTGCCTTCGGCCAATTCGGCACCGACCTCGGGGTCGCGTTCCAATTACGGGACGACGTGCTCGGTGTCTTCGGAGACCCCGAGGTGACCGGCAAACCGTCCGGCGACGACCTGCGCTCGGGCAAGCGCACTGTGCTGCTCGCCGAGGCGATCGCCTTGGCCGACCGGGTGGATCCGCCGGCCGCTCACCTGTTGCGGACCTCGATCGGCTCGGAGTTGACCGACGCGCAAGTCCACCGACTGCGCGAGGCGATCGTGGACGTCGGTGCGCTGGCGGCCGCGGAGAACCGCATCACCGCGCTGACCCAGCGCGCGCTGGACACGCTGGCGTCGGCGCCGATCAATCCCGCGGCCAAGACCGGCCTGCGCGCGCTGGCCAGTCTGGCCACGGATCGGTCAGCGTGACCCGATGACCGCGGCCACACCCACCCCGGAAGCCGAGACGGACACCAAAGTCGGTCTGCGGCAGAGCGTTTCGCGCGTGCGGGCGTTCGCCACCACCCCCGTGGCCGCGCCCGCGCGGCTGGGTTTCATCGGCGCGGTGTTGATCACCATCGGCGGATTGGGCGCCGGCAGCACCCGCCAGCACGACCCCTTGCTGGAGTCACTGCATCTGTCGTGGCTGCGCTTCGGCCACGGGCTGGTGCTGTCCTCGATCCTGCTGTGGGTGGGTGTCGCGCTGATGCTGATCGCATGGCTGCGGCTGGGCCGGCGGGTGGTGGCCGGCGGCGTCAGCGAGTTCACCATGCGGGCCACCACCGTGTTCTGGCTGGCGCCGTTGCTGGTGTCGGTACCGGTGTTCAGCCGCGACACCTACTCCTACCTGGCCCAGGGCGCGCTGCTGCGCGACGGCATGGACCCGTATTTGGTGGGTCCGGTGGCGAACCCAAACCCGTTGCTGGACAACGTCAGTCCGATCTGGACCATCACCACCGCGCCCTATGGGCCGGCGTTCATCCTGGTGGCCAAGATCGTCACCATGATCGTCGGCAACCACGTCATCGCCGGCACCCTGCTGCTGCGGCTGTGCATGCTGCCCGGACTGGCACTGCTGGTCTGGGCCACTCCCCGGCTGGCCCACCACGTGGGCGCCGACGGCTCGAAGGCGCTATGGATCTGTGTGCTCAACCCGCTGGTGCTCATCCACCTGATGGGCGGGGTGCACAACGAGATGCTGATGGTGGGGCTGATGGCCGCCGGGATCGCGTTGACCTTGCAGCGCCACCATGTCGCGGGCATCGCCGTCCTCACCGTCGGCATTGCGGTGAAGGCCACCGCGGGGCTGGCGCTGCCGTTCCTGTTCTGGGTATGGATGCGTCATCTGCGCGAGGACCGCGGATATCGGCCCGTGCCTGCCCTGGTGGCGGCCAGCGCCGCGGCGGTGGGCATTGTCGCGGTGCTGTTCGGCGCGCTGTCGCTGGTCGCCGGAGTCGGACTCGGTTGGCTGTCCGCGCTGGCCGGTTCGGTGAAGATCATCAACTGGCTCACCGTGCCGACCGCGGCCGCCAACATCATCCACGCATTGAGCAGCGCGTTTCTCCCGGTCAATTTCTACGGGGTGTTGCGGATCAACCGGCTGATCGGGATCGCCGTCATCGGGCTGGCGCTGCCGCTGCTGTGGTGGCGCTTTCGCCGCGACGACCGCGCCGCGCTGAGCGGGATCTGGTGGGCGATGCTGATCGTGGTGTTGTTCGTCCCGGCGGCGCTGCCGTGGTACTACTCCTGGCCGCTGGCGGTGCTGGCGCCGGTGGCTCAAAGCCGCACCGCGATGGCGGCGATCGCCGGGTTCTCCACCTGGATCATGGTGATCTTCAAGCCTGACGGCGCCCACGGCATGTACTCGTGGCTGCATGTCGGGCTGGCTACGGCGTTCGCCGCGGTGGCGTGGTATTCGCTGTACCGGGCGCCCGAGGCGAGTACTCAGCCGGCTAGTACGCCATAGCCTGGGCGCGACGCAGCACCTCACGGGCCTGGTGGGCGTGCAGCGCGTCGACCGGACGGGCGTTGTTCAAGGCATCCCGTGACCCGTCCCGGGTCACCGTCAGCGACGGGTCGGGCGTGAACAGCCAGCGCACGATCTCCGTCTCGTGGTAACCGCCGTCGTGCAGGATGGTCAGCAGGCCGGGCAGGCTCTTGACCACGTGCCCGGTATTGGTGAAGAACACTTGCGGTACCACCACGCCACCGTCGCGGCGCACCGCGACCAGATGGCCTTCCCGCAACTGCTGGTGGACCTTGCTGACCGGCACGCGGAGCAACTCCGCGACCCGATGCAGGTCGTAGGTGGGTTCGTCGGGATCTAGAACGTCGTCGCCGGCCGGAATGCTGCCCACTGCGCCAGTGTAAGACCTGGTGGGCAGCCGAGTGTGCACGTTGAGCACACGAGGTCGGATCGGTCCTCGCACCGCCACCTACGATGGCCCCGTGGCCGGACCTGGCGCGGGAGACCCGTTGCAGAGCATGTTGCTCGACGGCCGCTACCTGGTGCAGGCACCGATTGCCAGCGGCGGCACCTCCACGGTGTATCGCGGGCTCGATACCCGACTGGACCGGCCCGTCGCGCTGAAGGTGATGGACTCCCGCTACGCCGGTGACCCGCAGTTCATGACCCGCTTCCAACTCGAGGCCCGCACGGTTGCCCGGCTGAAAAGCCCTGGGCTGGTGGCGGTCTACGACCAAGGACTTGACGCTCGGCACCCGTTTTTGGTGATGGAGCTCATCGAAGGGGGCACCCTGCGCGAGCTGCTGACCGAACGGGGGCCGATGCCGCCGCACGCCGCCGCGGCGGTGCTGCGCCCGGTGCTGGGCGGGCTGGCCGCCGCGCATCGAGCCGGGCTGGTGCACCGGGACGTCAAGCCCGAGAACGTGTTGATCTCAGACGACGGTGAGGTCAAGATCGCCGACTTCGGGTTGGTCCGCGCCGTGGCGGCCGCCAAGATCACCTCCACCAGTGTCATTCTGGGCACGGCGGCCTACCTCTCCCCCGAGCAAGTTCGCGACGGCAATGCCGGCCCACGCAGCGACGTCTACTCCGCCGGCATCCTGACCTACGAGCTGCTGACCGGGCGTACCCCGTTCACCGGCGACACGGCGTTGTCGATCGCCTACCAGCGGCTGGACACCGATGTGCCGCCGCCCAGCGACGTGATCGGTGGCGTGCCGGCGCAATTCGACGACTTCGTGGCGTGCGCGACGGCCCGCGACCCCGCCGAGCGGTATGCCGATGCCATCGAGATGGCCGCCGACCTGGATGCGATCGCCGAAGAATTGGGGCTGCCGGAGTTTCGGGTGCCGGCGCCGCAGAATTCCGCGCTGCACCGGTCGGCTGCCCTGCAACGCAGCCGGATGAGCCAGCCGGTGCGCCAACCCACGCGGGAAATGCCGCGCGAATCGCCCGAGTGGCCGCAGCCTGTAGCGGCTGAGCCGGACGCCGACTACGAATACCAGCCAGAGACAACGGATTTCGCCGGTATCCCGATCGAGGAGTTCGTCTGGGCTCGCCAGCACGCCCGCCGCATGGTGTTGATCTGGGTGGCGGTGGTGCTGGCGATCACCGGGTTGGCCGCCACCGCGGGCTGGACGCTGGGCAGCAACCTCAGCGGACTGCTGTAACCCTTCTTCCACACCCGAGTGTCGCCGGGGACGGAAAGCCTAGTCGCGCAGCATCTCCGCGACCAGGAACGCCAGCTCCAGCGACTGCTGAGTGTTCAGCCGCGGATCGCACGCCGTCTCATACCGGCCGGACAGGTCGGTGTCCGAAATGTCCTGCGCGCCACCGAGACACTCCGTGACGTTCTCGCCGGTGATCTCGACGTGGATGCCACCCGGGTGGGTGCCCAGCGCCCGGTGCACCTCGAAGAAGCCCTGCACCTCGTCGACGACGCGGTCGAAGTGGCGGGTCTTGTAGCCGGTGGAGGACTCGTGGGTGTTGCCGTGCATCGGGTCGCACTGCCAGATCACCTGATGACCGGTGGCTTGCACCTTTTCCACGATCGGCGGCAGCAGATCGCGGACCTTGCCGTTGCCCAGTCTGCTCACCAAAGTCAGCCGACCCGGCTTGTTGTGCGGGTCGAGGCGCTCGACGTATTCGACCGCCAGCTCCGGGGTCATGGTCGGGCCGATCTTCACCCCGATCGGGTTGGCGATCACTTCGGCAAAGGCGACGTGGGCACCGTCGAGTTGCCGCGTGCGCTCACCGATCCACACCGTGTGCGCCGACAGGTCGTAGAGCTGGGGCTCGCCGTCGTCGCTCGCGGACAGCCGCAGCATGGCCCGCTCGTAGTCGAGCACCAACGCCTCGTGGCTGGCGTAGATCTCGGCGGTTTGCAAGTTGCGGTCGGCCACCCCGCACGCGCTCATGAACTTCAGGCCGCGGTCGATCTCGCTGGCCAAAGCCTCATAGCGCGCTCCGGCCGGCGACGTGCGGACGAACTCGCGGTTCCAGTCGTGCACCAGATGCAGCGACGCCAGGCCCGAGGACGTCAGCGCCCGCACCAGGTTCATCGCGGCGCTGGCGTTGGCGTAGGCCCGCACCAGCCGCGAGGCGTCGTGCTCGCGCACCGCCGCGTCCGGAGCGAACCCGTTGATCATGTCCCCGCGGTAAGACTTCAGGCCCAGCGCGTCGATGTCGGCCGAGCGCGGCTTGGCGTACTGGCCGGCGATGCGGGCCACCTTCACCACCGGCATGCTGGCCCCGTAGGTCAACACCACCGCCATCTGCAGCAAGGTGCGGATATTGCCTCGAATGTGCGGTTCGGTGTTGTCCACGAACGTCTCGGCGCAGTCCCCGCCCTGCAGCAGGAAGGCCTCGCCCTTGGCCACCTGGGCCAGCTGGTCCTGCAGCCGCACGATCTCCGACGGCACGGTGACCGGCGGCACACTTTCCAGCACGGTCCGCATGGCGCTGGCCTGCTCGGCGGGCCAACTGGGCTGCTGGGCGGCCGGCTTGGCCAGCGCGGCGTCCAACCGGCCCCGCAGATCACTGGGCAACGGCGGCAGCGACGGGAGCTGGTCGATCGGAATATCGACGGTCCAGTTCATCGGTCCATGGTAACCGGGTTGCGGGGATCGGTATTCCGCGCCGATCAGGGCGAACTCTGGTACCCCGCCGACTCGATCACCTGGAAGCGGCGCAGTTGATCCCGGGCGTCGACCAGCGCATCGTGCGCGTCCCGCGGCCGCGGCGGCAGGCGCGGGGAGCCGCGGTCCTCCCACAATTGGCGCAATTCCCGGGTGAACCGGGGCAAGGCGCGCGGCAACTCCGGCATCGTGCCCCATAACTGGCACAGCGCCACGTGGTCGTAGGCGCCGATCCAAGCCCACAGCTCGATCGGCTCGTCCCCGTCGACGCCGAAGAACTCCTCCAGGTCGTCGCGGATCTGCCGGCGTGATCGCCACAGTTGCGACGACGGCGGCGGCAGCTTGGGCAGCACATGGGCGCGCACCCAACTGCCGGCCCGCTCGGGGTCGAACTCGGTGGAGACCGCGTAATACTCGCGGCCGTCCTCGGCGGCCACGCCGATCGAGATCAGCTCGATGGTGTGGCCGTCCTCGATGAACTCGGTGTCGTAGAAGTACCGCACGCTAGCCGGCGACCAGGATGGGTTCGGTTCCGTCGGGCGGCGGCGCGGGGTGCACCACTAGGTCCAGCTCAGCGTCCACGACCCGTTCGTCCGGCAGGCTGGGCGTCCCGGCGACGATGCCCTGCACCCAGAGCTTGGCTTGCACCACCGGGCGGCGCAGCGTGCGTTCGCGCTGCAGCGCACGGTGCATCTTGACCGGGCGGGTGGTGTAACGCCAGCGGGCCCACGGGGCATGTGGCCGCGACAACCGCACCGCCCCGACGATCAGCAACACCACCAGGAACATGCCGAGCAGGCCGGTCCATACCTTGCCCTTGAGCAGCACCACCACCGCCAACGGCAGGGTCAGCACCAGCCCGCCCAGCAGCGTGCTCTGCAGGAGCACCCAGTCCGGCCCCTGCCGGATGGGCAGGAAGAACATCAGCGGGTGCAGGCCCAGCATCAGCAGGCCGGCCACGGCCACCGCGGCGAACACCGCATCGACCGAACTGCGGCCGTCTTCGGACCAGTACACGTCCGACAGATGCAGAATCAACGCATACTCGTCCAGGACAAGCGCCGCCCCGATCCCGAAAAGAGTTGCGGCGATGGCGAATTCGGGTTCCTGCCCGTTGACCGAGAGGGTCACCAGGGTGAGACCGGAGATCATCACCAGGACGACACCGAAGGTCACGTGGTGGATGTGCAGCGTCCCGACGTGAACGTTGCGGGGTTGCCACCAGCGCGGGCTGCGGCCCCGGTCGGCGCAGTGCCGGATGAACCGCACGAAGCTGCGCGTGACGAAGAAGGTGAGGATGAAGGCGACCAGACAGCACAACAAGGGCAAGCGGCCGCGATCGATGATGTCGTGGTGCAGCCAGCGGAGCACTCTAAAAACCTACGCTGTGTCGGCGTAACAAGCCGGGAGCCGCGCCCCTGAAGACGCACCCGATCCCGTTAGGCTGTCCTGCGACATGAATGAAACGCGGTCGCCCGAGGTGGGCAGTCGGCTCGGGCGGGTCCTGTTGTGGTGCCTGCTGTGGCTGTTGGCGGCCGCGATCTCGACGTATGCGTGCTGGCAGCTGTTCGCGCACATTCCCTACCGCATCGACATCGACATCTACCGATTGGGCGCCCAGGCGTGGCTGGACGGCCGTCCGCTCTATCACGGTGACGTGAAGTTTCACACACCCATCGGGTTGGATCTGCCGTTCACCTATCCCCCGCTGGCGGCGGTGGTCTTCATTCCGTTCGCCTGGTTGAAGATGCCCGCGGCCAGTGTGGCGATCACCTTGCTGACCCTGCTGTTGCTGGGCGTGTCTACGCTGCTGGTGTTGACCGGTCTGGACGTGTGGGCGCAGTCCAGGGCGTTACCCGGTCCGGCGTGGCTGCGTCGGGTGTGGCTGACCGTCGTCGTGGTGGCCGCCGCCTCTGTCTGGCTGGAACCGATCACCTCCAACTTCGCCTTCGGCCAGATCAACGTCGTGTTGATGACGCTGGTGATCGCCGACTGCGTCCCGCGGCGCACCCCGTGGCCGCGCGGGCTGTTGCTGGGTCTGGGGATCGCTCTGAAGCTGACACCGGCGGTCTTTCTGCTCTACTTCGCGCTGCGCCGGGATCTGAAGTCGGCGCTGACGGCGCTGGCGTCTGTGGTCGGCGCGACGCTGTTGGGGTTCGCATTGGCGTGGAATGACTCCTGGGAGTACTGGACGCACACGGTGCACCACACCGACCGCATCGGCGCCGCCGCCTTGAACACCGATCAGAACATCGCCGGCGCCTTGGCCCGGGTGGGCCTGGGCGAACAGGAACGCTTCCTGCTCTGGGTGCTCGCCTGCCTGCTGGTGTTGGCCGCGACGGTCTGGGCGATGCGGCGGGTGCTGCGCGCCGGTGAACCGTTGCTGGCGGTGGTCTGCGTGGCGTTGTTCGGGCTGGTGGTGTCGCCGGTGTCCTGGTCACACCATTGGGTATGGATGCTGCCGGCGGTGCTGGTGACCGCGGTGTTGGCCTGGCGGCGGCGCAACGTGGCGCTGGCGGTGCTCAGCGTGGTCGGAGTGACGCTGATGCGATTTACGCCGATCGACTTGCTGCCCAAGCACCGGGAGACCACCGCGAACTGGTGGCGCCAATTGCTCGGGATGTCCTATGTGTGGTGGGCGCTGGCGTTGATCGTCGTCGCCGGGGCGACGGTGGCCACCCGGTTGGCCGCCGAACGCCAACCCGAGCCGGGATTCACCCCCGTCCCGGCGGCACGCTGATCAGCCCGCGGCCGTCTCCGGGATACGGTCGGCGTCCTCGCTCTTCGCGGTGCCGTCTTTGATGCTGGCGGCGTAGATGTCGACGTATTCCTGACCGGACAGCCCCATCAGCTCGTACATCACCTCGTCGGTGACGGCGCGCTCGATGAAGTGGTTGCCGGCCAGGCCCTCGAATCGGGAGAAGTCCATCGGCTCGCCGAACCGGACCGTGACCCGTCCGAACCGCAGCATCTTCTTCCCGGGCGGATTGACCACGTTGGTGCCGATCATCGCCACCGGGATCACCGGAACACCGGACTGCAACGCCAGCCGCGCCAGCCCGGTCTTGCCCTTGTACAACCGGCCGTCCGGTGAGCGGGTGCCTTCCGGGTACATACCCAGCAACTTGCCCTCGCCCAGCAAACGCTCGGCGGTCGTCAGCGCGGCGTTGGCGGCGTCAGCGTTGGCGCGGTCGATGGGCACCTGGCCGACGACGGTAAAGAACCACCGCTTGAACCAGCCCTTCAGGCCGGTGCCGGTGAAGTACTCCGACTTCGCCAGGAAAGTGATCCGGCGGCGTACCACCAACGGAAGGAAGAAGCTGTCCATCACGGCCAGGTGATTGCTGGCCAGAATGGCCGGTCCGGAACTCGGAACATGTTCGAGCCCTTCAACTTTCGGCCGACCAAGCACCGACAGCAGTGGGCCCAGGAGGACGTACTTGAAAAACCAGTACCACATGGCTCCCTCTCACCCCCACCGAATGGCGTCTGCGCCAACTGTACCCATCAGCTGTGACCGCGACTACCTCCCGAAGGCGGCGGCTCAGTCCTGCACGGTAATCGGAATAGCTTCGTAACGCGTTTTTGCAGCGCCGTTACCAGTGCTGGGTTCGGCGGCCGGCTCGTCGGTCAGGCTGCCGGCCGGCGGAGCGTCCGCAGGCGGTTGCACTCTGCGGTCGGCGTCGTTGACCAAGCCGCGAAGCACGTCGAGCAACGCCACCCCTTGGTCGGCGACCACCGTCAGCAACGGGTGCTGCTCGCCGTTGAGCAGTGCGGCAAGCGCGCATACCGGACACCACACTTGCTGGCACTTGCCGCCGCCCTCGCCGCCGGTCAACCCCGCACTCGAAGCCACCGCGGCGGCCGCCCGCACCGCGGGGTCGATACTGTCCAGCGCCGCCTGCGCAAGCCGCCGCAATTCGGGGCCAATGTCGGTATGAGCCCTACTCACTTCGGCCACACCTCCGGATTCGGTTTGAAACGAACTGTCAGCTCACTACCCCGCAATTGGGCATCCAACACTGTGCATCTGCGTAGGACTGACGCCAATTTGACCCTGCGGCGCATTCCGCCGGCGCTGATGATCAGATCGTCGTCGGCCCGGCCCAGGGTCAGGTTTCCGGGATCGAGTTGGGGCAACGCTAGTCGCAGTCGGTACACAGAATCCAGTCCCGATCCAGATTCCAGGTCCACGATCGGCCGCAACGGTCCGGGCGGCGCGCTGCCGCGGCGCCGTCGGGCGCTGTCGAGCAGCTCGCCGAGCGCTTTGGGACCGATCGGCTCGCCGGCCAGGTGCGGTACCAGGACCAGCGCGATGTCGCCGATGGTGTCGTCGAGTTCGTCGAGGACGGAGCGTTGCTCGGCGATGCGTTCGGCGTACCAATAGAACGCCGGATGGTCGGGCAGGCTCTGGTATTCGTAGGTTTCGTCTTGCAGCAGCACCTGATTGACCACCAACTCGGCGACCCGCACGCCCATCAGCGCCAGGGACCCCAGGGTGCGCGCCGCCTCGGCGGCGACCACCCGCTCTGGCGTGAGCACCAAATGCGCGCTCACCAAATCGCCATCGGTGAGCAAGGAACTGAGCCGGTCGACGGCGTCGTTGGTGCGCTCCAACAGCTCCACCACGGCGGCCGACCGCCCGTCGTCGGTGCCGGTGCTGAGCCGGCGATGACGGGGCCAGGCGCGTTCGACGTACAGCCCGAACGTCGCCGGCAGGGTCAGCATGCGCAGCGCGTCGGCGGTCGAGGCGCAGTCCACCACGATGCGGTCCCATCGCCCCGCCGCCGCCAGTTGACCGACCGCGTGCAGACCCAACACTTCCTGGATGCCGGGCAAGGCCGAAATCTCTTCGGGGGCAATGCTGCTCAGTTCGGATTCGGGGAACCGGCGGTCCAGCGCGTCGACGACGTCGCGCCAGCGGTCCTCGAGCAGCGCAAGCGTGTCCAAGGCCAGCGCGTCCAAGAGGCCGCCGCCGGCGTCGTCGGCGAGTACTCGGACGGGTTCGCCGTGACCGGTCGGGGGCACTGCAACGCCCAGCACATCACCCAACGAGTGCGCCTGGTCGGTAGAAACCACCAGCACGCGCTGACCGGCACCGGCGTCGCCGACCGCGGTGGCACACGCCAGGGTGGACTTACCTACCCCGCCTTTTCCGACAAACAGACTGATCCGCGCCGGGATGGGCGAACCGGATTCACTCAGCCTCGACTCGTTTCTTCAGATCCTTCAACGCGGTGTCGGTCAACCGGCGCTCGGCTTTGCGCTTGAGCAGCCCGATCATCGGGACGGCCAGATCGACGGAGAGCTGGTAGGTGACCTCGGTGCCAGAGTCCTTGGGGGCCAACACATAGGTGCCCTCGAGCGACTTCAGTAGCGAGCTGGAGACCAGCGTCCAGCTCAGGGATTTGCGGTCGGCCGGCCACTGGTAGGACATCACCATGGTGTCTTTGATGACGCCGGCGTCCATCACGAAACGAACGGTTTTGGGATAGCCGTCGGCGTTTCGCTCCTGCACCTCGGCTTCTTTGTATTCCGAGATCCAGTCCGGGTAGGACTCGATGTCGGCGATGACCTCCAACACGGTGTCTGGATCCGCTTTGATGTAGATGGTCTGCGTCGTCTTCTCCGCCACCTGGCTACTTCCCTCTCCCGCGGTTGATTACCAGCGCACCTGATCCGGCTAAACTACCGGAGAAACACCGACCGGACGTGACTCTTCCAGAGCCGTTTTCACCTCGAACGCCATTTTCTTGCCCGCCACTCGCCGGCGGTGCGTCATCTTGGCCAAATTCATCCGGGCCAACTGCCAGGCCGCCACGCCGGTTGGTTCGGCGTGCAAGAAGTAGTGCAGGATCACCCCGTCCAGCGACGGTTCCAGCCACACTTCCATGGTGCCGGTCAGCGCGCCGGTGACCGCCCACCGGATGCCCTTATCGGCACGGTCCTCGGTGACCTGCAGCCGTAGATCGGGCCACCAGCGGTTCCACTGGGACCGATCCGCGATCGCAGCTCCGACCCGCGCGCCGTCGGCGGCGACATAGGTCTGGTCGGCGATCTGAATGCTGTTCACCACCTCAGCTTCACATATGAGTAGGCCACGACTCCGGCCTACCCGGGGCTGCGGTGACCGGCCGTCACCGTACTCTGCGAAAGCCCAGATAGGCTGGGAAGTGGAAGTCAGCCCTTAGCGAGGTCATCAAAGTGCGTCAGTACAGCGTCCCTGCCCGGTTTACCATCGACGAGCACGACAGCGTCGCGGCCGTGGTGTTCGAGCATGAGCGCGACGACCCGGATTACGTCATATATCAGCGCTTGATCGACGGTGAGTGGACCGATGTCACGTGCGCCGAGGCCGCCGGGCAGATCCGCTCGGCCGCTTTGGGTTTGATCGCGCTGGGCGTGCAGGCCGGTGACCGGGTTTCCATCTTCTCGGCGACCCGCTACGAGTGGGCCATTCTCGACTTGGCGATCCTGGCAGTCGGCGCGGTCACCGTGCCGATCTACGAGACGTCGTCGGCCGAGCAGGTGCGCTGGGTGCTGCAGGACTCCGAGGCGGTGCTGGTGTTCGCCGAGACCGACGCGCACGCGGCGATGGTCACCGAGCTCACCGGTGACCTGCCCGCCCTGCGCCGGGTGCTGCACATCGACGGTTCGGGCCCCAAGGCGCTCGACCAGCTCGTCGAGGCGGGCGCCGAGGTCGATGCCGGTGAAGTCACCGCCCGGCTGCAGCAGCTGCGGTGCGAAGATCCGGCCACGCTGATCTACACGTCGGGCACCACCGGGCGACCCAAAGGTTGCCAGCTGACCCACTCCAACCTGCTCTACGAGATTCGCGGCACCCAGGAATGTCTGCCGACGCTGCTGACCGCCGGCCAGCGGCTGCTGGTGTTCTTGCCGCTGGCCCACGTGCTGGCCCGGGCGCTGACCTTGTCGGCCTACACCAGCAAGGTGACGGTCGGCTTCACCAGCGACATCAAGAATCTGCTGCCGATCTTCGCGGTGTTCAAGCCGACGGTCGTGGTGTCGGTGCCTCGGGTGTTCGAGAAGGTGTACAACACCGCCGAGCAAAACGCCGCCAACGACGGCAAGGGACCGATCTTCAAGGCCGCCGCTCAGACGGCGGTGGACTGGAGCCGCGCCTACGACGAGGGCAAGCCGGGGCTGGTGTTGCGCGCCAAGCACGCGCTGTTCGACCGGCTGGTCTACGGCAAGCTGAGGGCGGCGCTGGGCGGCGATTGCCACGCGGCCGTCTCCGGTGGAGCGCCGCTGGGCGCCCGGCTGGGCCATTTCTATCGCGGCGCCGGGGTGACGGTGTACGAGGGGTACGGCCTGACCGAGACCAGCGCCGCTGTGACCGTCAACCAGGTCAACGGCCTGAAGATCGGGACCGTCGGCAAGCTGGTGCCCGGCAACAGTTTGCGCATAGCCGAGGACAAGGAGCTGCTGGTGCGCGGCGGCGTGGTGTTCGGCGGATACTGGCGCAACGAGCAGGCCACCGCCGACGCCTTCACCGACGGCTGGTTCCGGACCGGTGACCTCGGCGCGGTGGACGAGGACGGTTTCGTGACGATCACCGGCCGCAAGAAGGAGCTGATCGTCACCGCCGGCGGCAAGAACGTGGCTCCCGCGGTTCTCGAGGACCAGCTCCGTTCCCACCCGCTGATCAGCCAGGCGATGGTGGTCGGGGACAACAAGCCGTTCATCGGCGCGCTGATCACCATCGACCCGGAGGCGTTCGACGGCTGGAAGGAACGCAACAGCAAGTCGGCCGGCGCCTCGGTGGGCGATCTGACCACCGACCCCGACCTGGTCGCCGAGGTGGACGCGGCGGTCAAGCAGGCCAACCTGCAGGTCTCCAACGCCGAGTCGATCCGCAAGTTCCGCATCCTGCCCGTCGATTTCACCGAGGACACCGGCGAGCTGACGCCGACGATGAAGGTCAAGCGCAACGTGGTGGCCGAAAAGTTCGCCTCGGACATCGAGGCGATCTACGACAAGGACTAGCGGCTGGCCAGCAGCCCGGCCAGCCGGGTGGCCAAGGTGTCCCAGCGCCACTGAGCCCGCACCCAGTCCCGGCCCGCGGCGCCCATCGCGGCGGCCCGGTCCCGGTCGGTCAGCAGCTCGGTGATCGCTTCGGTGATTTCGGCTCCCGAGTTGCCGTCGATGACCAGCCCGGTCTTGTTGTGCTGCACGGTTTCCGGCGCGCCACCGGAATCGCCGGCGACCACCGGCACCCCGGTCGCCGAAGCTTCCAGGAACACGATGCCCAACCCCTCGACGTCCATGCCGCCGCCGCGGGTGCGGCACGGCATGGCGAAGACGTCGGCCAAGGCATGGTGGGCGGGCAGATCGTCGGCCGGCACGCCGCCGGTGAAGGTCACGTGCTCCCCTACGCCGCAGTCTTGCGCCAGCTTGCGCAGCGTGTCGAGATACGGGCCGCCGCCGACGATCACCAGGGCCGCCCCGTCCACTCGGCGCCGGATCGACGGCAACGCCCTGATCAGCATGTCCTGGCCTTTGCGGGGCACCAGCCGCGAGACGCAGACGACCGTCGGCCGCTCACCCAGCCGGTAGCGCTGCCGCAACTCGGCGCGCGCACCGGCGTCCGGGTGGAAGCGGTCGCTGTCCACGCCGGGGGGCAGGTACTCCAGCGAGGCGGCCGGCCCGAACGCCGGGGCGAACCGCGATCGGGTATAGCGGCTGACGAAAGTCACCACGTCGGTGCTCTCCCCGATGCGCCGCAGCACCGAGCGCGCGACCGGAAGCATCGACCAGCCGACTTCGTGGCCGTGGGTGCTGGCCAGTACCCGGGTCGCGCCGGCCTGTCGTGCCCGCGGCGCCAGCAGGGCCAGCGGCGCGGCGGCGCCGAACCAGACGGTGTCGATGTCGCGCTCGGCGATGAGCCGCCGCATGCGGCCGTCGACCGTCGGGACAGGCAGCATCAGGGTGCCCGGATGGCGCACCACCCGGTATCCACGCGCCCGGGCCGCCTCGTCAAAGGCGTTGTCGCCCTTCCACTTCGGCGCGTAGACCGTGATGTCGTGCAGCCCGGCCTCGGCCAGCAGAGCGACGAACTCGCCCAGGTAGTTCTGGATGCCGCCGCGTCGGGGCGGAAAGTCGTTGGTTACCAGCAGGACCCGGCTCACCTGCGAAAGGCTACCGGTCCAGCCACCGTTGCCAGCCGGCCAGCAAGCCCTGCGCGTCGGTGCCCAGTACGTCGCGGATGGCGCTCGGCACGTCGGCGTGCCCGAGGCCACAGGTGGCCACATAGAACTGGCGCAGCTTGTCCGGGCCGTAGCTGTCGGCCACGAAGCGGGTGAACCACCATGCCCGGTCGTAGGCCTGCGAGCGTTGCGGTCCGGGCATGTCGAGTTCTTGGTCCGACGGCAGCGACGACCCCGCTGCTCCCGCACCGGCGGGCAACGGCGAGCGGGGCCGGGCCACGAAGTCGGCGACCCCCTCGGTGAGCCAGCGCGGGGCGTCCAGCGCGGTGTCGACCCGCGCTGCATAGTGGAAAAGCTCGTGCGACAGGACGATTCGCAGTGCGCCGTCACTCATGGTGGCCGCGCCCGGCGCGAAGACGATGCGCTGACCGACCGCCGTCCGGCTGGCGGCGTCGACGCGGTCGGCGACGGTCACGGCCGCGATGTCGGTCCACTGCGACGCCGATCCCCCGCCGGCGGCGGTCCGGAATTGCTCGTCGGAGCCGGCGGCCACCACCGAGATCTCCCGCGACCAGTCGGCCCCCCAGAACGCCACCACGGCGTCGATGGCCGGAGCGATGTCGGCCGCGACCCGCGACAGCAATCGGCCGGTGTGCGGGCCGCCCAGGTCGTTGAGCTGGATCGTGCGGCCCGCGGCGACCAGCGGTACCAGCGCGGTTGGCGCCGCCGGCGCAGCGGACCGGCCCGGGGCGACCACGGCTGCACCGATGATCAGCTCACCGACGAGGACGCACGCCAGTAGCAGCGGCGAGCGCCGTCGCACCCGCCGTGCCGCGCGAGGATCAGTAGCGCCGGGCGTCGTAGATCGGGCCACCGGCGCCCATCGGCACCACCCGCACCGGCTGGCCGAAGGTCGACGAGTGAACCATCATGCCGTCACCGACGTATATGCCGGTGTGCGAGGCGTCGGAGTAGAAGGTCAGCACATCGCCGGGTTGCAAATCGGACAGGTTGACCGGCTGACCACCGTGGGCCAGCGCCTGGCTGGAGTGCGGCAGCGCGATCCCGGCTTGCTGGAACGCCCACATCACCAGCCCGGAGCAGTCGAAGCCGCCGGGAGCGGCGCCGCCCCATACGTACGGCGAGCCGACCTGGGTCAGCGCGGCCTGTACGACCTGGGCACGGTCACCTCCGCCACCCTCGCCGGGCGGGTTGAAGGTGGGCATCCCACCGGGCTGCGGGCCCTCACCGGGCGGCTGGCCTTCGGCCGGCGGCGCACCCGGCGGCGCGGCCTCCGGACCGGGGCCGCCCGGCAGTCCGGCCGGCACCTGTCCCGGGTCGGCGAGCACGGTGCGCTGCTCGGGAGTCAGCGCCTGGTACTGAGACTTCACCACGGCGATCTGGACTTGCAGCTGGCTTTGCTTGTGCTGCAGGCTCGCTCGGACCGCTGCGGCCTGTTCGGCGGCGGCCTTGGCGTCGGCGGCTGACTTGGCCGAGGCCTGCTCGGCCTTCGCGGCCTGCTCCCCCGCGGCCTTGAATTCGGCCATCTGCGTTGACATTTGACGCGCCATCACGCGCTGCACCGACATCCGGTCGATGAGCAGTTGCGGTGATTCGGCGGTCAGGATCGCGGCCATGCCGTCGGTGCGCCCACCCATGTAGGTGGCGGCGGCGAGCTTGTTGACCGCCGTCTGGAAGGTGCCCAGCCGGACGCGGGCAGCATCGGCAGCGGCCAAGTCCTCGACGTGCTTCTTGTCGGCCGCCTGCTGGGCCGCCAGCTTGGCGCCCAGGTCCAGCTCGGCGCTGTGCATGGCCTCGGTGGTCTGCTCGGCCTGCCGGGACAGCTCGTTGAGCTTCGCCAGCGCGTCCTGGGCTGGATCGGCAAGCGCATTCGCGGCCAGAAACCCGGACAACGCGGTGAAGCTCGCTAACGAACCGATGGCGGACCGCTTGATTGCGCGCGCGATCGAATGCCTACAGTCGAGCCTCAAGATTTTGCTTCCTTAAACTGCCGTCGACGTTTAGTCGTCGAACTGGGTTTAGGTCTCAAACAGGTTACGAAACGATATCGACGTTTGTCCAAAGCAGGGAGTTAAGAAAATGGGTAGATTTCTGTCATTTCTCTGTGGAGTGGTTTAACGCTTTTGGCATGGCGCCCAACACCATACATGCTCGCTAAGCCACCCCGGGTGCACGGTCGCGATGGATCGGCACCAACCGCAAGCGCGGCGCCAACCCCGCATCGGCGAGGGCTTCCAGCGCGACTTGTTCATCGTAGGAAAGGATTTCGGGCACTCCGAGCAATACGCTGACGACGCAGTCGCGGCATCCGGGTCCCCGCACCGCGCAGTCGTCGCAGTCGATCACCACCGGTGCACCCGGCTGGCCCGGTGGGCCGCTGGTGCCGCCCGCGCCGTCGGGGCCGCTGGTATGTGACATCTCCATGGCTTGTCAGGTCCTCTCATCGATTTTTCCGCACGCCTTTCCGAACGCTCAGTCAGGCTGCTCGTCGAACGCTAACCGCGGGCACCGACAAGCCCGGCCCGGCGTGGGAACGCGCGGCTGTCGGTGCGCATACCTAACCTCACCGCCATGGGCGTGACCGGTGCGACTCAGCTGACTTTCGCCCAGCTGGACGGGTGGGACGCCGCGGAGTCGCTGCGCGACACCACGTTCGTCGTGGTCGACCTGGAAACCACCGGCGGCCGCGCGATCGGCACCGACGCCGCCGCGGCCGACGCCATCACCGAAATCGGGGCGGTCAAGGTGCGCGGCGGCGCTGTGCTGGGGGAATTCGCGACGCTGGTCGACCCGCAGCGCAGCATCCCGCCCCAGATTGTCCAGCTGACTGGCATCACCACCGCGATGGTGTGCGCCGCGCCGACCATCGACGCGGTCCTGCCGATGTTTCTCGAGTTCGCCGGCGACGCCATCCTGGTGGCCCACAACGCCGGCTTCGACATCGGTTTCCTGCGCGCCGCCGCGCAGCGGTGCAACATCGCCTGGCCGCGGCCGCGGGTGTTGTGCACCGTCCGGCTGGCCCGGCGGGTGTTGAGCCGGGAGGAGGCACCCAGCGTGCGGCTGGCGTCGTTGGCCAAGCTGTTCGCGGTCACCACTCAACCCACCCACCGGGCGCTGGACGACGCCCGCGCGACCGTCGAGGTGTTGCACGCCCTCATCGAACGAGTCGGCAACCAGGGTGTGCACACCTACGCCGAACTGCGCGCCTACCTGCCCGATGTCACCCCCGCGCAGCGGCGCAAGCGGGTGCTGGCCGAGCAACTGCCGCGCCGGCCGGGGGTCTACCTGTTCCGTGGACCGTCGGGTGAGGTGCTCTACATCGGGACGGCGGTCGACCTGCGTCGGCGGGTCAGCCAGTACTTCACCGGCGCCGATCCGCGCGGCCGGATGAAGGAGATGGTCACCCTGGCCACCGCGGTCGACCACGTCGAATGCGCCCACGCCCTGGAAGCCGGCGTGCGGGAGTTGCGGCTGCTGGCCGCGCATGCCCCGCCCTACAACCGCCGGTCGAAGTTCCCGCACCGCTGGTGGTGGGTGGCGCTCAGCGACGAGGCGTTTCCGCGGCTGTCGGTGGTCCGAAACCCCCGCCACGATCGAGTCGTCGGCCCGTTCCGTTCCCGCGCCGACGCCGCGGACACCGCGGCGCTGCTGGCCCGGTTCACCGGCATCCGCACCTGCACCAAGCGGCTGGGACGCTCGGCCCGGCACGGGCCGGACTGCCCGCAAGTCGAGGTGTCCCCGTGCCCGGCCGCCCGCGATGTGACCCGCACGCAATACGTCTCGGCCACCGTTCGCGTGCTGGCCCTGACCGACGGACTGGACAACGCCGCGCTGGAGGCGGCCGTCGAGCAGGTCAACCGACTGGCCGAGCGCCGACACTACGAAAGCGCGGCACGACTGCGCGACCACGTCGCCACCGCCATCGAGATGCTGTGGCGCGGCCAGCGGCTGCGCGCGCTGGCCCGGCTGCCCGAGCTGACCGCGGCGGCCCCGGACGGCAGCGGGGGCTACCACCTCGCGGTGATCCGGCACGGGCAGCTCGCCGCGGCGGGGGGCGCCGCGCGCGGCGTGCCGCCGATGCCGGTGATTGACGCGATCACCGTTGCGGCGCAAGCGGTTCTGCCGACGCCGGCGCCGCTGGGCGGCGCGCTGGTCGAGGAGGCCGCGCTCATCACCCGCTGGCTCACCGCGCCGGGCGTACGCATCGTGCGGGTCGCCGGCGACGAATCCGACGACGGTTGGTGTTCGCCGGTGCGTTCGGCGGGTCCGTGGGCAGCGTGGGCGGCCTCGGCGCGGTCGGCGCGCATTGCCGCCGAACAGGCCCTCGATAGCCGAGAGAGCTGGGACAGCTGGCAGTCAGATCTGCTGGCCGAACCGCACCCATCGCGCGAGCAGCTGTTCGGCCGCGCCGCTGTCGATCGCCGCGCCGGCCCGGCGCAACCCGTCCTCCCACGCCGGCAGCCATTCAGCGCGGCTGGATAGCCCGGCGTGGGCGACGATCGCGCCCGCAGCGTTGAGCACCACCGCGTCGCGCACCGGCCCGGCGGCGCCGGCCAGCACCGCACGGGCCTGCGCCGCGTTGGCTTGGGCATCACCGCCGCGCAGCTGGTCGAGGTCGGCGCGGGCGAACCCGAAGCCTGCGGGGTCGAACGTCAGCTTGTCTATGGTCCCCGCCTGCACCCGCCAGATGGTGCTGGTGGTCGTGGTGGTCAACTCGTCGAGCCCGTCGTCGCCGTGCACCACCAGCACGCTGGAGCGTCGCGCCGCGAACACCCCGGCCATCACCTCGGCAAGGTTGGCGAAGGCGCAGCCGATCAACCCGGCCCGTGGTCGAGCCGGATTGGTCAGTGGCCCAAGCAGATTGAACACCGTTGGCACCCCGATCTCGCGGCGTACCGCCGAGGTGTGCCGGTAGGACGGATGGAACTGCGGCGCGAAGCAGAATCCGATGCCGACCTCGGCCAGGCTGCGCGCCACCTGGTCGGGCCCTAGGTCGATGCGGACCCCGAGCGCCTCGAGCGTGTCCG
>NZ_LZLE01000291.1 GCF_001673155.1 Mycobacterium sp. 1423905.2 | reverse complement strand
CGCCGATGCGCTGCGGGTCGGAGGACCCGTGCACGACCGCCGCGACATCGCTGTGGCGCTTGTTCCATTCGGTGACGCGGTTGTTCAGCGTTCCGGCCTCGGCGACGGGAAAGAAGTATGCCGGGGTAAGTCGCACGGTGAAGGTGTCGCTGTGCGGGCCAGGGATGCCCAAGTGCACATGCATGCGGCGCCGGCCGCAGTCAACGACGAAGAAGAACTCTCCGTCGTGTTGACCGCGGAAGTATCGGCGCCCGCGGGAACGCAGGTAGCGTTCGATCAACTCGGTGATCAGCGGCTCGCCCATCGGCTCGGTCATGATACTGATGTTGAGGCCGGCTCCTATGTGGATGCTTTGAGTCAGGGAAAGCAGTGCCGAAGAATCAGTTGAGAATTTGCTGAGTGGAGGTTGCTGGTGAGCTTCCAGGTGGATCGGCTCGACCACATTGTGTTGAATTGCCGCGACGTGGATACCAGCGCCGACTGGTACCAGCGGGTGCTCGGCATGACCCGCGAGACCTTCGGAGCGACCGGCAGAACCGCGCTTCGCTTCGGCAATCAGAAGCTCAATCTGCGACCGCTCGGCGCACTGGCCGACGACCCCGACTGGGTGACGGGAACCGTCGAGGCGGCCGGCTCGGCGGATCTGTGCTTCGTCACTAGCGCCAGCCCCGACGAGATACGCGAACACCTGAGCGCGTGCGCGGTGGTGATCACCTCCGGGCCGGTGCCCCGGACCGGCGCGTTGGGGCCGATGACCTCACACTATTGTCGCGACCCCGATGGCAATCTCGTCGAAATCGCCGTGTATCAAACGGCTTAGCTTGCTCCGTCGAGGAGCAGGTCGACGAGCCGATCGCCGAAGGCGTGGTCGAGGGCGTGGTCGATCAGCGTTACCCGAGCCAATGCGGTGCCGATGAACGCATCGATCATCAACGCGATATCGGCGTCCGCGCGGATCTGTCCCCGGCCCTGCGCGCGTTCCAGCATGGACCGCACCCGCTCGTACTCGGACTGCATTGCGACCTCGCGCACCAGTCGGGCCAGCTCGGGCGCGGAGCCGATCTCGGCGAGCAGGCCAGGGATGGCGGCACGAGCTTCCGGCGCGGAGAACTCGTCGACCGCCCAGCGATAGGCCTCACGCAGTTCGGCGCGGATGTCGCCGTAGTCGGGAATGAGGAGCGACTTGGTTTTGCCGAAGATCGCATCGAAGACCAGAACCGCGCGCGAGGGATAGCGCAGGTACAGCGTCGCTTTACTGACGCCCGCGCGGGCCGCCACGGCTTCCATCGTCAAGTTGGCGTAACCGACGTCGGCGAGTAGTTCGGCTGCCGCCGCGCGGATGGCCGCATCGATCTGCGGATTGCGCGTGCGACCTCTCGACCCCATGAGCCAAATACTATACAGTGCGTTTAGGTGGTCGGTGCGTTCAGTAATTGGAGGAACGATAGTGACCGCTGGGGCGTCACGGACGAGGAAGTAGCCCGGACCTTCCCCTGTGACCAGATACTTCCCGGGGCGAGATCTCGGTTGTGGCGCGGCGTCTCGGTCGATGTGCCGCCAAACCGGTTGTGGCCATGGCTGATCCAGATCCGGCTCGCGCCCTATTCCTACGACTGGATCGACAACGGCGGTCGGCGGTCGCCCCGCGCGCTGCGCGGCCTGCCAGATCCCGTGCCCGGCGAGACGTTCACCGCTGCGCTGGGTCGTCCCCTCGGGCGGGTGCTGTCAGTAACGCCCGGACGTCAACTGACCGGCCGCATCGGAGAAGTCGTCATGTCGTATCTGCTCGAACCGGACGGTGACGGTACCCGGTTGCTTCTGAAGATCGCGTCGCCGTGGGGTTGGCCGCTGGCGCCCCTGTTGAGTGTCGGCGACCTGGTCATGGCCCGTCGTCAACTGCTGAACTTCAAGCGCCTTGCGGAGCGTGATGATCATTTCGCAGCCCGCGCAGGTGGCGAGGCATCATGACCACGGCGACCGAAACCCAAGTGCCTGATCTGGTCGCGGAGCTTGGTCTGCTCGACCGTGTCGACTACGAGGACGCCTACACCGTTTCGACCGGTGCATCGCGAACGCCGGAGCAATGGCTACGGGCGTTCCTGGAAGGGGCCCCGCGCTGGTTTCAACTGCCTTGGGCAGGGCTCGGAAAAGCTCTGTTGGGCGCGAAGTTCGGCCCGGTCACCCCGACACCCGGCTACGTCCTCGGCTGGAAAATACTGCATCAGGGAAACGATTCCTTCGCGGTAGGACTGGATTCCTCGGCGGGGCTCCGCGCCCGGCTCATCGCTGTGACGGCGCCCGGGCGGGTCGTCGTCGCCACCCTGATCGCGCTGGACACTCCCTACGCACGCAACGCGTGGCCGGTGATCCGGCGTGGCCACCGGTTCTTCGCGCCGTACTTGCTGCGCCGTGCCGCGAGTCGATGACCGGGGACGCCGATCCCGTCACACCAGCTGGTAAGCCGAATCCCGGTACGCCTCGAGTAGGCGCAGCCAGAACTCGCTGATGGTCGGGAAGCACGGGACGGCATGCCACAGCCGCTCCAGCGGCACTTGCCCGGCAACCGCAATGGTGGCGGCGTGCAGCAACTCGGTGACGCCGGGGCCGACCAGAGTGAGCCCGAGAAGGTGACCGCGATCGACGTCGACCACCATGCGCGCCTTCCCCGTATATCCGTCGGCGAAAAGTTTTGCGCCGGTGACCACCTCGCCGATCTCCACATCGATGATCTTGGCCCGGTGGCCGGCCTGCGCCGCCTGTTCGGCCGTCAGACCCACCGCCGCAGCCTCGGGATCGGTAAAGAACGCTTGCGGCACCGCGTGATGGTCGGCCGTCGTCGCGTGCGTTCCCCAAGGTGCGGTGTCCAGTGGTTCACCGGCGGCGCGAGCGCCGATGGCGGCACCAGCGATCCGGGCCTGGTACTTACCCTGGTGAGTCAGCAAGGCGCGGTGATTGACGTCTCCCGCCGCGTAGAGCCAGCCGTCCTCGACGGCGCGCACCCGGCAGGTGTCGTCGACCTCCAGCCAATTGCCCGGTGTCAAACCGATTGTCTCCAAGCCGATGTCGTCGGTCAGCGGTGCCCTGCCGGTGGCGAACAGGATTTCGTCCACTTCCAATTCGCTGCCATCGTCGAGGTCGACAGTGACCGGTCCGTTGGGGTCCGGCCTGCGCAGCGCGCGCACCGACACCTTGGTGCGCACGTCGACGCCCGTCTCGGTGAGACCCTGGCGTAGGAGCTCTCCCACGAAGGGCTCCATCCGGGGCAGCAGCTGTGAGCCGCGCACCAGCAAGGTGACGGCCGAGCCCAAACCTTGCCACGCGGTGGCCATTTCGACACCCACACCACCAGCGCCCACGACGGCGAGCCGGCGCGGCACCGAACTGCTGTCGGTGGCTTGGCGATTCGTCCACGGGCGTGCCTCGTCGATGCCGGGTAAGTCAGGCATCGCGGGCCTGCTGCCCGTGCAGACAACCACCGCGTGCCGGGCCGTCAGCGCACGTGGTCCGTCGCCCGACGAGACGCTGACTCGTTTCGGGCCGTCCAGCCGTCCGTGACCGCGGATCAATGTCGCCCCGATGCCGGCCACCCAGTCGGCCTGGCCGCTGTCGTCCCAATCGCTGACATAGCGATTGCGGCGCGCGAAGACACCGGCCGGGTCGATGTCGCCGGTCACGGCTTGGCGCGCGCCATCCACCCGCCGGACGTCGGAGATGGCCAAAACCGGACGCAGCAGCGCCTTGCTGGGCACACAGGCCCAATAAGAGCATTCACCGCCGACCAGTTCACGTTCGACCACCGCCACGCTGAGCCCGGCCGCCCGGGCCCGGTCCGCGGCGTTCTGCCCCACCGGCCCCGCCCCGAGGACAACGACGTCGAATTCTTGGTCCTGTCGGTCCGCTGCCATGCTCAACGATCCTCTCGCGTGTCGGTGTCCCGCAACGAAGCTACTCGCGTCGTCACCTCAGCGGTCATTGGCACTGAGTTGACTTGCGAGCTCGCGCAAGTCGCTAACCACGAGGTCCGGTCGCGGGAGGCCGTCGGCGGCCAGCACCGCGTTGCCGGGCCGGGTGATCAAGGCTGACCCGAAGCCGACATGCTGCGCGCCTAGCAGATCCCATGGGTGTGCCGCGACCATCATGCAGTCGGCCGGCGCAACGTCGAGCGCCTGGCACACGTGGCGGTACACCGCCGGTGCCGGTTTGAAGGCCCGACAGGAGTCGACGCTGAGCTGTTGCTCGAAGAAGCGCGCGAGCCCGGCGTTGTCCAGCGACGTCGGGCTGCCCGGGATGGCCGGTGAATTAGTGAGCGTGACTAGTCGAAAGCCGTTGTCCCGGAGGGCTGCCAATCCGTCCGCGGCGTCGGGGTGAGCGGGCATGGTGCGCAACAACGTCTTGAGTCGTTCGGTATCAGCGTCGCTGATCTGCACCTGGTGGACCTCACCCAACATCCGCAACACTGACTGGCCCAAGGTGAAGAGATCGACGTAGTTTTCGGACAGGGTGATTGACATCGAGTACATGATGAGCTGGTTGAACCATTCCCGCAGCAGCCGCTTCTCGCCGAACAAGTCGTCGAAGAGTGTTGCGACTGAGTCGATGTCGATCAGCGTCTCGTTGACATCGAAGACAAGTACGGACGGTGGCACGGTCAACGCTCCTGGTTTTTTCGGTCGGGAAGGTCCGGCCGTAGATACCCGACCAGGCACAAACAAATCAAAGCCATCGCTGCCACCGGCCAGCGCAACGCAATGACGGCCGCCGCGCTGAAGATCCCGATGGTCACAACGGACCGCATTCGCATCATGCGCCGCATCTGCTGCGGCACGTCCTCGTGCGCGGGTCGATCGACCGCTTCCCAACACAGCGCCAGATAGGTGATGTTCACCAGGACGAAAACCGCGGCGTACAGCGCCACGGGAGCATCCCCCAACCGCGTATCGGCGATCCATTCAGTCGTGAAGGGGATTAGCGAAACCGAGAAGAGATGCGCAAAATTGGACCACACCAGGCGCGAGGTTGCGACCTCGGCGTAGTTGAACAAGTGATGGTGGTTGACCCAGACGATCGCTATGAACAGATAGCTGACGACGTAGCTCAGACCCGTGGGCCACAGCGGCAGCAAAGCGCGGAAACTGCCGTTGTCCGGTGGTCTCAGCTCGAGCACGAGAACGGTGATGATTACCGCAAAGACGCCGTCGGAGAACGCTTTGATCCTGTCGGGGCTCGCTTTTCGAGTTGTCACCTGGTCGCCTCAAGCCCACGGATGATTACGTTCCTGCAGCACCCACGCGTTGCCGTCGGGATCGTAGAAGTCGGCGAAGCTAGCGTAGTCGCCGTGGTCCGGGTCTACGCCAGCCAGATACCCACCGCGCCAGCCTCCGGCAGCGTCCTTGTGCCGTACGTCACCGACCTCGACCCCGCGACCGACGAGTTCCGCGCGGTAACGCTCGATGTCAGCCACCACAAGATAGAGGCCACGCACCGAACCGGCAGCGGCTTCGGTCAAGCCAACACCGAATTGTATTGAGGTCGCGGAACCTTCGGGGGTCAACTGAATGACCCGGAATTCCGGGGCGGGTGCATAGTGGACGTCGAGTCGGAAGCCGACCTGGGCGCGGTAGAAAAGCAACGAGCGGTCCGCATCGGACACCGGCAGAATGACGACTTCCAGCAGCGCCTCCATCATGTGTTCCCGGATGGGATCGCGCGCTGCACCTCGTCTATGTCGAGTCCACGGTCCACGCCGTGTGGTATGACGGTTTGGCCCGGCTCCAGATGCAGCCGCCTGCCGTCCAGATCGACCTCGATCTTGTCCGGCTCGAACGACACCATGTTGCTGACGCGCGCCACCTCCGACCATGCGTTGACGTATGACCACGCGGCACGTTTGTGGTCACCGACGTCGTAGTAGGAAGCCAGACCCTTGTATGGGCAGAACGTCTGTCCCTCGACGGGGTTCAAGGCCGCCACATTGATGTCTTGGCGCGGTACATACCAGCGGGGTGCGAACCCTGACTCGTACAGGACCAGCGGGCGTGTGGTGTCGGCGATTGTCCGGTTGCCATCCTTGACTACGAGATGCCTTGTGGTGCTCCGGATGTCGATCCGATGGTAGGCGTCGGCGGCATGGCCGACGATGCGTTCGTTTTCTTCGTAAAAGGCGTCCATCGCGCGCCAGGCAAACGCCACGCGTCCATCCAAGACTGCGGCGTGGGGCGGCAAAGCGGTGTGTTGCCAAGCGGCATGGCCGGCTTCGCGCTGCGCAAGCGTTACGGTGAACCACTGCGTGTCACCTAGATCGCGATGGTGAGTGACGCGTTCTTCGGCGGTCAAGGCGCCAGGGGCGATGTCGTTGCGCGGGAAATACGCAACCGGATACCGGCCCGGCTCGTGCAGCAGAACGACGTCGTCGCTGTCGGCGATCCACTGGCCGGCGAAGCATACCCGCATCCGGCGCCGCAACGGCTCAGCGAACAACAGGCGCGGCGGAAGTGGCTGCTCAGTAAGGAAATGTCCAACTGATCCAATGGCCAACGGACCTTGCTGCCATGCCAAACCCATCGTTCGTCACCTCCTTTAAGGGGATTCAGGATCCATGACGACGACCATCTTTCCGCCAGCTTGTCCCGATTCCATCAGTTCGTGCGCTTGCTGAATCTGATCGAAGGTGAAGACGTGCGACGGTTTGACGTCGAGTTGTCCGTCGGCCACCTGCCGTGCGATGTCGGCCAGCGGAACGTCGGACAGCGGAAATCCCGGCGTGCCGAAGACGAAGCTGCCGAAGAAATTCAGGTTGACACCGCTGGCCATGCGCAGCAGCGGATTGAATTCGGCGATGGGGGCGAGCCCGCCCAGCCAACCCGCCAGGCAGGCGCTGCCACCGCGGCGCAGCATGTCGAGCGAGTCCAAGATGGTGCTGTTGCCGACCAGATCCAGCACGGCGTCAATGTGTTTGGCCTCGGCTATGTTGGTGGCCAGGTCGCGCCGCTCTACTTCCGCCCTTGCCGCGCCCAGGCGTTCGAGCGTCGGGAAGCGTTCCCTGTTGCGGCTGGTGGCGATCACCCGGGCACCGGCAGCCACCGCCATCTTGACCGCTGCCTGTCCGAATGACGAAGTGGCGCCGCGAATCACCACGGTTTGTCCGGCTTGCAGGTTGAGGTTGCGGAACAAGCAAGTCCAGGCTGTCGCGAAAGTCTCGGGCAGGGCCGCCAATTGTGACCAAGGCAGGTCGGAGTCGATCAGGGCGACGTTCGCCGTGCGCACCCGCGTGTATTCGGCGTAGCTGCCGTTGATGGTTCGTCCCAAACCGCCCATCAGCGCTGCAACCTTGGCGCCGACGGAAAATTCCCCACCGGGGCAGGCGTCGACGACGCCGACACATTCGATGCCGCTGACTTCGGCGGCTTCGGCCCATTCACCGCGGCGCATGTGCATCTCGGCGTGGTTTATGCCGAAACCCTGGACTTTGATCACCACTTCGCCGAGCTTGGGCAGCGGCTTGGGTATGTCGGTGTAGACCAGTCTGTCGAGGCCGCCAAACCCGTCTAAAACGATGGCGCGCATGGTTTCGCCGGTGTGTGATTCGCGAACCACTGCGGGCGCGCTCGGCGGTGGACTGATGGTGGACATGCGGTGCCTCGTTCCGGATCGACTGAAGTGGGCTACCTATCCCAGTATTATGGGCCAACCATCCCAATATTGTCTAGCCGACGGCTCAGCGCCGGCGCGATGAATCGGGCTTACCGGGCGTGGGTTGGGCAGCGAATGAGCGGACGTAATCCACCGCGGCCATCAGCGCTGCGCGCAGCGGTGCCGGATCACCTGTGGCGTGGGTGACCATCGCGCCGCCTTGGTGGGCGGCGATCAGGGCCACCGCCAAGTGCTGCGGGTCTGCCGCCGGGTGTAAATCACCGCGCTGTTGCATCAGCGCCAGACCGTCACGCAGTATGTCGATCCAGTCGTCGTAGCCTTGCGACAGGTCCTCATGCACCTCCGCGTCGGCGTCGATCAATTCGCCTGCCAGCGATCCATAGACGCATCCGCCGCGTCGGTAGACGGTGTCGATGTCGGCGATGCATGCGTCGGCCCATGCCCGCAACGCGTCAAAGCTGTCCAGCTGGGCCAACTTTGGCTGGCTGTGGAACGCCTGCACATGTTCGCGTCGCAACGCGACAACATGGCGAGTGAGGTCTCGTTTGTCGCGGAAATAGTGCGCAATCTGCGAACCACCCACCGAAGCCGTCCTGCGGACGTCGTCGATGCTGGTGTTGGCAATGCCGCGCTCGAACATCAACCGCGCGGCAACGTCGAGGATGCGTGCCCGCGTAGCAAGTCCCTTGCGGGTGAACCGCGGGGTGGGATTGCCGGCCATGTCGTCGCCTGTGGGCTCAGCTGGCCCGGTCGTTGGTCGCGCGTCGAGGGCGCTGACGCCGCGGGGGGCGTGGCGCCCGTTCAGCGAAGTCCGAGGCGAACATGCGCAGATAGTTGACGGCGAATCGAATGGCGTGTTCGTGCGGCCATTCCTGCAGGTAGGTGTAGGCCAGCGTGCCGCCGCCCTGGTGGGCGCTGACAATGACCATGGCCAGTTGACGCGGGTCGGCTTCCGGTACCAGTACCCCTTCGTCTTTCATGCGCTGAATCGCGCGCTCCAGCAAGTCAATCCACTGCCGGTAACCAGCGCCCAGCGCTTCGCGGGTGGCGTGTGCGGAGTCCGGATCGGACTTCGCCAGCTTTGCGGCCAGCGCGTGATAGGTAGGAGTGCCCGTGCCTCCGACGCGATGCAGATACCCCATGTTGAGGTCAATCCAGTGCTCGAAGTCGTCAAACGAGTCCAGGTCGCCCAGCTGCGGTTGGCGGTGGAAGTCCAGCACCACGCCTATTTGGTGGGCTATGACCGCGCGGACGAGTGCACTCTTGTCGGCGAAGTAGTGCGCAAGTTGCGAACCGCTGACCGACGCGGCCTTGCGGACGCTGTCCATTCTGAACGCCGACAGCCCCTCATGGACGATCAATTCGGCGGCCGTCGCCACGATCCGGTCACGGGTGGCGCGCCCCTTCGGCGTCAACCGCCGTTCGTTGCCAGCATCCAGAGCCGCCATGGCGTCAGGCTAACTCGTTAGTGGCCCCAACTATGGGACATCCCGCTCATTGCGGGTGCCCTCGATCCGGTCGGGTGCTGAGCAGTTCCGGGCCAGAAACGTTCGGATCAATTGGGTGACCTCTGGCAGCGCCGACTCGAGCAGGAAGTGTCCGCCGTCCAACAGGTGGATTTGCGCGTCTGGCAAGTCGGTGGCGAAGGCCTGCGCACCCTCCGGACCGAAGATCTCGTCCCCGCGGCCCCACACCGCGAGCAGCGGAACACCGGTCGCGCGGAAGTACTCGTGCAGGCGCGGGTACAGCGGCGCGTTGGTGGCGTAGTCGCGGAACAATTTCAGTTGCACTTCATCGTTGCCGGGACGAGACAGCAGGGCGTAGTCGTGCTGCCACGATTCGGGGTCTACCAGGGTCTCGTCGGTGACCCCGGTGAGGTACTGCCAACGCGTGGCCTCGAGGGTGAGGAACTGCCGAACCGCGGCCTCGTTGGTGGGGGATGGATCGCTTTGATAAGCCCACACCACTTTCCAGAAGCTTTCGACGAATCCAGCGTCGTAGCCGTTGCCGTTCTGGCTGACAATTGCGGCGATCGCGGTCGGTTTTCGGATGGCCAGCCGCCACCCGATGGGTGCGCCGTAATCCTGCACGTAGATCGCGTACGTGTCGACTCGAAGGTGGTGCAGTAAGGCGGCGGTCAGGTCGGTCAGGGCGTCGAAGGTGTAGTCGAACTCCTCGACCGGTGGAGCGTCGGACAGGCCGAAGCCCAAGTGGTCCGGTGCGATTACGTGATATCGGTCGGCGAGCGCCGGAATGAGACCACGGAACATGTACGAGCTGGTCGGGAACCCGTGCAGAAGGACCACGGCCGGCGCTCCGGGGTGACCGGCTTCCCGGAAGAACAGCCGATGCCCCTCGACGGTGACATAACGATGATGTACGGCCGGCATGGTGTCCTCCCGCTCGCAGAATTCTGGGATACGCATCCCAGTATGCACCAAAGCTGGCGCCGTGCAATCGTTGACCAAGCCGAAGTGGATGCCATATTCTGGGACACTCAACCCACTCTTCGGTGTCCATGAGGAGCGCAAGTGGGCAAGCTGGTCTCGGTCAACGTTGGCATGCCCAAAGACGTGCGATGGCGCGAAAAGACTGTGTACACCGGTATCTGGAAGACGCCGGTCGACGGAACGGTGCGGGTACGCCGACTCAATCTCGACGGTGACGGTCAGGGCGATCTCGCCGGGCACGGTGGTGAGCAACGCGCGGTCCTGGTGTATCAAGTCGAGTCATATGACTTCTGGAAGGACTACCTGCACCGGGATGACTTGCGGCCCGGGAATTTCGGTGAGAACTTCACTGTAACCGGACTTTCCGACGCGGATGTCTGCATCGGCGACCGGTACCAAATTGGCACTGCCGAGTTCGAAGTCACTCAGCCGCGTGTCACCTGTTTCCGGGTGGGGCTGCGACTGGGCGAGCCTGAGATGCCCAATCTTCTTGTCTCGCAACACCGGCCAGGATTTTACCTGCGCGTGATCAGGGAGGGTCAGGTGCGGGCCGGTGATGACATCTTGCTGACTCGTCGTGGGGCTCACGCGCTCAGCGTCGCCGATGTGGATGCGCTTCTCTACCTGCCTGACCGCAATATCGATCAATTGCGCAAGATTGTTGACGTTCCGGCATTGAGTCCGGGCTGGCAGCAGTCCTTCCACGACATGCTGGCAGCACACGACAACCCTGCCGTCGTTGCGCCGACGGCCTTGGCGTGGGACGGCTTTCGTCCACTGAGGGTGCGCGCGACCGCACCGGAGGCTGGGCATGTCCTGTCGATTTGGCTCACCGCCGAAGACAGTCGCCCGCTGCCGACACCTCGCCCGGGCCAGTACCTGACGGTCAAGGTGCCCGGCGCGGGGGATCCGGCACCGCTGCGTAGCTACTCCCTGTCCGGGGATCCTGCTGCGGGCGAGTACCGCATCAGCGTCAAGCGCGATGAGCACGGATGGGTGAGCCGATGGCTCTACGAACACGTCTCGGCTGGTTCCGTTCTGGAAGCCGCCGCGCCGCGCGGTGACTTCTGTCTCAGTGAAAGCAGCAGTCCAGTGGTGCTGATTTCGGCGGGAATTGGCGCTACTCCGGTGTTGGCCATGTTGCACGCGCTGGCGGCGGGGGCGAGCGGCCGCGAGATTTGGTGGCTGCACACCACACGGAGTCCGGTTAGCCATACGTTCGCGACCGAGGTGACGGCGCTCATCCAGTCGCTGCCCCATGCGCGAGCGCAGGTGTTCTACACCGAATCGGGGCACCGACTCGACCGTCAAGCCATCGCGGCACTGGGATTACCGCCCGTAGCCGAGGTGTACCTATGCGGCCCAACGGGTTTCATGACCGATATGCGGTCCGCCCTGGTCGAGGTCGGGATCGACTCCGCGCGCATACACAGTGAGCTGTTCGGCGCCCTGCCGGCGATCAATCCCGGCGTCGTCGTCGCGCCGCTCAAACCGCCGCACATACCCATGGGCGCGCCCGGTGCCGGACCCGCGGTCACGTTCGCGCGCAGTGGGCTCACGGTGAACTGGTCGCCCCAATACGGGAGCATTCTCGAGCTTGCGGAGGCATGTGACGTGCCGACTCGCTTTTCATGCCGGAGCGGGGTGTGTCACGTGTGTGAAACGGGGGTGGTCGCGGGGGCCACGAAATATCTGCAGCCACCGCTGGATCCGCCTACTGCCGGTTCGGTACTCATCTGCTCGGCCGCGCCGGCGAGCGACTTGGTGCTAGATCTCTAGGGCACACGCGGTTCGCGGATGGGCTGCGCGCTGTGGGCCTATCACCACCGTCGGAATTGCTGATCGCCGGAGAATTGCTGTAGTCGATTCTCAACCCGCCGTTGCGCTCAACGCGACGGACGCCTCGGAGGTGTAGCACAGGAACGTTAGCGTCTCCTGCAGATACAACTGCACCGTCTCGGCGTCATGGCTGAGGTAGCCGATCGAAACGTCGGTGCCCAGCTGCAGGTCGAAATCGCCGCCGCGGGTGGTCAACACAAAAGCGCCGTCGATGGCCGGCGCCCAGATGATGTCACCGTCAACCAGTCGATTGAGGTGTTCCAAGATGGGATAGCCATGCTCGGTGGTCTCGCTGACCTTGGTGTACACATCGGCCGACAGCAGCACCGAGTACGGGCCGTCGACACCGGCCAGTCGCAGGCTGGACAGGGCCCGGGTGATGACGTCGGGGATGTCCCGCGGATCTTCGGGAAGCGTCAGCGCCGGGTTCGAGCTGCAGGTCCGGATGCCCTCGATCGACGCAGCGGGATAACCTTCGAAGATTGTCCGGTCCTCGACGAAGGCCAGCTTCTTGGCGGCCTTCTTGACCGGATCCCAGTCGGAGTCGTTGGACCCACGCTCGACGTCGTCGATCTCCTCCCGCGAGAGGGTAAACGGAACGCGCAGCCGGACAAGAGGTTTGGCTGCACGCAGATGCGCCACCACGCCGTCGCTGGGCGCCTCGACGTCGATCAGCCGACCGGTGCTGACTGCGGCGGCGACGGGTCCGCCCGGCTGGCTGACGTCGATCACCCGGCGCCCGGCGATATGGCGTTTGAAGGTCCGCGACGCCTCCACTTCGATCGCGGCCCAGGCCAATTCGGTGACTGGCGCCAGATCCCGGTACAGGTTGTTCATTGAGGCGTTCCTTTCAGGCTGCCAATCGCAAGTGATCCGTCGGCGGAAACTGAGGCGGCCGCCGCGGCAGGCGCGGTGAGGGAATCGGGCAGCGGCGGCGGGTCGTCGAGGAAGTCGACGGTGGGGGAGAAGAACAATCCGCCGGTGACCGCCGTGGAGAAATCCAGGATGCGGTCGGTGTTGCCGGGCGGATCACCGAGAAACATGTTCCGCAGCATCCGTTCGGTGACTTCCGGAGTGCGCGAATAGCCGATGAAGTAGGTGCCGTATTCGCCCGTACCCACTTCGCCGAACGGCATGTTGTGCCGGACGATCTTCAGCTCGGTGCCGTCGTCGTCGGTGATGACGTTCAGGGCGATGTGCGAGTTGGCCGGTTTGTTGTCCTCACCAAGTTCGATGTCTTCCAACTTGGTTCGACCGATCACCAGCTCTTGCTCGGTCACCGACAGCGACTCCCACCCGGCCATATCGTGGAGGTACCGCTGCACGTGCACATAGCAGCCACCGGCGAAGTCGGGATCCTCGTCACCGATCTGCGTGGCACTGACCGACAACGGCCCGTCCGGATTTTCGGTGCCGTCGACGAACCCCAATAAGTCGCGGTTGTCGAAAAACCGGAACCCGTGCACCTCGTCGACAACCGTCACCGCACCGACCATCTCCTTGATGATGCGGCCGGCCAATTCGAAGCAGAAGTCGAGGCTTTCCGCGCGGATGTGAAACAACAGGTCGCCAGGTGTCGCCGGCGCGACGTGCCGCGGACCCTGCAGCGCAACAAACGGATGCAGTTGCGCCGGCCGCGGCCCGGCGAACAACCGGTCCCACGCGTCCGACCCGATCGAGGTCACCACAGACAAGCGTTTCGCCGGGTCGCGAAAGCCGATCGCGCGTACCAGTCCCGGCAGCGCCGGCAGCGCGTCATGGACGGTCGCTTCGCCGCCGTCGTTGATGGTGGCCACCAGAAAGATCGCGGCGGGCGTCAACGGCTCCAAGATCGGCTGCGGTAAAACGGCGGGCACAGCCAAAGACCCTAAAGCGTCGGTGCTAAACATGGCTACATGGCGGCCAACGGACTGCGATTGTGCGAATTCATCGATGCCTCTCCATCGCCCTTTCACGTCTGCGCGACCGTGGCCGCAAGACTGCTCGACGCCGGATACACCGAGCTCGCCGAAGCCGACCGGTGGCCGGACCGACCCGGCCGCTACTTCACCGTCCGATCCGGCTCGATCGTGGCATGGAATAGCGAGAATGCCAGCAGCGCAACGCCTTTCCGGATCATCGGCGCGCACACCGACAGCCCGAACCTGCGCGTCAAGCAGCATCCGGACCGGGTGGTGGGCGGGTGGCGGGTGGCGGCGCTGGAGCCGTACGGGGGCGCCTGGCTGAACTCGTGGCTGGACCGCGACCTCGGCATCAGTGGACGACTGTCGGTGCGCGACGGCGCCGGGGTCAGCGACCGGCTGGTCCGTATCGACGATCCGATCTTGCGGGTTCCCCAGCTTGCCATCCATTTGGCCGAGGACCGCAAGTCGCTGACACTCGACCCGCAACGACACGTCAACGCGGTCTGGGCGGTCGGGGACCAGATCAGGTCCTTCGTCGGATATGTGGCGCAGCGTGCCGGGGTGGCCGAAGGCGACGTGCTGGCCGCCGACCTGATGACCCATGACCTGACACCGTCGACCGTGATCGGGGCCGACGAGAGCATGCTGAGCGCACCGCGCCTGGACAACCAGGCCAGCTGCTACGCCGGGCTCGAAGCGCTCTTGGGGGCATCGGCCAATGACGTCGTGCCCGTGCTGGTGCTGTTCGATCACGAGGAGGTCGGTTCGACCTCTGACCACGGCGCCCAATCGAACTTGCTGACCACGGTGCTGGAGCGCATCGTGCTGTCCGCCGGGGGTGACCGGGAAGACCTGCTGCGGCTGCTACCCGCCTCGCTGCTGGCCTCGGCCGACATGGCGCACGCCACCCACCCCAACTACCCCGAACGGCACGAACCCGGCCACTGGATCGAGGTCAACGGTGGCCCGGTGCTCAAGGTGCATCCAAACCTGCGCTACGCCACCGACGGGCGCACCGCGGCGGCGTTCGAGCTGGCCTGCCGGCAAGCCGGAGTGCCACTGCAACGCTACGAACACCGCGCCGATCTGCCCTGCGGGTCCACCATCGGACCGCTGGCCGCGGCGCGTACCGGCATCCCCACGGTCGACGTCGGCGCACCCCAGCTGGCGATGCACTCGGCCCGCGAGTTGATGGGCGCCCGGGACGTCACCTCCTACGCCGCGGCCCTGGAGGCGTTCCTTTCTCCGGCGCCCTAGGCCCAGGGTCGGGCGGTATGACGCTCAACATCGAGATGATCACCTTTGACAGCGCCGATCCGGTCCGACTGGCCGGCTGGTGGGCCGAGCAGTTCGGGGGCACCACGCACGAACTGCTGCCTGGGGAATTCATTGCGGTGTCGCGGCCGGAAGGACCCCGTCTCGGCTTCCAGAAGGTGCCCGACCCGACGCCCGGGAAGAACCGCGTCCACCTGGACTTCACCGCCGCCGACGTGGACTCCGAAGTGGACCGGCTGACCGCCGCGGGCGCCACCAGGGTCGGTGGCCGCTCGATCGGTGACAACTTCCGCTGGGTGGTCCTCGCCGATCCCGAAGGCAACCAGTTCTGCGTGGCCGGGCAGTAGCTCAACGCGCCCACCTAGAATGTGTGCGTGACGAGCGCGCGTACCGAGATTGACACCGTCGACCACGCCGCCAGCACCCCCGACCAGCCGCAACCCTTCCACGAGCTGGGTCTCAAAGACGACGAGTACGAGCGGATCCGCGAGATCCTGGGGCGCCGGCCGACCGACACTGAGCTGGCCATGTACTCGGTGATGTGGAGCGAGCACTGCTCGTACAAGTCCTCCAAGGTGCACCTGCGCTATTTCGGGGAGACCACCACCGACGAGATGCGCGTGGGCATGCTGGCCGGGATCGGCGAGAACGCCGGCGTGGTCGACATCGGTGACGGCTGGGCGGTCACCTTCAAGGTCGAGTCACACAACCACCCCTCCTATGTCGAGCCCTACCAGGGCGCTGCCACCGGGGTCGGCGGCATCGTCCGCGACATCATGGCCATGGGTGCACGGCCGGTCGCCGTGATGGACCAGCTGCGCTTCGGCGCTGCCGACGCACCCGACACCCGCCGCGTCCTCGACGGCGTGGTGCGTGGGATCGGCGGTTACGGGAACTCCTTGGGCCTGCCCAATATCGGCGGGGAGACGGTCTTCGACGCGAGCTACGCCGGCAATCCGCTGGTCAACGCGATGTGTGTCGGGGTGTTGCGGCAGGAAGACTTGCATCTGGCGTTCGCCTCGGGCACCGGCAACAAGATCATCCTGTTCGGCGCCCGCACGGGCCTGGACGGCATCGGCGGGGTGTCGGTGCTGGCATCGGACACCTTCAGCGCTGATGGGGGGGCGGAGAACTCACGCAAGAAGTTGCCGTCGGTGCAAGTGGGCGACCCGTTCATGGAGAAGGTGCTCATCGAGTGTTGCCTGGAACTGTATGCCGGCGGGCTGGTGATCGGCATTCAGGACCTCGGCGGCGCCGGATTGTCCTGCGCCACTTCTGAACTGGCGTCCGCCGGGGACGGCGGCATGGCCATCCAACTGGACACCGTGCCGCTGCGGGCCAAGGACATGACGCCCGCCGAAGTGCTCTGCAGCGAATCGCAGGAACGGATGTGCGCCGTCGTCGCACCGGAGAACGTCGATGCGTTCCTGGCGGTGTGCCGTAAATGGGACGTGTTGGCCACCGTAATAGGTGAAGTCACCGACGGCGACCGGTTGCGCATCACCTGGCGGGGCGAGACGGTGGTCGACGTGCCTCCGCGCACGGTCGCGCACGAAGGTCCGGTGTACCAGCGTCCGGTGCAACGCCCCGATTCCCAGGACGCCCTGAACGCCGACAGCTCGGCCGCATTGCCCCGGCCGACCACCGGTCCGGAGTTGCGCGCGACACTGCTTGCGCTGCTTGGCAGCCCGCACCTGTGCAGCCGCGGATTCATCACCGAGCAATACGACCGCTACGTGCGCGGCAACACCGTGCTGTGCGAGCACGCCGACGGCGGTGTGCTGCGCATCGACGAGTCCACCGGCCGCGGCATCGCGGTGTCGACCGACGCGTCGGGACGCTATACCAAGCTCGACCCTTACACCGGTGCTCAACTCGCGCTGGCCGAGGCTTACCGCAACGTCGCGGTCACCGGCGCCACCCCGGTCGCGGTGACCAACTGCCTGAACTTCGGCTCGCCCGAAGACCCCGCAGTGATGTGGCAGTTCTCCCAGGCGGTTCGCGGGTTGGCCGACGGCTGTGTGGCCCTTGGCATTCCGGTCACGGGCGGCAACGTCAGCTTCTACAACCAGACTGGTTCCTCGGCGATTTTGCCCACTCCGGTGGTCGGGGTGCTCGGTGTGATCGACGATGTGAGCCGGCGCATCCCCACCGGGCTGGGCACCGAGCGCGGCGAAACACTGTTGCTGCTGGGCGACACTCGCGATGAATTCGACGGCTCCATCTGGGCGCAGGTGACCGCGGACCATCTCGGCGGCCTGCCACCCGCGGTCGACCTGGCACGAGAAAAGCTGCTCGCCGAGGTGCTGAGCGCGGCCTCGCGCGACGGCTTGGTGTCGGCCGCGCACGACCTGTCCGAAGGCGGCTTGGCTCAGGCCGTCGTGGAGGCGGCGCTGGCCGGCGAAACCGGTTGTCGCATCGTGCTTCCCGAAGACATCGATCCGTTCGTGGCGCTGTTCTCCGAGTCCGCGGGGCGGGTGCTCGTCGCGGTGCCGCGGACCGAGGAGAGCCGGTTCCGGTCGATGTGTGCGGCGCGCGGACTGCCCGTGGTGCGCATCGGTGTGGTCGACCAGGCAGCCGAGGCGATCGAGGTGCAGGGCCTGTTCACGGTGTCCCTGGCCGAACTGCGGGAAACCTGGGAATCGGTGCTGCCGCGGCTGTTTGGATGAGGCGCCTACGGGCGGTGGCAGTCGCCGCAGCGCTGGTGGGGTGGAGCTTCGTCAGTCCGCGGGTCCCGGCGAACGGGCGAGTGCCCGTGCAGGCCGCGGTGGGTGCGGTACTGGTTGCCGCGCTGCGCGCGCCGCTGGGTCTGACCCCGCCGCGGTTATGGGCGGGATTGCGGCTGGGGTCGTTGGCGGGAACCGTCGCGGGGACGGCGATCGCGGCCAGCACCGCGGTGCCGATCGTTCGGTCCTCGATGGCCACCCACCACCTGCCCGCGTCACCGGCCACCTGGCTGGCGTGGCGGATACCCGTCGGCACGGTGTGGTCCGAAGAAGCCACCTTCCGCGCGGCGCTGGGCACGGCGGCTGCGGCGGCCTTCGGTCCGGCGAACGGACGGCTGCTGCAGGCGCTCGCGTTCGGCCTCTCCCACGTCCCAGACGCGCGTGCGGCCGGTGAACCGGTCGCGCCCACCGTGGTAGCCACCGGAGTGGCCGGCTGGATCTTCGGGTGGCTGGCCGAACGGTGCGGCAGCCTGGCCGCGCCTATGCTGACGCACCTGGCCATCAATGAAGCCGGAGCGGTTGCCGCGCTGGCCGTCCAGCGGGTGCGCTGACTTCTAGAAGACCCGGTCCTGCTGGTCGGGGACGACCCGGCCGTCCGGGCCCAGCAGCGGCGCTTGCCCACCATCGGGTCGATCGAAACCCTGGGTCGCGCAGGGATACGGCGGACTTTTCGGCAGTGGATTGATGAACGTCGGATTGACCAGCCAGCGACCGTCGGAATTGTCGTAGGCGCGGCACATCAACTCGATCTGATTGCGGTTCAACACCAGGCGCACGTCGGTGGCGTCGCCGACAAAAGTCACGTCACCGTCGGAGTCGCCCGCGCCGAACACTTGCCGGCGTGGGGCTTGTTCGAACGCCGCGGCACCATGGATACCGAATACCTGCTCGTTGACTCGGCAGCGCTTGCCTTCGTTGAACGGCATCGAGATCTCCCCGCCGCAAGACGCCAGCCGTGCGGTCACCCGGTCGCCGTCGTGTTCGGCGAGCACACCCATCACCCGGTCCCCGGTGATCCCGACGTCGGCGGCCCACACCCGGACCACAGCTTCCGGGGAAGCGGACACCACCCGTACATCAAAGCCGTTGGCCTGCAACGTGCCGATGAGGTCGCGCATCTGCGAGTAATAGCGAACCCAGGCAGTCTGGCGAGTACTGCCCACGATCTGCTCGGCGCCCTGCGCGGCGTCCAGGTTCTCCTGCCGAGCGGCGGTGACGAACGCGGTCACGTCCGCGTCGGTCCACCCGGCCAGCAACTGCAACAACCAAGCGTCGACCGGTTTGAACCGCCGGTGGTTGTAGCCGGCGAAAGCCGTTGCGCCAGAACGGCTGCGGCCGTCATTGTAGATCGAGACCAGCTCGTCGGCGCAGGCGGTGCCGGCGGGCTCGCCGGTGGGGATGGGTTGGCCTGGTGGGGCAAGGGCGCCGCAGGCTTCCGCCAGCGCGGCAGCGACCGGTGGGCTGAGGAACTGGCTGGTGTTTGCCCAGTCGGCGGGTTGGCGGATCTTGGAGTTGCGCACGATCCAGAAGAACGTCGCATGGCCGATGTCGTTGCGCACCGTGGTGTTGTCCCAGTCGAACAGCGCCAGCGGCGCGCCGTCGGTGACCGAGCCCGCTTTGCCGCAGGTGCCCCGTTGCCCGACCATGGCGTTGACGCGGTCTCGGTTGTCGCCGTACCAGCCGGCGTCTGCGGCCAGCGTCCGGCAACCGTGTGCTGCCGGACGGTCGGCGGTATGACTGCAACCGCTGAGCGCCACCGTGACCGCGGTCAGCACGGCGAACACCCGCCGCGCCGCCACTGTCTTCATCGTTGCCATCACGGGTTGATCGTGTAATCGCCTAGTTGACGGCCCCATA
Organism: Mycobacterium sp. 1423905.2; assembly: GCF_001673155.1. Taxonomy (GTDB): domain Bacteria; phylum Actinomycetota; class Actinomycetes; order Mycobacteriales; family Mycobacteriaceae; genus Mycobacterium. The sequence goes on along the minus strand of NZ_LZLE01000291.1, from coordinate 1,185 downwards.
CGTAGTCGTTAACCACCGGTGAAGGGATTTCGAAGTGGTTGTACGGCACGATGCTGGCACCCACGTCCATCACCAGCAGGGGAGCAGGCCACAGCTCTCTGGTGATGTGCGCCCAGCAGCCTGGTTTGCCGCCCGGGCCACCCCTGGCGTTGATGCGTGGCAGATTGTCCGGCCAGACGTAGGGGTTCTGCGCGCCGGCGATGCTGCCCGACGCCGCGCCAAGCGAATAGCCGTTGTCACCGGCTAGCGCGGCATGGACACGCGGCGCGATTTGGGCGTAATTGCGGATGGTGCAGAAGATCTCGGGGCTGTACTCGTCGAGCAGTCGGCTGGTCACCGCCAGGTCGGCGGTGCCGCGGGTCAGATACGGGCCCGCTCGGCCGAATACGTCGGCGGCCAACTCGCCCAGCCCTGCCGCGGCCAGCAGCGCCGCGTCCAAGTCCACTTGCCGCTGGTTGAGCGTGCGCGCGGTGGTCACCGCCCGGTCCGCGGCATCCCACAGCGGTGGCGCCGCGTCGGCGTAGGCATCGGCCAAGGCGGCCAAGTCCCGTATGTCGTTGTGCACCTGCGGCATTCGAGGGTTGACCTGGTCGAGTACGGCGTTGGCGTTGCGCACCGCGGCGCCGAACTTGTTACCCATTCCGGTGAGCGCTTGAGCCGCGCCGGAGAGTGTCAGATTGACCTTGACCGGGTCCACCCGCTCGGCGATCGAAGTGAGCGTTTCGAACAGCGTGTTGAACTCGGTGGTCACCGCACTGGCGACGATCACCGTAGCGGGTGTGATGTGTTGTGGCGCAGGCTGTTTCGGAGAAGTCAACGCCACATATTTGTTGCCGAACACGGTGGTGGCCTGGACGGTCGCTGCGACGTTGGCCGGGATCAGTGCGATGTACTTGGGAGTCACGGCCAACATGACCCGAGCCGCGGGCACGCCGTCTCGCGTGATCTCCGAGATGCTCGACACCCGGCCGATTGCTACCCCGTTGTAGGTGACTTTCGACCCGGGATCCATCACCAGCCCCGCCCGGGCAACCACCATGGTCAATTCGATCCGGGGGATGAAGTGACCGCGAAATTGCGCGTACACGCCAAGGGCAACCAGCGCCAGGACCGTCCACGCCACCAGGCCGACGGTCTTGTGCGGTGGCCGCCTTCGCGGATCCATGATTCTGAGACCCTAAGGTA
>NZ_LZLE01000290.1 GCF_001673155.1 Mycobacterium sp. 1423905.2 | reverse complement strand
CACTGCCTGCGAGACCAGGCCCTGGATGTATGCCACAAAGCCGGGGTGCGCATCGACCTTGCCGACACCCGGGCCGCCTCACTGGCGACCGCCGTTCAGTGCGTCATGGGCGGGCTAGGGGTGACCCTGATACCGCAGAGCGCGGTGCCCGTGGAGGCGGTCCGAAGTCGCATTGAACTGGCGCAGTTCGCCGCGCCGCGGCCCGGGCGGCAGATCGGTCTGGTCTTCCGCGCGTCCAGCAAGCGCGATCAAGCCTATCGACGATTGGCCGGCATCATCGGCGACGCGATCGGCGCCGAACAGCCGGTCCGACCGGTAATGGAGGGCACACGTTAAGTTCGGCTCATGGAGAAGGTGATCGCCGTGCTGATGCGCGCCGAGCCGGACGACGAGTGGTGCAACCGGCAGCGCGGCGAAGTCGCCGATGCGCTGTTGGCGCTCGACGTTCCCGGCCTGGCGGTCAATGTCCGGGACAGCGCGGTGCGTGACTCGTTGATGACTTTGACGACGTTGGACCCGCCGGTCGCCGCGGTGGTCAGCCTGTGGACGCAACAGAGCTATGGCAGCCAAATGGCCGCAGCGCTGCGAACGCTGAGCCAGGAGTGTGATCGGCTCGCCGCATATCTGGTGACCGAGTCGGTGCCGCTGGCCCCGCCGGTCACCGAACCCGGCGCGCGGACAACCGGTTTGGCGAACGTCGCGTTGCTGCGACGGCCTCCCGAGCTAGACCAGACCACCTGGCTCAACCGCTGGCAGCTCGACCATACGGCGGTCGCCATCGAGACCCAGGCGACGTTCGCCAAACCGGTTGTCCGCGCGCCGGGTTCGGTGACCGGCGGGGCCAGCGGCACCGACTCGGTCACCAG
>NZ_LZLE01000289.1 GCF_001673155.1 Mycobacterium sp. 1423905.2 | reverse complement strand
AGCAATTCCGCACCCGCGCCGAGCAATTCGAGCAGCAGGCCGCGAAGGCGGCGGCCGCCGGCCGGACCAAAGAAGCCGAAGAGGCGAAGGCCAACGCCGAGCAGTGGCGGCAATGGGCGCAAGCCGCCGCGCACGCGCTGACGCGCAGGTCTTAGCGGTCTTCGGGCTTCTGGTCGTTTTCGTTGGGCAAGGTGTCCAGCAGTGTCATCGACTGCTGTTGGGCGACCAGCCGGCGACGCTGCTCCTCGGCCGCGAACTGCACGATGGTGCGCTGCCACACCACCCGGGCCCAGTGAAAGGTCAGCGCGATCACGGTCAACCACGCCACGATCAGCCCGATGCCCGGACCGGGATGCCCCACCGCCACGGTCTGGCGTGACCAGACCGCCAACATGCCCGTGACACTGGCCAGCGTCGACCCGGCCAGCGCCACCCAGGCCAGCGCCCAGCGGCGCGTCAGCAACGCCAGCATCGAGAATCCGACCCCGAAGACCAACGCCAACCAGGTGAATACCCGCGACGGCAACGCGACCGCGGCCGCGCCCGCGTGGTGGCTGCCGAACAAGACGTCCCAGCCGCGCACGTCACCGGTGTGCGGCAGGATGAACGACGCGAGCAGGACGAACACCAGGATCGCGACGACTAGGGCTCGCGCGCCGGGTTCGATCTCGCGGGCGACGCGGCGCTCGGCCGCCTCGATCTCGGCCCGTAACGCCTCGATGTTCTGGGTTTCGTGTTCGCTGTTCATGTCCTGCATCCTCCGGCCATGGTGGTGGGTTGCCCTACGCCCGGCAGGCCCAGACCGACGCCGCGTGGCCGCTGCGCGGTGTCGTGTGTGTCACCGGCGCGAGTGCGGCGGTGGGTCAAGATGCCGGCGTCGGCAATGAGGTAGTGCGGGGCGGCGCCGGTGACGGTTGCGGTGACGATGTCACCGGGACGCACCCGGGCCTGCGGACTGGCGGCGAAGTGGACCAGCCGGCCGTCGCGGGCCCGCCCGCTCATCCGCGCGGTCAGGTTGTCTTTGCGCCCTTCCCCGGTGGCGACGAGCAGTTCGACGGTTCGCCCGATCTGGGCGCGGTTTTCTTCCAGGGAAATCTGCTCCTGCAGCTCGATGAGCCGGTCGTAGCGTTCCTGCACGACGGCTTTGGGTAGCTGCTCGGGGAAGTCGGCGGCCGGTGTTCCCGGCCGCTTGGAGTACTGGAAGGTGAAGGCCGCCGCGAATCGTGCCTGGCGAACCACCTCCAGGGTGGCCGCGAAGTCGTCTTCCGTTTCACCGGGGAACCCGACGATCAGGTCGGTGGTGATGGCCGCGTGCGGCATAGCGGCGCGGACCCGGTCGATGATGCCGAGGTAGCGTTCGGCGCGATATGAGCGACGCATCGCGCGCAGCACCCGATCGGAGCCGGACTGCAGCGGCATGTGCAGCGCGGGACAGACGTTCGGGGTTTGCGCCATCGCCTCGATGACGTCGTCGGTGAATTCGGCGGGGTGCGGCGAGGTGAACCGGACCCGTTCCAGCCCGTCGATGCGTCCGCAGGCGCGCAACAGCTCGGCGAAGGCGCCGCGGTTGCGGGCCAGGCTGGGGTCGGCGAACGAGACGCCGTAGGCGTTGACGTTTTGGCCGAGCAGGGTCACCTCGAGCACGCCGGCTTGGGCCAGCGTCTGCACCTCGGCCAGGATGTCGTCGGGGCTGCGGTCAACTTCTTTGCCGCGCAGCGACGGAACGATGCAAAAGGTGCAGGTGTTGTTGCAACCAACGGAAATGGAAACCCAAGCGGCGTAAGCGGATTCGCGAGCGCTGGGCAGCGCGGAAGGGAACTGCTGCAGCGCCTCGGCGATCTCGATCTGCGCGGAGTTGTTGTGCCGGGCCCTCTCGAGCAGGGTGGGCAGCGACCCGATGTTGTGGGTGCCGAAGACGACGTCGACCCACGGCGCCTTGCGCAGGATGGCGTCACGGTCTTTCTGCGCCAGGCAACCGCCGACCGCGATCTGCATGTCGGGGTTGCCACGCTTGCGGGGGGCGAGGTGGCTGAGGTTGCCGTACAGCTTGTTGTCGGCGTTCTCGCGGACCGCGCAGGTGTTGAACACCACTACGTCGGCGTGGGCATCGTCGTCGGCGCGCCGGTAACCGGCCGCTTCGAGCAGACCCGCCAGCCGTTCGGAGTCGTGGACGTTCATCTGGCAGCCGTAGGTGCGGACCTGGTAGGTGCGCGCAGCCGTCGGCGCGGCATGGTCGGCCACGCCCGCTGGAGCCACCGTCGAAGTCACCCGGCCATGGTACGGCGACCGGCCGACTAGACGCGCCGCCGCTCTCGCTCCGCGGCCAGCTCGGCGAACACCACCTCGCACGCGACCGTTTGGCTGTAGCCGCGCCGGGCCAACATCGCCACCAGCCGGCGGGTCACCCGTGTGTCGTCCTCGCCCAGGGTCTCTCGGCGCAACTTGGTCCGGATCAACTCCTCGGCGCGCTCCCGTTCGGTGCCGGCGTCGATCCCGGCCAACACCGCGGTGATCACGTCGTTGTCGACGCCCTTGGTGTGCAGCTCGGCGGCCAACGCGCGCTTGCTCTTGCCGGCTTTGGCCCGCCGCGACGACACCCACTGCTGGGCGAAATCGACGTCGTCGACCAGGCCGACCGCGGCCAGCCGATCCAACACCCGGTTGCTCACGTCATCGGGATAGCCCCGTTTGGCCAACTGACCGGACAACTCGGCACGGGTTCGAGATCTCGCGGTGAGCAGGCGCAGACACAGCGCCCGCGCCTGCTCTTCGCGGGATGGCTCAGAAGTCGACGGGGGCGGGCAAGACACCGTCATCGGTCACCACTGCGCCAATGCCAAGCTTTTCCTTGATCTTCTTCTCGATCTCGTTGGCCACGTCGCCGTTTTCCAGCAGGAAGTTGCGGGCGTTCTCCTTGCCTTGGCCCAGCTGCTCACCCTCGTAGGTGAACCAGGCGCCGGACTTGCGGATAAAGCCCTGATCCACACCCATATCGATCAGCGAGCCTTCTCGGCTGATGCCGCGGCCGTAGAGGATGTCGAACTCGGCCTGCTTGAACGGCGGCGACACCTTGTTCTTGACGATCTTGACCCGGGTGCGGTTCCCGACCGCGTTGGTGCCGTCTTTGAGCGTCTCGATCCGCCGCACGTCCATGCGCACCGACGCGTAGAACTTCAGCGCCTTGCCGCCGGTCGTCGTTTCCGGCGAGCCGAACATGACGCCGATCTTGTCGCGGAGCTGGTTGATGAAGATCGCCGTGGTGCCCGAATTGTTCAGTGCGCCGGTCATTTTCCGCAGCGCCTGGCTCATCAACCGGGCCTGCAGACCGACATGACTGTCGCCCATCTCGCCTTCGAGTTCGGCGCGCGGTACCAGCGCCGCCACCGAGTCGATGACCAGGATGTCCAGCGCGCCGGAGCGGATCAGCATGTCGGCGATCTCGAGCGCTTGTTCACCGGTGTCCGGCTGGCTGACCAGCAGGGAGTCGGTGTCGACGCCCAGCTTCTTGGCGTATTCCGGGTCCAGCGCGTGCTCGGCGTCGATGAAGGCCGCGACGCCTCCGGCGGCTTGGGCGTTGGCCACCGCGTGCAGCGCCACGGTGGTCTTACCCGAGGACTCCGGGCCGTAGATCTCCACCACTCGTCCACGCGGCAGGCCGCCGATGCCCAAGGCGACGTCCAGTGCGATGGACCCGGTCGGAATGACCGAGATCGGCTGACGCACTTCGTCGCCGAGGCGCATCACCGAACCTTTGCCGTAACTCTTCTCGATCTGGGCCATCGCCAGTTCGAGAGCCTTCTCGCGGTCGGGGGCTTGCGCCATGATGCTTCTCCTGTGATCGGTGTTCGTGACCGGTTTCGGTCGGTTGGCCGTGACACTAGGCGTGGGGTCCGACAAGTCGGTTCCTCCGAACGCTCACCACAGTAGCCGAACAAGTGTTCGACGCCGTTCGGACACGCCGGGGTGTGGCAATATCGCCTACCGACAAGCACATGGACATCTCCGCGCAGCTGGCTGACGTTTCCTCCTACGGCGGTTTTTTCGCCGTATCCGTGGCAGGGCCCACGGCCGGGTGGCACCCGGTCACGCAGTCCTACGCCGACGGCTTCGCCGATCTGATCGACGCCACCATCCGGCGTTACCGCACCACCGAGGTGCGCGTCGGCGCCTCCCTGGTTCACCTCGGCCACGCCGCGCGGCTGTGGTCACCGGTCCTGGCGTGCGTCGTCGCTCACGGCGTTCTGCCCGACCTCAGTGCCCTGCAGCGCGCCGACGCCGGGACGCAGCTACGGCTGCCCGAGCCGGTCGGCCAGCCCGTCGCGGTCTCCCCCGAAGTGCTGTACCGCGCGGTCGTGCGCGACCACCTGGAACCGTTCGCCGCGGGCCTGCCCGTCAAGGTGGCGCCAGCGCTGCTGTCCGGCAACATCGCCTCGGCGCTGGTCGGGGCGGCGCAGGCATTGGTGCGGGCGCGACCGGACCTGCGCGAGGCGGTCGTCGAGATCACTCACAACCTGTTGACCTTCGGGTGCCTGGCCGGTGCTGGCGTCATCGGGCCGGACTTGGCGTTCCGGCGGCGTAGCTGTTGTCTCTTCTATCGCGTTCCAGGCGGCGGCACGTGCGGGGACTGCCCGCTGTAGCGCCAGTGTGCGGCTAGGGCGGCGGCACGGGCGGGCCGACTTCCCGCCGTTGGCCGAGTGTGCGGCTAGGGCGTCGAGTGTGTTGCTAGGGCGGCGACACGCCGAGCCGACCGCCGCAGGCTCACAGTCGACACCGCACACGCACAGTCGACGCCGCACACCCACACTCGACACCGCACACGCACAGTCGACGCCGCACACCCACACTCGGCGCCAGGCCAACTCACCACTGCTCGCGCGGCACGTCGAAATCGACGCACAGCGCCCGCCACACGTCGCGGGGCTCCACCCCGTCCTCGATCGCCTGCGCCGCGGTGCGGCCACCGAAACCGGACAACACATGGTCGGCCAACACCGACGCGCCATAGGCCGCGCCGAAGCGCAAAGTAACCCGCTCGTGAAACTCAGTCAGCCGCACGCCAGCCAAGATACCCAGCCGGTCAGCCCGTTAACGCAAGCGCTTCGTGGCAGACCTGCACCGGATCGGCGACCGCCGCAACGCTGGCCGCGGCCCGCCGCGCCGCCTCCCGATACCGCGGTGAGGACAACACCTCGCCCACAGCGGTAACCAGCGCCTCGGCGGTCAGCGGCCGGATGAGCCGCCCACTGCCCTGGCGCACCACGCGATTGGCCATCTCCCACTGGTCGCCGCCGCCCGGCACCACCACCAGGGGCACCCCGGCCAGCATCGTCTTGGACACCATGCCGTGCCCTCCCCCGCAGATCGCCACATCGGTGTGGGTCAACACCTCCGACTGTCGACCCAGTCCGACCACCGCCCACGGCGGCACATCGACGTCCGCTCCACCCAGCCGCGATACCACTAGTCGCGATCCGGCGGGCAAGGTATCCCCCGGCGTCAGGCACTGCAGCGCCAGTTCGGCCAGCCCGGTCGTCCCGCCCACCACGGTGGACGGCGCGACGACCACCACTGGCCCGTTGCCGGGCGGAAGCTCGAACACCCGCTCGGTCGGCTCGAAATGCAACGGGCCGACCACCACGGCTTCGGCCGGCCAATCCGGGCGGGGCACTTCCAGCGCGGGCAGAGTGGCGATCAGCCGCCGCAGCGGCCCGGGATCGCGGGCCGGCAGCCCGATTTCCACCCGCACGGCCGAGCGCTGCCGCAGACCCGCACGCCAGGAGCGCGCCGTGAGGGCGCGCATGACGCGGTCGCGCAGCTTGCCCCGGATGCCGGTGCCCGGCGCGAGACCGCTACCGATCGGCGGCAACCCCCTGGACGGCAGATAGAGCGGATGCGGGTTGAGCTCGATCCACGGGATGCCCAACAGCTCGGCGGCCATGCCGCCCCCGGCGGTGATCACGTCGGACACCACCAGGTCGGGCGCCACGTCGCGCAGCGCCGCGACGTTGAGCACCGCCATCCGCGCGGCGCGCCGGTGGATCCGAGCTCCGGCATCGACATCGGCGTCCTCGGCTACCAGGCCGTCCAACTCCACGGCGTCGATACCCGCCTTGCGGGCGGTATCGGTCCATTCCACACCGGTGAACAGCGTGGGCTCATCACCCGCCGCGGCGAAGCGCTGACACAACGCGATCGCGGGGAACGAATGCCCGGGGTCCGGCCCGGCAACCACCGCGACGCGCACCCGCCTAACCCTGCCACAGCGTTCGACGGCCGTGCTCGCCTACGCTGGGATCATGACCGAGCTGACCGAAACCACCGCAAACAACAGCCGCACGGTCGAGGAGTTCCTCTACGCCTTGCAGGACCAGGATTTCGAGGCCGTCGCCGCGGCGCTGGACGACGACGTCGTCTACGAGAACGTCGGATTGTCCCGAATCCGCGGCGGCCGCAAAACGGTGAAATTCCTACGCCAAATGGAAGGTCGGATGGGCTTCGAGGTGAAGATTCACCGGGTGGCGGCCGACGGCGCGGCTGTTCTCACCGAACGCACCGACGCGCTGGTTTTCGGGCCGTTGCGGATCCAATTCTGGGTGTGCGGTGTGTTCGAGGTCCACAACGCCCGAATCACCTTGTGGCGTGACTACTTCGACTTCTTCGACATGCTCAAGGCAACGGTGCGGGGCCTGGCCGGAGTGGCGGTGCCGTCACTGCGAGCGACCTTGTAGTGGGCCGGAGCAAGCCGAACACCAAGCCGAACCCCCTGCAGTACATCAGGTACTGCTACGGACACCGACTGCCGGATTCGATGCGCGAGTGGGTGCGCAACGACCTGGCCGGCAAGGGCGCGACGGCGCGGATGATGGCGCGCGTGGCGGTGCCGTGCGTCATCGTGCTGCTGCCGTTCTGGTTCATCCCCACCACGCTCGACGTGCACCTGAGCATGACGCTGCCGATTCTGATTCCGTTCGTGTACTTCTCGCATGCCCTGAACAAGATCTGGCGCCGCCACATGCTGCGCGTGCACGGGCTCAATCCCGACTTGGTCGACGAGCGGGCCCGTCAGCGCGACGCGCACCTGCATCGCGCCTATATCGAGCGCTACGGCCCCCGGTCTCCGGACTGATCGCGGGCTACGCCTTGCGCAGGCCGCCGAGTTCATCGAAGGCCTGCGCCCAGCCGAGCAGGCGGTCGGTGGCGCCCACCAATTCCTCGCGGTAGCGCTGCTGGGACGCCCCGGCGCCCACCCCGTTGCCGTTGGCTGCGGACACCAATTGCGCTGCGGCGGTGACCATTTCGTTGTATTGCCGGACCCCGCCGCCCAACTGCGCGGTGTATGCGTTGATGGTCGGCACCAGATACTGCCGCGACGATTCCGAGTCGTGCGCGGCCCGTTCCATCGACACCACCTCGGCCGCGGTGGCCGCCATCGCCGCCGAGGTGCGCTTGGCCGCGTCGGTCAGGTCGTGGATCTCGTCCGGCGGCAGCATGGCGCCACGTTCGATGACGCCCAACAGGGAGAAAAACCCGCGCTCGGAGGCGCCCAGCGCGTACATCGCGGGTCGGGCCGCCGAACCCGGCGGCGGCAAGCGACGGGTGTTCGACGGGCGCTGCGCCGGCAGCGGCTCGGATTTGAGCCAGTGGTAGCGGAAGAACAACAGCGTCGCCGGAATGACCTCGAGCACCGCAATTGCCCCGGTGATCTGCAGCAGCAGCGCGAACCAGCCCCACGCCGCCAGTACCGCCGTGACCAGAGCCCAGAACGCGACACCAGCGGTGAAGATCCAGGCCCAGCGCAGCGCGCGGCGGCGCCGACGCAGCAGCCGGGCCCGCGGATCGGTGGCGGCGTTGATCTTTTGCGCCGCCAGTTCGGCAAGATCGCCGGCGGTCTCGAACCCGCGCTGCAGCAGCGAACGCCATAGGCCGCGCTGAGTCGATTTCACCGCCACAGGGGATTCGCCGCCTTACTTTCCGAACGGTTTTTCCGGGACCGCGCCACGCTGGCTGTCCGCGGCCGGCGTGCCTGGAATGGCCCCCGGCGTCGCGGTGCCGCCAGCCGGCAGCGCTTCGCCACGCATCGACGCGCGAATCTGCTCGAGCCGGGAATGACCGGCCATCTGAATGCCGGCCTGTTCGACCTCCATCATGCGGCCCTGCACCGAGCTTTGCGCGAGTTCGGCCGAGCCGATCGCGTTGGCGTAGCGGCGTTCGATCTTGTCGCGCACCTCGTCGAGGCTTGGGGTGTTGCCCGGTGCAGCCAGCTCACTCATCGATCGCAGCGACGCGCTGACCTGCTCCTGCATCTTGGCCTGCTCGAGCTGGCTGAGCAGCTTGGTGCGCTCGGCGATCTTCTGCTGCAGCACCATCGCGTTTCGTTCAACGGCCTTCTTGGCCTGCGACGCCGCCTGCAGAGCTTGGTCGTGCAAAGTCTTGAGGTCTTCGACGCTCTGTTCACCGGTGACCAGCTGAGCGGCGAACGCTTCAGCGGCGTTGTTGTACTCGGCCGCCTTCGCCGCGTCCCCGGCGGCGGTGGCCTGGTCGGCGAGCGTCAGCGCTTGGCGCACGTTGACCTGTAGCTTCTCAATGTCGGCGAGCTGGCGGTTGAGCCGCATCTCCAATTGGCGCTGGTTACCGATCACCTGCGCGGCCTGCTGGGTCAGCGCCTGATGGGTGCGTTGCGCTTCCTCGATGGCTTGCTGAATCTGCACCTTGGGGTCGGCATACTCGTCGATCTTGGAGTTGAACAGCGCAGTGAGGTACTTCCACGCCTTGACGAACGGATTGGCCATCAGTTAGCTCCGCCTTCGCTTCTTGTGTGCCGGTTCGGCCCGCGGTGGGCCGCGGATTCACCTAGTGCATACCCTGCCGCTCAATTTATCGGTTCACGGCCGATCGCCCTACCCATGGTGGGCATCTGGTCGACACCAGTTTGCCGCGCAGGCACTCAGGCGACCGCCAGGGATACCTGAGGGATGACGACCTTGGTGCTGACGTCGATGCTGGCGCTGCTGGCCGGCGGCGCCGCGAGCGCGGCGGCGTGCTCTTCCTGTGCCATCCGTTCGCCTGCATGGGTGAGCACCTGGGACAGCGGGACCTGCAATGCGTCACAGATCGCGTTGAGCAACTCGCTGGAGGGTTCCTTGCGGCCGCGCTCGACCTCCGAGAGGTAGCCGAGGCTTACCCGTGCTGAATCGGACACCTCGCGCAACGTCCGGCCCTGCGAAGTCCGGGCTCCGCGCAGTACGTCGCCTATGACCTCGCGCACCAATGACGCCATCGTGCTCTCCTCTGTCAATCGCTTGTCGCCCGTCGCCTGACCGCATCAAGAGCAGTCAAGAAAGCAGTGGTCAATTGGTGAACGCCAGCGACAGGGGTGTTGGTTCCCGCTTCGGGGTCCGATTAACCGGCTGTCTGACGAATTCCCCGGACCGCCGAGGCCACGTAATCGATACCGGTGACGATGGTGAGCACGATCGCCACGCCCATCACCACCACTGCAACGGTGTGCAGCAGACCGGAAAGCGGCAGCACGAACAGCCCTATCGCGACCGCTTGGACGAAGGTTTTCACTTTGCCGCCCCAGCTGGCGGGAATGACGCCGCGACGAATTACGGCCAGCCGCAACACCGTTACGCCGAGCTCGCGGGCCATGATCACTACCGTCACCCACCATGGCAGTTCGCCGAGCATGGACAAGCCGATCAGCGCGGAGCCGATCAGCGTCTTGTCCGCGACCGGGTCGACGAACGCGCCGAATTCGGTAGCCATCCCGTAATTTCGGGCCAGTTGTCCGTCGAACCGATCTGTGATGCACGCCACCGCGAATATCGCCCATGCCACCACTCGGGCCGACGCGTGATGACCGCCGGCATAGAAGAGCGCCAGCAAGAAAATCGGAACCAGCAACAACCGCAACAAAGTCAAGACGTTGGCGAGGTTGGCAATCCGGGCAGGAGTCGGGGTTTGGTTAGTCTCCGGATGGCCCGACACGGCATCAGAATAGCTGCTGACCAGCTCATGCGAATGTCGATGTCGATACTGTGGCGTCGTGACCGAAACTGCTCGGGAATTCCGGCCGTTGGTTCGGCGGGCGCGGACATCGGATGTGCCGGCGATCAAACAACTCGTCGACACCTATGCCGGAAAGATCTTGCTGGAAAAGAATCTTGTGAACCTCTATGAGGCCGTCCAGGAATTCTGGGTGGCCGAACATCCCGAAATCCCAGGCAAAGTGGTCGGCTGCGGAGCGCTGCACGTGTTGTGGGCCGACCTCGGTGAAATCCGCACCGTCGCCGTCGATCCCGCGGTGACTGGCCACGGCATCGGACACGCGATCGTCAACAAGCTGCTCGAAGTGGCCAGAGAACTTGAGTTGCAACGGGTTTTCGTGCTGACGTTCGAGACCGAATTCTTCGGCAGGCACGGGTTTAGGGAGATCGAGGGCACTCCGGTCACCGCCGAGGTGTACGAGGAGATGTGCCGCTCCTACGACATCGGTGTGGCCGAGTTCTTGGACCTCAGCTACGTCAAGCCCAACATTCTGGGCAATTCCCGAATGCTGCTAGTGCTCTAACCCGCGAGCAGACGCAAAATTGCACGAAAAGCGCTTCTTGTGCGAGTTTGCGTCTGCTCGCCGGTTTAGTCCGCGTCGCCATCGGACCCGTCCTCCGCGGCCCCGCCGCGGATCAGCGCCAGGGTGCCCGCCAGCTCGTCGGGCTTGATCAGCACTTCGCGGGCCTTGGATCCCTCGCTGGGCCCGACGATGCCGCGGGTCTCCATCAGGTCCATCAACCGGCCCGCCTTGGCGAAGCCGACCCGCAGCTTGCGTTGCAGCATCGAGGTGGAGCCGAACTGGCTGGACACCACCAACTCCACCGCCTGCAGGAACACGTCCATGTCGTCGCCGATGTCGGGGTCGACGTCGGCGCGCTCGCCGGTGGGTTTGGCGGTGGTCACGCCCTCGGTGTATTCCGGTTCGGCCTGGTTCTTGCAGGCGGCGACGACGGCTTGGATCTCCTCGTCGGTGATGTAGGCACCCTGCAACCGGATCGGTTTGCCCGCTCCCATCGGCAGGAACAGCCCATCCCCCATGCCGATCAGCTTCTCCGCGCCGGCCTGGTCCAAGATGACGCGGCTGTCGGTCAGCGACGACGTCGCGAACGCCAGCCGGGACGGCACGTTGGTTTTGATCAACCCGGTCACGACGTCCACCGACGGGCGCTGAGTGGCCAACACCAGGTGGATGCCGGCGGCGCGGGCCTTCTGGGTGATTCGCACGATGGCGTCCTCGACGTCGCGAGGCGCGGTCATCATCAGGTCGGCCAGCTCGTCGACGATCGCCAGGACATACGGGTAGGGCCGGTACTCGCGCTGGCTGCCGAGCGGCGCCGTGATGGCACCGGAGCGCACCTTGTCGTTGAAGTCGTCGATGTGGCGCACCCGGGAGGCTTGCATGTCCTGGTAGCGCTGCTCCATCTCCTCGACCAGCCAGGCCAGCGCGGCCGCGGCCTTCTTCGGCTGGGTGATGATCGGCGTGATCAGGTGCGGAATGCCTTCATACGGCGTCAGTTCCACCATCTTGGGGTCGATCAGGATCATCCTGACCTCTTCGGGGGTAGCCCGAGTTAGCAGTGACACCAGCATGGAGTTGACGAAGCTGGACTTGCCCGAGCCGGTGGAGCCGGCGACCAGCAGGTGCGGCATCTTGGCCAGGTTGGCCGAGATGAAGTCGCCCTCGATGTCTTTGCCGAGGCCGATGACCAGCGGGTGGTGGTCGCGGCGGGTCGACGGTGCGGTCAGCACGTCGGCTAGTCGAACCATTTCACGGTCGGTGTTGGGAACCTCGATGCCGACGGCGGATTTGCCCGGGATCGGGGCCAGCATGCGAACACTCTCGGTCGCCACCGCGTAGGCGATGTTCTTCTGCAGCGCGGTGATCTTCTCCACCTTGACCCCGGGTCCCAGTTCCACCTCGTAGCGGGTGACGGTCGGCCCGCGGGTGCAGCCAGTGACGGCCGCGTCCACCTTGAACTGGGTGAGCACTTCGCCGATGGCGTTGGCCATGTGCGTGTTGGCCGCGCTGCGCTTCTTGGGCGGGTCCCCGGCCACCAGCAGATCCAGCGACGGCAGCGTGTACGGGCCTTCGATCACGCGGTCCAGCGGTTCGGTGTCCCGCTTCTTCGATCGCCGGCGCGAAACCACGGGTTCTGGGACAGTCGGGGCCTCGTCGCCGATCTCCTCGTCCGGCAGGGCGTTCGCCGAGGGCCAGGCTCGCGGTTGGTCGTCGGGACGCGCCGGCGCCTCGTCGTAGTAGCCGTCGGAGAAGTCCTCGCGCGCCACCTCCACGGTGTCGGCGTCATCCCCCGGGAAATCTTCGTCGTCCTCGTATTCGTCGTCGTATTCGTCGTCGAGGTACGGGCCCTGGAAGAGCCGAGTGCTGAACATGCCGCGCAGGGCGTCGGGGACTTCGCGGATGGTGATTCCGGTCAGCAACAGCATGCCGAACAGGCCGCCGATGAACAGCAGCGGCGCGGCGATCCAGGGCGTCAGCCCGTCGGACAGGGGTCCGCCGATGGCGAACCCGACAAATCCCGCCGCGCGCCGACGCAATTCCGGAGCCTCAGGTGAACCGGCCCACAGGTGCCGCAACCCCAGGATGGCGAGCGCGATCAGGCTGCCGCCCAGAATCAGGCGGGGCCGCGCGTCGGGCGTCGGCTCGGTGCGCATGAGCACCACGGCCACACCGACGGCGACGAGCGGCAGCAAGACGACCGTGGAGCCGATGAACGTCCGCAGCACCACATCGACCCACGCACCCACCGGGCGCGCCGCATCGAACCACGAACTCGCGGCGACGATCACCGCGACGCCCAGCAGGACCAGCGCGATGCCGTCGCGACGGTGTCCCGGCTCGATGTCTCGGGCCCGGCCGATGGACCTGGCCGCACTGCCGGTGCCTTTGGCCGCCATCAACCACGCCGCGCGTAACCCTCGGCCGCAGGCCGACCCGGCCGAGACCAGGACGGACTGATTGCGCCGCCGGGCGGGCCGGGTGACTCGTTTGACGGGCTTACTTGCGCGCTTGCGGGGCGCACGCGTTGGTGTGGCCGCGCGGCCGTTGCGGGCCGTCCCCCGCGAGGTGCTGTTTGACCTGCTCGTTCGGCTTCCGGAGCGGGCGACGGTCTTACTAGCCATACCGTTAGCCTAGTCGCATTAACACCATCTGCACCAACCGCCACACTAGTAACGGTGAACTCTCGTTCTGATGACGCTTTGGTGTGAGTAGGGTGACACCGGTGACGAAATATGCCACGTCACACCGCCCACCCCAGCGGATTTCCAGGAGGCCCAGATGCCCGTCGTCGTCGTTGCCACGCTGACCGTCAAACCAGAATCGGTCGACACCGTGCGCGACATTTTGACCACCGCGGTGCAAGAGGTACACGGTGAGCCCGGTTGCCAGCTGTACTCGTTGCACCAAAGCGGTGAGACCTTCGTATTCGTCGAGCAGTGGGCCGACGCCGAGGCGCTCACGACGCACAGCACCGCGCCGGCGGTGACCAAGATGTTCACCGCGGCCGGCGAGCACCTGGCGGGGGCGCCCGACATCAAGATGTTGCAGCCGGTCCCGGCCGGCGACACCGACAAGGGACAGCTTCGCCCCTGATGGCACGGCCGGCAGACGGCCCGCTGCGAGGCCGGGTCGCGTTGATCACCGGGGCCGCACGCGGCCAGGGCCGGGCGCACGCGGTCCGGTTGGCGGCCGACGGCGCCGACATCATCGCGATAGACCTGTGCGAACAGATCGCCAGCGTGCCGTACCCACTGGCTAGCAGCGAGGATCTGGCGGCCACGGTCAAGCTCGTCGAAGACACCGGCGCTCGCATTGTGGCGCGCCAGGGCGACGTCCGCGATGCCGCGTCGTTGTCGACGGCGCTGCAGGCGGGGCTCGACGAGTTCGGCCGACTCGACATCGTGGTGGCCAACGCCGGAATCGCGCCCATGGCCGCGGGCCCAGACGGTTGGCGCGACGTCATCGACGTCAACCTCACCGGTGTGCACAACACGGTGGAAGTCGCGATACCCACCATGATCGAGCAGGGCACCGGCGGGTCGATCGTGCTGATCAGTTCGGCCGCGGGCTTGGCCGGCATCGGCAGCGCCGACGCCGGCTCCATCGGCTACACCGCAGCCAAGCACGGACTGGTGGGATTAATGCGCGTATACGCCAATCATCTTGCGCGTCATAGCATTCGGGTCAACTCGGTGCACCCCTCCGGCGTGGATACGCCGATGATCAACAACGAATACACCCGGCAGTGGCTGGCCGACCTGGTAGCCCAGTCCGGTACGCCGCCAGACATGGGCAATGCCATGCCGGTACAGGTCATGCAGCCTGAGGACATCGCCAACGCAGTAGCGTGGCTGGCCTCAGATCAGGCCCGCTATATCACCGGTGTCACCTTGCCCGTCGACGCGGGCTTCATAGTGAAGAAGTGACTAATGGCACGAAATGCTGCGGCCCAAACCGCTTTTGGCCCAATGGTGTTGGCGGCCGTCGAACAGAATGAGCCGCCGCAACGCCGGCTGGTGGACGACGACCTGGCCGAGCTGTTCTTGCCGGCCCCGCTGCGGTGGCTCGTCGCCGCGACGCGTCCGGCGCTCACCCGCCGGCTGTTCATCGGCGCGTCGGAGTGGACCGGTCAGGGGCTGTGGGCGAATCTGGCCTGCCGCAAACGATTCATCGGTGACAAATTGGCCGAGGCCATCGGTGACGTCGGCGCGGTCGTCATCCTCGGCGCCGGGTTGGACACCCGACCATATCTACTGACGCGACAAGTCCGGATCCCGGTGTTCGAGGTGGATCTACCGGTCAACATCGCCCGCAAAGCCAAGACGGTGCGACGAGTGCTGGGCGGACCACCGCTGTCGGTTCGGTTGGTGGCGTTGGACTTCGAGCGTGACGACCTGCTCACCGCGCTGGCCGAACACGGGTACCTGCCCGACTACCGGGTCTTCTTCATCTGTGAGGGCGTGACGCAGTATCTGACCGAGCGCGCCGTGCGGCGCACGTTGGAGGGTCTGCGCCCCGCCGCGCCGGGCAGTGGCATGGTGTTCACCTACGTTCGGCGCGACTTCATTGACGGGTCGAATCGGTACGGCACCCGGACGCTGTACCGCTCAGTGCGGCAGCGGCGACAGTTGTGGCACTTCGGGTTACTGCCTGAAGAGGTGGAGGGATTCATCGGAGAGTACGGGTGGCGGCTGGTGGAGCAGGCCGGACCCGACGAGCTGATGCAGCGCTACGTCGAGCCGACCGGGCGCAAACTCAAGGCTTCGCAGATCGAATGGTCGGCGTACGCGGAGAAGATCTAGACCTCGATGACCGTGGGCACAATCATCGGCTGGCGACGGTAGGTTTCGCCGACCCATTTGCCGACGGTGCGCCGTACGCCCTGAGCGATGCGGATGGGATCGGTGACGTTGGCGGCTACCAACTGTTCCAACTCCGCCTCCACCTTGCGCACGGCCGGCTCCAGCGCCTTGGGGTCTTCGGAGAAGCCACGAGAATGCAAGTGCGGGGCGGTGATCGGCCGCCCGGTGCCGCGCTTGACCACCACGGTGATGGCGACGAACCCCGAGGCCAAGATGAGCCGTTCACCCAGCGTGATGTCACCCACGTCGCCGGTGATCAGACCGTCGACGAACATCTTGCCCACCGGCACCGCGCCGGCGATCGTCGCCTTGCCGGCGACCATGTCGACGCTGACGCCGTTCTCCGCCAACAGGATTGACTCGGCCGGCACACCGGTGCTGGCGGCCAGCTTCGCGTTGGCCCGCAGCATGCGCCAGGTTCCGTGCACCGGCATGACCTGCCGCGGCCGCACACCGTTGTACAGGAACAGCAATTCACCGGCGTAGGCGTGGCCCGAAACGTGAACCCGCGCCTGAGCATTGGTGACGACGCGCGCTCCGATCTTGGCCAGCGAGTCGATGACACCGAAGACCGCTTCCTCGTTGCCCGGAATCAGCGACGACGACAACACGATTAGGTCACCGGAGGTCAGCGTGATGCTGCGGTGCTCGCCGCGCGACATGCGCGACAGCGCCGACATCGGCTCCCCCTGAGTGCCAGTGGTGATCAACACGACTCGCTCGGGCGGCATCATCTCGGCGGCGGCGATGTCGATGACGTCGGAGTCGGCCACTCGCAGGAAACCCAGTTCGCGGGCTATGCCCATGTTGCGCACCATCGAGCGCCCGACGAACGACACTCGCCGGCCCAGCGCCACTGCCGCGTCGATGATCTGCTGCACCCGGTCGACGTTCGAGGCGAAGCACGCCACGATGACCCGCCCGTCGGCGCCGCGGATCAAGCGGTGCAGCGTCGGGCCGACCTCGCTCTCCGACGGCCCTACACCGGGTACTTCGGAGTTGGTCGAGTCACACAAAAACAGGTCGACGCCGGCGTCGCCGAGTCGCGACATGCCGGGCAGGTCGGTGGGCCGCCCGTCCAGCGGCAGCTGGTCCAACTTGATGTCACCGGTGTGCAGAACGGTGCCCGCCCCGGTGTGCACGGCGATAGCGAGCGCATCCGGGATGGAGTGGTTGACGGCGAAGTACTGGCATTCAAAGACGCCGTGTGTGCTGCGCTGCCCCGCGGCCACCTCAACGAATACCGGCTTGATGCGGTGTTCGCGGCACTTGGCGGCCACCAGCGCCAGCGTGAACTTGGAGCCGACGACCGGGATGTCCGGGCGCAGCCGCAGCAGGAATGGGATGGCGCCGATATGGTCCTCGTGCGCGTGGGTGAGCACCAGCGCCTCGATGTCGTCGAGCCGGTCTTCGATATGGCGCAGGTCCGGCAGGATCAGGTCGACGGCGGGCTCGTCGTGGGTGGGGAACATCACCCCGCAATCGATGATGAGCAGCCGGCCAAGGTGTTCGAAAACGGTCATGTTGCGGCCGATTTCGCTGATGCCGCCCAGCGCGGTGACCCGCAACCCACCCGGGGCCAACGGACCCGGGGGGGCGAGTTCTTCGTTCACGATCGGCTCACCGAAGCACCGACGCCGCGCGCATGTCGTCGGCCAGCGCCTCGATCTGCTGCGGTGTTGCGGGCACCTGCGGCAGCCGGGGGTCACCGACGTCGATGCCCTGCAGCCGTAGACCCGCCTTGGACAAGGTCACTCCACCGAGGCGGCTCATCGCGTTGCACAGCGGTGCGAGCGCAACGTTGATCTTGCGGGCGGTGGGCACGTCACCGGAGTTGAAGGCGGACAACAGTTCCTGAAGCTGACTTGCCGCCAGGTGGGAGATCACGCTGATGAATCCGGTGGCACCCATGGCCAGCCAAGGCAGATTGAGCGCGTCGTCACCGGAGTAGTAGGCCAGACCGGTGTCGGCCATGACCTGTCCGGCGCTGTGCAGGTCGGCTTTGGCGTCTTTGACGCCGACGATGTTGGGATGCGCCGCCAGCGCGCGCAGGGTGTCCGGTTCGATCGGAACGACCGAGCGCGGCGGGATGTCGTAGAGGATGACCGGCAGTTCGGTCGCGTCGGCGACGGCGGTGAAGTGCGCCAGCAGCCCACTTTGTGGGGGCCTCGAGTAGTACGGGGTGACCACCAGCAGTCCGTGCGCACCCTCGGCCGCCGAGGCCTTGGCGAGCTTGATGCT
>NZ_LZLE01000288.1 GCF_001673155.1 Mycobacterium sp. 1423905.2 | reverse complement strand
CATTGCAGAGGCGCTGACCGACAATCGGCTCGTCACATTGACCGGTGCCGGCGGTGCGGGTAAGACCCGGTTGGCCGTCCAGGTCGCGGCCAACCGAGCCACCGATTTCGCCGATGGCGTGTGGTACGTCGACTTGGCACCCATAACCGACCCCGACGTGGTACCCGTGACGGCCTCCCGCGCGCTAGGCCTCCTCGACCAACCCGGCCAACCGACAATGAACGTCCTGGTGCGTTTCTTGCGCGACCGTCATACCTTGCTGCTGCTCGACAACTGCGAGCATCTGCTCGACGCCAGTGCCCAACTCATCACCGACCTGCTGGGCACCTGCCCCACCCTGACGCTGCTCGCCACCAGCCGCGAACCGATCGGGGTGCCCGGCGAGGTGAGTTGGCGGGTGCCTTCCCTTTCGCTGACCGATGAAGCGATCGAGTTGTTCAGTGACCGTGCCCGCCGGGCCAAACCTGACTTCCGCATCACTGGCGACCACTTGGCAACCGTGACCGAGATCTGCCGCAGGTTGGACGGGCTACCGCTGGCGATTGAGCTTGCCGCCGCACGAATCCGGGCGCTGTCGCCACGGGAGATCCTCGACAGCCTGCATGACGCGTTTCGTCTGCTGACCGGCGGAGCACGGACGGCGGTGCGCCGACAGCAGACCTTGCGCGCGTCGGTGGACTGGTCGCACGCGATGTTGAGTGATCCGGAGCAGGTTCTGTTCCGACGGCTGGCGGTATTCCTCGGCGGTTTTGATCTCGACGCCGCCCGCGCCGTGGCGTGCGGTGCCGAGACCCAGCGTTATCAAGTGCTCGATCAGCTCAGCTTGCTGGTCGACAAGTCGCTGTTGATCGCCGAGGAATACCGCCAGCCGTCGGAACAGAACCTGCTCCGGATCACTCAACATCGCGTGCGACCAGTCCACCGAC
>NZ_LZLE01000287.1 GCF_001673155.1 Mycobacterium sp. 1423905.2 | reverse complement strand
GGTCTTGACCGAAGAATTCGCCGTTCATGATGTTTTCATCGGAGGCGTTCATCGGTTTGCCGGCCTCGGTGCGCAGGTTGGCGTTGGCCCGATCGCGAGCAGCCTCTTGGAATTCTTCGGGTATGCCGAGCAGCATGCCGATCACACGCATTGGCATCTGCGCACCGAGGCCGGCAAACCGATGAACGCCTCCGATGAAAACATCATGAACGGCGAATTCTTCGGTCAATTCATCGACTGGCGTGCCGACCACCCGTCCAACGACATCATGACCGAACTGCTCAACGCCGAATTCGAGGACGAGACGGGGGTCGTGCGTCGGCTCACCCGGGAAGAATTGCTGCTGTACATCACCGTGGTATCCGGCGCCGGAAATGAGACCACTACCCGACTGATCGGTTGGGCCGGAAAGGTGTTGGCCGAGCACCCCGACCAGCGCCGAGCCTTGGTCGCGGACAAATCGTTGATCCCTCAGGCGATCGAGGAGTTGTTGCGTTACGAACCACCGGCCCCGCATGTCGCGCGCTACGTCACCCGCGACGTCTCGTATTACGGCCAGACGGTTCCCGCGGGCAGCGTCATGATGATGCTGATCGGTGCGGCCAACCACGACCATCGCCAATTTCCGCCCGACGGAGACGTTTTCGACATCAGACGCGAGGTGCGCCAGCACCTGACCTTCAGCGTGGGCACCCACTACTGCCTGGGTTCGGCGTTGGCCCGCCTGGAAGGGCGAATCGCCCTGGAAGAAATTCTCAAGCGCTTCCCCGAGTGGGAGGTGGACCTGACCAACGCCAAGCTGTCCCCGACATCGACGGTGCGGGGCTGGGAGACCATGCCGGCTGTGCTGAGCTGAGCGGAGAAATGAGGGAGCGATGACTGGACGAGTAAAAGGCAAGGTCGCATTCATCACCGGCGCGGCCCGCGGCCAAGGCCGCAGCCACGCGGTGCGATTGGCCCAGGAAGGCGCCGACATCATCGCCGTCGACGTCTGCAAGCCGATCGTGCAGAACACCACCATCCCGGCGTCGACGCCCGAGGATCTGGCGGAGACGGCCGACCTGGTGAAAGGCCTTAATCGCCGGATCTATACGGCCGAAGTCGATGTGCGTGACTACGACGCGCTGAAGGCCGCGGTGGATACGGGCGTGGAGCAGCTGGGCCGGCTGGACATCATTGTGGCGAACGCCGGTATCGGCAATGGCGGAGACACGTTGGACAGAACCACCGAGTATGACTGGCAGGAAATGATCGACGTGAACCTGTCCGGTGTCTGGAAAACGGTGAAAGCCGGTGTGCCGCACATCAAGGCGGGCGGCAACGGCGGTTCGATAATTTTGACCAGCTCGGTCGGCGGCATGAAGGCCTATCCCCACTGCGGCAGTTACGTTGCGGCCAAACACGGAGTCGTGGGAATCATGCGTTCCTTCGCCGTGGAGTTGGGGCAGCACATGATTCGGGTCAACTCCGTGCACCCCACCCATGTGAGCACCGCGATGATCATGAACGAAGGGACGTGGAAGTTGTTCCGGCCGGACCTGGAGAACCCGGGCCCGGATGACATGGCGCCGATTTGTCAGATGTTCCACACGCTGCCCATACCTTGGGTGGACGCCGAGGACATCAGCAATGCGGTGCTGTTCTTCGCTTCCGACGAATCCCGGTACGTCACCGGTGTCACCCTGCCTGTCGATGCGGGTAGCTGCCTGAAATAAAGTGCCGTCCCATGGACGGATTTCTGTCTAGCTTCGATGGCCGCGGGGCGGTCGTCACCGGCGCGGCCAGCGGCATTGGTTTCGCCACCGCTGTTGAGTTCGCTCGTCGCGGGGCCAGTCTGGTGCTGGCCGACGTCAATCAGCCCGGCTTGGAGCAAGCGGTTGCGCAGCTGCGCGCCGACGGATTCACCGCGCACGGCGTGCGGTGCGATGTCCGCCATCTCGATGAGGTTGTGCACTTGGCCGAGGAGGCCTTCAACCTGCTCGGGCACGTCGACGTGGTCTTCAGCAATGCCGGTGTGGTGATCGCGGGCCCCTTGGCCGAGATGACCCATGACGACTGGCGTTGGGTGATCGACATCGACCTGTGGGGCAACATCCACGCGGTCGAAGCTTTCTTGCCCAGACTGCTCGAGCAGGACACCGGGGGGCATATTGCCTTCACCGCGTCTTTCGCTGGACTGGTGCCCAATGTCGGCCTGGGCACCTACGGCGTCGCGAAATACGGCGTGGTCGGTCTGGCCGAGACACTGGCCCGAGAGGTGAAAGCCAACGGCATCGGGGTATCGGTGCTGTGCCCCATGGTGATCGAGACCAGCTTGGTGTCCAACTCGGAGCGGATCCGCAGCGGCGACTCCGGGGCGGCCGACACCCAGTCGGGCACGGTCGGGTCACTGCCGGCCCAAGACGACCGGATGACAGTTGCCGACGTCGCGCGGCTGACCGCCGATGCCATCGTCGCCAACCGGCTTTACGTGCTGCCGCACGCCGCCGCACGCGAGTCGGTCCGCCGCAGATTCGAGCGCATTGACCGAACCTTCGACGAGCAGGCCGCCGAAGGCTGGCAGCACTAGCTGGGCCCGAGGCGATACTTCCCGGTGTGCGGGTCGTGATACCACCCGCCGGCCGCGTGGGTACCGCCGTCTACGTGAATCGTCTGGCCGGTGAGGTACCCGGACATGTCGGAGGCGAGAAACACTGCTGTGCCTGCGATTTCGTCAACATGCCCCGGTCGGCCCATCGGGACGACGGCACCGATCCCGGCCAGCGCCGCCTCATCGCTGAGCCCGGCCAATCCCTCGGTCAGGGTGATGTCGGGCGCTATCGCGTTGATCCGGATGCCGTGCGGGGCCAATTCGAGGGCTGCGGTCTTGGTGAAGTTGATGACGCCGGCCTTCGCGGCGGCGTAGGCCGCGTAACCCGGCGCGGCGCGCACTCCCTCGATGGAAGTCAGGTTGATGATGCTGCCCGGCTGGTTCCCGGCGACCAGTTGGCGCGATACCCGTTGAGTACAGAGCAGGACATGACGCAAATTGGCTCGATACAGTGCGTCCCAGCCGTTTTCACTCGTGTCGAGCAGAGGCGCGGAGAACACGCCACCGGCGTTGTTGACCAGAATGGTCGGTGTGCCCAGTTCGGCTGTGGTGCGCTGCAGCGCGGCGTCGACTTGGTCGCTGTCCCGGACATCGGTGGCGATGCCCAGCACCGCCAAGGCGTCGGCGGTCTGCGCGCAGGTGTCCGGGTTGCGTTCCCAAATGGCCACTGAAGCACCAAAGGCCGCCAGGCCGGCCGCGATGCCGCGCCCGATGCCGGATCCGCCACCGGTGACCACCGCAACGCGATCGGTCAGCAGAATGTGGGATGGGTCGATGGGCATGAGGCGATGGTCATCTCGATGTGCGCCGAGCCGGCGCGTTGCCGATGACGCCCTCGGCTTCCAGTTCCCGGATGTCGGCGTCGGTTAAACCGATTTCGGTCAAGATCTCCCGGTTGTGTTGCCCGAGCAGAGGTGCCGGTTGGGCGTGGAACCGGCACGGCCCGCCGGAGAACCGCATCGGCACGGTGCTCAGCCTAGCCGGGCCGTTCACCGGATGATCGAGCACTTCGAAGAAGCCTCGAGATTCGAGTTGGCTGAGTTCGGTTTGCCGGTGCGGTTGCATCACTTTGGCCACCGGCACGCCGGCGTCCCACAGCGTCGCGACGACGTCGTCGCCGCTGCGGTGCGCACACCATGCGGCCAATCGTTCGTCGATCTCCGGCTCGTGTTCACGTCGTCCGGCCACCGTGGACAGAGCGGGATCCCTTGCCCAAGCGGGCGAGCCCAACGCGTCCACCAGGTGTTGCCATTGGTCGTCACTCGCCGTCGCGATAGCCACCCAGCTGTCGACACGGCCGAACTCGTCGACATCGGCCGTGCGGTAGAGATTTTGCGGCACGGCCGTCGGACCGTGATTGCCCGCGCGCTGCAGCAAGGCACCATGGGCGGAGTATTCGACGACCTGCTCGGCGGCGATGTTCAGGGCGGCATCCACCATCGCCGCTTCGACCAGAACTCCCTGACCGGTGCGGCGCCGGTGCTCCAGCGCCAGCAGCAGGGCGTTGATTGCGTGCACGCCCGCGTTGGGGTCACCGACGGAGTACGGTTCGTACGGCGGCCGGTCCGGGTAGCCGGTCAGCCAGCTGACCCCGGCGGCGGACTCGATGACATACGCGAACGCCGGGTTGTCACGCCATGGGCCGTCCAGCCCGAATCCGGGCATGCGCAATAAGATCGTATCGGGTCGGATCGACTGCACCGCAGCGAAATCCAGACCGATCTGGTCGAGTACGCGGGGAGTGAAGTTTTCCACGATGGCGTCACAGGAGGCGATGAGCTGACGAAGTAACTCACGCCCGCGCGTGTGTTGCAGGTCGAGGGTCAGGCCCTTCTTGTTGGTGTTGAGCGCCGAAAACACGGGCGACTTCTCCCACCACTGCTCCTCGGTGACCGGCACGCCGGCAATAAGTCGGGTGCCGTCGGGGTGGCGCGTCGACTCCACATGGATCACTTCGGCGCCCAGCATGGCCAGGAAATGCGTGCAACATGGGCCCGCCCAGAAGGTAGTCAGGTCCAGCACCCGCAAACCCGCGAGTGGCATCCGTCGCGATGATGCGGCATCCGTCGAACGCATTGCCCCGGCCGCGATGTCGCGGGTGGTGGCCTGATACAGCGCAGTATGTTCGCCCAGCTTCGGCGGCCTCCCCGGCGGGCGAAGCCGGGCGGGGTGCATCCGGTACGGGTGCGCGGGCTGCTGAAAGCCGTCACGTGGATTGCTCACAAAGGAATTGCGCGCTACGAAGTGGTCGAGCGTAATGATGTTCGCGCCATTGGCGACCGGAGCGTTGGGGATACGGAACGCGGTTGCCAACTCGCGGATTTCATCGACGGAGTGGCTTCGCACCCAGTCGTAGATGTCGTCGGCGTAAAAATTGGCCAACTCGGTGATCGACAGCGGCGACTCCTCGTCGATCCACTCCGGGTGACCGGTCATGGCGCACAGGTCAAACCACTGCTGAGCCGTTCCGCAACCCAAGTCGACCAGGCCATCCATCGCCTGAGCCACCCCGGGCACAGTAAGTCGCCGGGCGTCGCGCCATGGCCTGCCGAGCACCTCGAAGTACGTGACAGGGTAATAGGTCAAGCAGAGAATCTGTGTCTCGAGCATCGACAGATCCACCAAGTCGCCGGTGCCGCCGTCATTTTGACGATGCCGCGATGCCAGGGTCGCCGCACTGGCGTACGCACCAGCCAGATACTCTCCGACCTGACCGCCGATGAACACCGGCGCCCGGTCCGGAACCCCTCTGCCCAACCCGATGATTCCGCCGGACCATGCTTGCAGCGTGAATTCCGTCGCCGCGCGATCACGCCAGGGGCCGTGCAACCCAAATGGTGTGATCGACGTGACGGTCAGATGCGGGTGACGACGGTGCATCTCTTGCGGCGTCAGGCGTTGCGCCTCAGCGAGTTTCGACCCCCTGGACCACACCACCGCGTCGGCTGCGGTCAACAACTTGTCCACCAACTCAAGGTCGTCGGTGACATCAGGATCGGCAACGACACTGTGCTTGGATCCGGCCAAGAAGTTGAACAAAGCGCCGTCGACGCCGGGCCGGATGGCAGCACCGGATGCCGACCAATAGCGCAACGGATCACCCTCTGGGGGTTCAACCTTGATCACGTCGGCGCCGCCGTCGGCGAGGATCTTGGTGCAGTAGGCACCAGCGATGCCGGTCGACAAGTCCACCACCGTGAACCCGGTCAACGGCGGCTCGGTTTCAACCACTCAGGCCTGCCAGAACGGGCTGGTGGTCAGCACGTCGGCGCCGTCGGCGGTGATCAGGACGGCTTCGCGACCGAACACCGCGCCGATACCGGCTTCCCACACATAACCGGTCACGGCGAGAACCATCCCGGGCTCGAGACGTTCGGCCGCCGCCGTATCGGGCAGCTGCGCAGAGACGACGGGCGCGTCGAACCCCATACCGAGACCCCGCGCCACCGGCATCGGCGGTGCCGGCTCCCCGGCGGCCTGGTACGCAGCGATCAGGTCGGCTGACCCGGCGCCCGGCCGGCATGCCGTGATCAGCTTGCGCCACAACGTGTCCCAGCGCCGGTACAAGGCACCGGCGTCAACGCTGCCGACCGGCCAAGTGCGGCCCACCTCACCGATGTATCCACCGGCGAGCACACCGGCGGAGAACGCCACGAGGTCACCGGTCTGGATTCGGCCATCGCCGTCGGCGCGTCGCCATGGGTGATCGCGGGACGTCACCCACGCCACGTCCTGATTCGATGGGGTACTCACTCCGCCGGCCGCCAGCGCCTGCAGCAGCACCCCGGCCAGGACTTGCTCACTGACCCCGGGCCGCAATTCGGATACCGCAGCGGCCAATCCCGCCTCGGCCACCGCCACCGCCTCCCGCAGCGCGCCGATTTCCTCGGCGGTTTTGATGCGGCGGGCTGCGCGCATGGCCACTTCGCCGTCGACCAGTTCGGCGTTGGGAAACGCGGTCGGCAGCAGGTGCGCGAAAACCGGTGACAGAGCATCGGTTCCGACGCGTCGCGCGGTGTCGGCGCCGTCAATGTTTTTCAGCACCGCGATGGTGTTCTTCGGGTTCCAGGTGATGCCGTACAGGCGCTCATGGGGAATGTCGTCGGGCACTCCCTCGTCCCAGGTGCTCAGCAGATGAACCGCACCGGTGGCGCGCACCAGCACGCAGGCCGGGCCGAACGGTCGTGTGCCGGCAACCCAAAGTTGTGGCGCACCCGCGACATAACGGACATTGGCCTGCCGACCCAGGACGAGAATGTCGAGATCGTGCGCCGCCATTTGGGCCAGCGCCCGCTGTCTGCGGCCGTTGCGCAGCACCCGATCGTCGGGCAGGACTTCAGTGGACATAGGGGTCATACGGGTAGTTAGTCAACCGTTCCCAGCCGTCTTCGGTAATCACCAACACCTCTTCACTGCGGTATCCGCCGGTGCCGTCTTCCCACACCACCGGTTCGAGTACCAGCACCATGCCCGGTTGTAGGACGAATCGTTCGTCGAACTCCTCGCCGAGATCAGTACCGATCATTGGCATTTCGGCAGCGTTGACGCCGATGCCGTGGCCGAGGTAGAAGTGTGGCAGCCACGGCCGGCTGCCGCCGTTGGCAGCAATAGCCGCGCGGCCCAGGTCGGCCGCGGTGGCTCCGGCGCGAGCCACTCCCAGCACCGCGGTCACGATGTCGTACCACTTGTCGAATTGGGCCTGCTGGCGCGGCGTCGGATCGCGCCCGACGATCCAGGTTCGTCCGAAGTCCGAACAGTAGCCGTGGTAAGTGATGCTGACGTCGGTCCACAGCACGTCACCTGCGGCCAGCTCTCGCTCGGTGGTCAGCAGCGGCAACGCCAAGTCGCCGTGGGTAGTCCAGACGCCGTCGGCCTTGCTCTGCGGCATCACCTGCCAGATGGGCTCCAACATGCTGGCGGTGGCGCCCAGCTCGAACGCGCGGCGCAAGAATCTGGCCGACAGATCGATTTGACGTATACCTGGGGCCAGCGCCCGCTGCACCTCGACCATTGCCTCGTCGGTGATGCGGATGGCGGTGCGCATGCAAGCCAATTCGTCTTGAGTTTTGACGACTTTGGCGGCGCTGACAATCGCGGCGGCGTCGGCGGGAGCGCCGCTGGGAAACAACAGCTTGGCCGCACGCGTCATGGCGCCGGTGTACTCGTCGACGGCGATGGTCGCCCCTGCGGGAATCAGGTCCGACAACAGCCGCGCGAATTGCGCCACACCTTCGTCGAATTCGAGATAGACCGGGCCATGCAAGTGGTCGGCGGGCAGCTCCCCTTCGTCGGCTGCTCCCTCTCGGAACGGCAGAAAGAGGTGCGGCCAGTCATCGTCGGCAAGGACAACCGCAACTGGCCGTTCCACGTGTGACAACCCGGCGTCACCCAGTGGCCAGCTGGTGCCGGTGGCGTAGACGACGGCGTTGTTGCCCAACAGCACCAGCGCGTCGACTCCGCGTTCGGTCATAGCCGCGCGCAGCCGGGCGCCGGTCTCGCGCCGCATCCGGGTCAAGTCGGGCGCCGGCGGAATCACCGACCCGACGGCGCCGCCGCCGGAGGGCGCCAACGTCGTCACCCTTACACGCCCAAGAACGCAGTGATGTTGCCGCTCACGATCTTTGCGGCGTCCGCCGGCCCGACGGCGTCCACGACGGCGGCCAGTGATTTCTCCGAGTAACCGTAGGTGCTTTCGTTGTGCGGGTAATCGGACGACCACATGACCCTGTCCACCCCGATGCGGTCGATCAACTGCAGGCCCAGCGGATCGACCATGAACGACGCGCTCATATGTGTGTCCCAGTAGTACCGCACGTCATGCTGTAGCGGCCGGTTGAACATGTGTTGGTAGGAGGCAACGAGATGCTCGGCGTCCTGCAACGCCCAGGGCACCCAACTGATGCCGCCCTCGAACCAGCCGATCCGCAACTGTGGGTGCGCATCGAGGATGCCGCCGAAGATGTACTTGGAGAAAGTTTCCCGGAAGCCGTCGATGTTGATCATCATGCCAACGACCACGCTGTTGAATTCGCATGGACTCTTCGGCGGCGTTTCCCCGATGTGGTGGGTCACGGGCAGTCCGGAGGCTTCGATCTCGTCCCATACCGGGCTCATC
>NZ_LZLE01000286.1 GCF_001673155.1 Mycobacterium sp. 1423905.2 | reverse complement strand
GGTTCACCATGAAAATTGTGGTAATTGGCGGTCGCGGGCTAATCGGATCGAAAGTGGCGTCGAAGCTCAGCGCACGCGGACATGACGTGTTTCCCGCCTCACGCCGGTCAGGTGTCGATTCGCTCACCGGTGAAGGCCTCGCCAACGCCGTAACCGGCGCGGATGTTGTCGTGGACGTCGCCGATTCACCATCGTTCGACGATGAAGCCGTCATGCATTTCTTTACCACTACGACCACGAATCTTCTTTCTGCTGAGCAGGAAGCGGAAGTCAAACATCACGTGGCGTTGTCAGTAGTGGGCGCGCAGATCATGCCGGATAGCGGCTACAACACCGCGAAAGCTGCTCAGGAAAACCTGATCAAGGATTCGGGCCGGCCATATTCGATCGTGCGAGCAACGCCCTTCTATGAATTCGCGGTTGGCGTGGCCGATTCCGCGACAGACGGCGACATTGTCACATTGCCACATGCATTGTTCCGCCCTATCGCGGCCGACGATGTTGCCACCGCCGTGGCTCGCGCGGCTGTCGGGGACCCTATCAACGGAGTAACGGAGATCGCTGGGCCTGAAGTGATGGGGATGGACGACTTTGTCCGCAGGGGGCTGGTCGCCATCGGTGACCAACGTCGGGTCGTGACTGATGCGAAGGCGCCATACTTTGGGGCGGTGATCGACGATCAAACCCTCGTGCCCGATGAGTACGCCACCATCTTCACTACTCGATATTCCGACTGGATCGACGCCTCATCCGGCTGCCGCGGTTAGGAAGATAAATGGGCGGCAGGTGACCCGATCGCCCTGACGCCGAAGCCGCTCGAGCGCATGCAAGTCGCCACGTTCCCATGACCCGCTCTGAGCGTTGGTTTGCTTCGGTCTGATCCTGCGTGATCCCCCCACTACACGTTCAACGTCGGCGGGGTGCTGCTGTGCGTCCGTTTCGGAACCAAAGGAGAAGAACGAATGGTGCAGGGTAGGAACGACTCGGAATGGAAATCGACAATAACGGTGGTGCAAGAAGTACGGTCACCGTCCATTCCTGACAATCCGCATGTGCTAACGGTCCTCGTCAACCATCCACCCGGCGCTCCTGGTTACCCGCCACATCGCCTCCCTGGCGGACCGGGATTCGGTTACATGATTGACGGTGAGATGTTGTTCGAGCTTGAGGGTGAAGCGCCACGGGTCTTACGCGCAGGAGATGCGTTCTGGGGGCCCGGCGGAGACGTGATCCACTATCAGGACGCTAACAACCGCACGGACATCCCTTGCAGCTTCGTTCTCACTGTCTTTTCTGTTCCCGGACGACCGGTGCGCGAATGGGTGACCGATGGGGAGCTAGAGTTGCGAAAGGGACTGCGCTGCAACGAATGACTGGCTCCGGCAACGGTTGGATGCAGCAGCTTCACCGATGAGCCGAGATGCATAATCTGCGCTCACCGCAGTCCGGTCGGATCAAGCTGTCCGCCACAGAGCCTCTCAGCGGTCGACTACCTCGTTGATCATCGCGGCGAGCTCGCGTGGCTTAGACACCGTCACCAGGTGACCCGCGACAATTTCTCGATGTTCAACGTTCCCGCCCAAATTGGCGATCATCTGCTTGGCCATCGCGGCGGGGACCGCAATGTCGTCCGTCATGCTGATATAGGTGATCGGCACACCTGACGGATAACCACTCACTCGTGCGTTCATCAGAGTCGGGGTGTCGGGCACGAACTGTTGCCAGACCTCGTTCCATTGGTCCTCTGTGAGGTCGTTGCCGAACATCGCTCTGGCGATGTTCTCCTCGATAGTCACCGGCTGTTCGGGAGGCCAGTCGGCGCCAATGTGGGCGATCGCGGCGGTCTCTCCTGGCGCAGGTACGTCCGCGGCCACATAGATGAGGTGCTTGACGCGCTGGGGGAAACGCCACGCGGTCTCGGTGATCGTGACTCCGCCCAGCGAATGCGCCACCAGCACGACCTGCTCGAAGCCGGCTTCGTCCGCCGCGTCGATCACCGTTTGCACGCAGTCGTCGAGCGTTACCGCAGCCAATTCGGCAGGACGGGCGCGGCGCCCGGGTAGATCGACAGCCACCGCCGGTCTGGCCAGGTGCTCCATGACCGGAGCCCAAAATCTCGCCGTACACATCCCGCCGTGAACCAACAGAGTCCCGTCAGCGCCCATATGCATCGTCACCTCACCGTGAGCAAATACGCTGAGCGCTCATTATGACGGCTTCCTCGTGACTTCAAATAGCTCGGCGGCCTATTCTTTAAGAGCCCTGAAACGCTGGGTGCCGAATCGGTGGAGGGGTCGGATGACGACCACAACAGCGTGTCGGAAATGCGGCGTTGAGCTTTTGGAGAACGCCCGGTACTGCCACGGGTGTGGCGCACCGGTCCGGCAAGGCGACCCGTGGGCCGAATACAAACAAGTCACCGTGTTATTCGCCGACGTCGTCCATTCGATGGACATCGCCGCCGCGGTCGGGGCGGAGCGACTGCGCGAGATCATCGCCCAACTGGTCGACCGCGCGACCGCAGTGGTGCAACGGTACGGCGGCATGGTCGACAACTTCACCGGTGACGGGATCATGGCGTTGTTCGGTGCGCCGGTGGCCCTGGAGGATCACGCGCTGCGGGCCTGCCACGCCGCGTTGGAGATCCAGAGCGGCATCGGTGAGCTGGCTCGGGAAGTTCTTGCCCACGACGGTGTCGACCTTGCGTTACGGGTCGGATTGAACTCCGGGCAGGTGATCACCGGGGGATTGGGCGGTGCCGCAACGGGTTACACCGCAATCGGCGACCAGGTGGGCCTGGCCCAACGGATGGAAGCGGTGGCGCCGCCGGGCGGGGTGATGCTCGCTGAACCCACGGCCCGCTTGGTCGAGGGCGCCGCAATGCTCGCTGAAGTCGAACTCGTGCAGATCAAAGGCGCCAGTCAACCAGTACGTGCGCGGCGGTTGCTGGGCGTGCCGGAGGATCTGCGCGTCGTCAGGCGCGCCGAGGCGAAACTGGTCGGCCGACGGTGGGAGATGTCGACCATTGAGAGCCTGTTGGAGCGCGCAGCCGACGGCCGCGGGGGTGTGGTCGGCGTCGTGGGTTCGCCCGGCATCGGAAAGAGCCGTCTGCTGCAGGAGGCCGTAACGCTCGCCCGTCGCCGCAACGCGGAGGTGTTCTCCACGTTCTGCGAGTCGCACGCCACTGAGGTCTCCTTCCGGGTCGTGGCGCGCCTCCTCCGCGCGGCGACTGGCGTCGAAGGTTTGCCGGCTCAGGCGGCCCGCGCCCAGGTCCATGCCCAGATTCGCGATGTGGACCCGGAGGACCTAGCGCTCTTCGATGATCTGCTGGGCATCGCGGATCCGGGGTTGGTCTTACCCAAGATTGATCCTGATGCGCGGCGGCGGCGGTTGACCGCGTTGGTCAACGCCGCCTCACTGGCCCGTCGTGCGCCGGCCCTCTACATCATCGAGGACGCTCACTGGATCGACGCGGTCAGTGAGTCGATGCTGGCCGAGTTCCTCACGGTGATTCCGCAGTCCCACTCTCTGGTGCTGATCAGCTACCGCCCGGAATACCGCGGCGCCTTGAGCCGCGTTTCCGGTGCGCAACGAATCGCTCTGGCACCGTTGAGTGACGCGGAAATCGCCACACTGGTCGGGGAACTTCTCGGTCCCGACCCAACAGTGGCCACGGTTGCCCAGATCATCACAGCCCGTGCGGCCGGTAATCCGTTCTTCGCCCAGGAGTTGACTCGGGAGCTCGCCGAACGCGGCGTACTTATAGGCACGCGCGGCAACTACTCCTGCCATATCGATGTCGGCGAGGTGCACGTGCCGGCAACCCTGCAGGCCGCAATTGCCGCGCGCATCGACCGGCTCCCGTCGGCGGCCAGACGAACCGTCGCTGCCGCGGCGGTCATCGGTTCCCGATTCAGCTGCGATTTGCTGACTGACCTGGGAATCGAGGTGTCCGTCGACGAGCTGATTGCCGGTGAACTCATCGAGCAGGTCCAGTTCAACCCGACCGCCGAGTACGCCTTTCAGCACCCGCTCATTCGAACCGTTGCCTACGAAGCGCAATTGAAGTCCGATCGCGCCGAGTTGCACCGGCGGTTGGCCGCCGCGATCGAAGCGCGCGCGCCGCAATTGGCCGAGCAAAACGCTGCGCTCATCGCCGAGCATCTGCGATCGGCCGGCGACTTACACGGCGCATACGACTGGCACATGCGCGCCGCGACGTGGGTGACAAACCGAGACGTCAATGCGGCGCATCTGAGTTGGGAGCGCGCCCAGATGATCGCCGACTCATTGCCAGCGGCTGACCCGGACCGGGCGACCATGCGCATCGCCCCGCGCAGGATGTTGTGCGCAACCGCTTGGCGAGTCCATGAACGAGTCGCCGGCGCCCGTTTCAAGGAATTGCGCGAACTCTGCGGTGAAGTGGGCGACAAGGCGTCATTGGCCATCGCGACAGCCGGACTAGGCCACGACTGTCTGTATCAGGGAATGATCGCCGAAGCCTCGCGGCTGGCATCCGAAGCGTGGGACCTCATCGAATCGCTCGACATTCCCGCCTTGACTGTGGGGCTTTCACCGTTACCGATCCGGGCCAAGACGGCGAACTCCGAGTGGTCTGATGTGCTGCGGTGGTCGCAGCGGGTCATCGACCTGGCCGACGGCGACCCGGCGATGGGCAACTTCATCATCGGCTCTCCGCTAGCGGTCGCCTTCGCGACGAGGGGCCTCGCTCGTTGTTCGTTAGGGCGTGCCGGATGGCGCGACGACCAGCGGCATAGCTTGGAGATGGCACGCGGCGCCGACCCGCTGTCGTACACCGGGGCCGTCGCCTACGTCTACTTTCCCGGCATCGTCAGCGGCATGCTCCGACCCGACGACGCCGCCATGCGTGACATCGAGGACGCCGTGCGTATCGCCGAAAGGTCGGGCGACAACGTCGCGTTGGCGTTTGCCTGGTTGACGCTCAGCGTCGCCTTGGTAGAACGCTCTACGGAGGCCGAGCGTGACCGCGGACGGCCCCTGCTGGCCAAAGTTGCCGATGTGTACAAGAGCCGCGGACAGAATGCGGGCCTACTGCCGGTGATCAACGTGTGCCTGGCGCGCGAGAAGGTCCGGCTGGGGGATGTCGACGAGGCAATACCGCTCGTTCGCGGCGCTGCTGACGACCTGTTCCGCGACGGTCGGCTACAGGCGTACGGCGCGGTAGCGACCGGCGTTCTGGTGGAGGCATTACTCAATCGGAGGGCCGAGGGCGACCTGGCCGAAGCCGAGACAGCTGTCGAGCGGTTGGCCGCGGCACCGGCCGAAGAGGTGCTGGTGACCCGCGAGGTGTGGTTGTTGCGACTGCGCGCTGATCTGTCGCGTGCGCACGGCGACGGGACTCGGTTCCGCGACTACCGGGACCGCTACGACGAGCAAGCGAAACGCCTTGGCTTCGAAGGACATATGGCCTGGGCGGAGGAGATGGTCTAAGGAGCCGGGCAGATCGACAACGATCGGTCGGTCGAACGGGGCATTCAAAAGTCGCCCCGCCGGTTAGGGTCTGTGACTCAAGACAGGCGAATCTGGGTAAAAGGATCCCAACCCGTATGCGCGCCGCCGAGGGACGGAGTCACCACATGGATCGCCCTGACACGATCATCGAAATCCACCGCGAACGCGTGCAGGATCAGACGGTCGAGATGTTCAGCGGTGACAAGTACACGCAATCCGTCGACGGCACTGGCTACTCCGCGACCGCCACCCTCGACCTCACGCTTGACCGGGTCTGGTTCATCTCCGATTCTCATCAGCGGCTGTGGCAGGAAGAAATCGACGGCGAAACCCGCGATCCTTTGCGGCATTTCGCGATCGATCTGAGGATCTTCGATTCGAAGATCGTCATTGACTCGGTTACCTGCATTCCGCTGGTGTCGCTGCCCCCGGCGACGATCACCATCCCGGATGGTCCACGCGCCGGAGAGTCGCGCGAGATCCCGTACAACGAGATCCCGCTCTTCGGGCGGCTGACCCTGCACGACCAGCTCGAGCCGCACGAGACCGAGCCGGGCAAGCAGACGATCGCGCTGAACTTCACCGCACAGGATGCTCCGGTCCTGCTGGCCACCCCGCTACCCGACCAATACACCGGCTTGCTGTTCGGTCCGCATATCGAGCGCCGCGATGACGGGGTCACCGTTTTCACCGGACAAGATCCACGAATCACCTGGGAACTCGACTATGCCGAGGCCTACTGGATCACCCACAGCATCGCTGGGGAGCTCATGGTCAACCTGGAGAAACTGCAACACCCCAGCATCTCCGACGACGAAGCCAGAACCAGGGTGCTCGACTCCCTTGCCGCCCAAATCGCCGACGCGGTCGGTCCGCAGTTGGAAGACATGGGAGACAACGGGATTCAGATGCTATTGCCGACGCCGGTAGACGTCGACCCGGACGCGCAAGACGACAGCACGTTCAAGGCGTTGGACGCCGTTGTGCAGCGCTTCAACGTCGGCGAGAACACCGAAGAATCCATGGTGGTCCAACTGCAGACCCTGCGCGCATTGCCCTCCGGTGAGGAGCTGCCGGCCTCGGTTCTGGCCGAAAACCCTCATGAGAAGACCGCTTTGGCGGTCACCGGGTGGAGCATTTTGCGGCAGGTCCGTGACACCGTCAGGAAAACCTTCGATCTCGACGAGAGCGACTTCGACGCCGATGCGCCCTGCCTGCTGGACGGTCCGAAGACGATCAGCATCGGCGGTCAAGACCGCAGCCTCGACGCTCTTGGCGCCGACATCGTGCCGCGAACCGAAGACGGCCGGCTGATCATCGACGGCACCGTGAGCGCAGAGACGAAGCTCTACGACTTCAAGGCGACCTTCAAGGTCACCTACGAAATGGGTCTGGACGACATACCCCGCGACCCAAAAGGCAAGGAATTCAAGCGGGACGAGGTCGATACCATCGAGCTTCTCGAAGAGACGCTGAGCCTGGCTGGACACAAGAAACGCGCCCATCAGATCAGCAATGAAGAATACGAAGAGGAAGTCAAGCGCGTCAGCGAGCGATTCGATCAGCTGCCGCAAACGGTCGGAGTGCGGCCGGTACAGAACGCTGACCCAGACGTGAACGCGGACTTCAACCTGACCGCAGGCGGCAAAGTAGCCACGGCTGCCGGTGCGGCGGCGGTCGTCGGCCTGCTTGCCCTTCCGGTGACATGGGTAGCGGGCGCTGCCGGGATTGGGGCTGCCGGTGCGGGCGGCCTGCTGACCTTAGCGATTGCGCAGTACATCACCACCGTGTTGACCCTCGACTGGTTCGGCACCGGACTCGGATCACGGCAGGTCAAGAAATCGCTCAACGACCAGCCCGAGGGCACGTCGCTGCCGCCGGTCGGAATGCCGGTGGAGGTGGACCTCAACCGTCAGCGGCTAGCCGTCTACTTCCGGCCGGTGCCGGCCAAACTGTGGGTCGACTGCGTCGTCGCAGATGAGAACGACGAGGACGAGGACAACAGCAACGCCATTCGGGTC
>NZ_LZLE01000285.1 GCF_001673155.1 Mycobacterium sp. 1423905.2 | reverse complement strand
CAGTGACCTGCAGCGCAAATTCTTCCGTACCAGCGCCAAGGAGATTCGCAAAGCGTGGCAGACCGCGACGGGGTCGGATTTGGCACTGCCGCAGGTACAGGGACGTCCACCGCTGACATCTCGGATCAGCAACCGCTATCTCAAGCGAGTACTGGCCGCTACGGAAACCGATCGGTTGGTGATCCAGCAATTCTTGAGGGTGATCAGCATCGTGGACCCGCCGTCCCGCCTGCTGCGCCCGTCGATCATTGCCCGCGTCGCATTCGCCCACATGAGGCACCGCGGAGCAACCGTCGCAGGGGGCGCTAACCAAGAGCGTGTCGCGATGAAGCGTCGAACGATTGTGCGCTGAGTTGATGACGAATAACCGGACCCCGGGTGCCGTGTGCGGTATCGCCCACCTGAATTCGCGCAATGCCGGAGCAAGGTCGCGCGGCGTTTAGGCAGTTTCGTTGGATCTCGTTACACCCGAGCTCGTCTCGCGCAGCGCGAGCAACGCCCTCCGGGCTCACCCGTCAGTAGCAGCGCGTCGGCGCTCGGTCCCCTTCATGGCTGCGGTCGGCCATTCGGAACATGGCCTCACCGATCGAAATCTTCCCTGGTATTCCGCGGCATCCGACGCCGGACGTAGGCTCAGCTTGGTGATGGGTCTGCCATCCGGCGACACCGGCGACACCGGCGAGGAGAGCGGAAAATGACAGCACCCCAGCATCCGGTCACCATGTGCGAGGCCTTCCAACGCACCGCGGCGATCGCCCCCGACGCGGTGGCCCTCCGCACGCCGGGTAACGCCCAGACCTTGACCTGGCGCGAGTACGCGGCGCAGGTGCAGCAAGTCGCGGCCGGACTAGCGGGGCTAGGGGTTCGCCGGGGCGACACGGTGTCGCTGATGATGGCCAACCGCGTCGAGTTCTACCCGCTCGAGGTAGGCGCGCAACACGTTGGTGCAACGTCGTTTTCGGTCTATAACACCCTGCCCGCCGAGCAGCTGACCTACGTGTTCGACAACGCAGGCACCAAGGTCATCATCTGTGAAGAGCAGTACGTCGACCGCATCCGCGCCAGCGGCGCCCCGATCGAGCACATCGTCTGCATCGACGGTAAGCCTAAGGGCACCCTGTCGATCGCTGACCTCTACGCGGCGGCCGGTGAAGATTTCGACTTCGACTCGACATGGCGTGCGGTACAACCGGAGGACATCGTCACACTCATCTACACCTCGGGGACCACGGGGCACCCCAAGGGTGTGGAGATGACCCACACCAACCTGCTGTTCGAGGGCCGGGCGCTCGACGACGTGTTGGGCGTCGAATTCGGTGACCGAGGCACCTCCTATCTGCCGACGGCGCACATCGCCGAC
Source organism: Mycobacterium sp. 1423905.2 (assembly GCF_001673155.1). Classification (GTDB taxonomy): domain Bacteria; phylum Actinomycetota; class Actinomycetes; order Mycobacteriales; family Mycobacteriaceae; genus Mycobacterium. The sequence goes on along the minus strand of NZ_LZLE01000285.1, from coordinate 11,236 downwards.
CGGATGTGCAACCTGTACACGCAGGAAATGTTCGGCACCCAGATCACCACGGTGTCTGACCCGCGTGCCATCGTGGCCGCTCTCCCGGATGTGCGTCCCACCATCTGGGGTGCAGTGCCGCGAGTATGGGAAAAGCTCAAGGCCGGAATCGAGTTCATGATCGGCACTGAGACCGATGAAATGAAGCGAGCGGCGCTGCAGTGGGCGATGTCGGTGGCCGACAAACGCGCGGTCGCTCTGTTGGCCGGCGAACCGGTGCCGAACGACGTAGCCGCCGAGTGGGCACAGGCCGACGAGCATGTGTTGTCCAAATTGCGCGAGCGGCTCGGATTCGGCGAGTTGCGCTGGGCCATTTCCGGAGCGGCGCCCATTCCCCGCGAGACGCTGGCGTTCTTCGCGGGCATCGGAATCCCCATCGCGGAGGTCTGGGGGATGTCTGAGTTGAGTTGCGCCGCCACCGCCTACCACCCGCGCGAACTGCGCCTGGGCACCGTCGGCAGGTTGTTGCCGGGCTTGGAGGGCAAAATCGCTGAGGACGGTGAATATCTTGTCCGCGGTCCGCTGGTGATGAAGGGCTACCGCAAAGACCCCGGCAAGACCGCCGAGGCCATCGACGCCGACGGATGGCTGCACACCGGTGACATCTTCGATGTGGACGCGGACGGCTTCCTTCGGGTGGTCGACCGGAAGAAAGAGCTGATCATCAATGCGGCGGGAAAAAACATGTCACCGGCCAACATTGAGAACACCATCCTGGCCGCCTGCCCCATGATCGGCGTCATGATTGTCATCGGCGACGGGCGGCCTTACAACACCGCGCTGCTGGTCTTCGACGCCGACTCGGTAGGTCCCTACGCGACCCAACACGGATTGTCCGACGCCTCACCCGAGGCGTTGGCCGGAAACCCGGACGTAATCGCGCGGATCGCCGCCGGGGTAGCGGAGGGCAACGCCAAGCTGGCTCGGGTCGAACAGATCAAGCGATTCCGGATCTTGCCCACCCTGTGGGAGCCCGGCGGCGACGAAATCACCTTGACGATGAAACTCAAGCGCCGGCCCATCAAGGAAAAGTACGCCGCCGAGATCGAGGAGCTCTATGCTACCGATCCGGGTCCCAATATTCACGAGCCCGCGGCCGCAGCGTCGGCTCAACCAGCATGACAGGGGAACGGCCATGACGGTGCGCGGAGTCGGACGGGTCGGAGTCCGAAAGGCATTGCAGCGCACCGGAATCGTCGAGGAGTCGGTGACCGCGTTGCCGACCGACCCCGACGAGGTGGCCCAACTGCTCAGCGCCAAGTGGTTCGACGATCGGCTCAATGGGCTCGCCGACGAGTTGGGCCGCGAACCGGCCAGCGTCCGCGCGGAAGCCGCGGGCTACCTGCGCGAGATGGCGGCGTCGCTGAACGAACGACCGGTGCAGGCGTGGCGGAGCTTCAGCCGGTGGCTGATGCGGGCCTACGACGTGCTGGTCGACGAGGATCAGATTGCTGCGCTGCGCAAACTGGACCGCAAGGCGACGTTGGCGTTCGCTTTCTCCCATCGTTCCTATCTGGACGGCTTGCTGCTTCCCGAGGCGATCGTCGCCAATCGCCTGTCGCCGGCGTTGACTTTCGGCGGAGCCAACTTGAATTTCTTCCCCATGGGCGGCTGGGCAAAGCGTACGGGGACCATCTTCATCAGGCGCCAGACCAAAGACATCCCGGTCTACCGCTTCGTGTTACGCGCCTACGCTGCGCAACTCGTGCAAAACCACGCCAACCTCACCTGGTCCATCGAAGGCGGTCGGACGCGCACCGGCAAGCTGCGGCCGCCGGTGTTCGGAATTCTGCGGTACCTCACCGATGCGGTCGACGAAATCGACGGTCCGGAAGCGTATTTGATTCCCACCTCGATCGTCTATGACCAGTTGCACGAGGTGGCAGCCATGACCAACGAGGCCTACGGCGCGGTGAAACGTCCCGAAGACTTCCGGTTCCTGATCAGGCTCGCCCGCCAGCAAGGCGAACGGCTCGGCCGCGCTTATCTCGACTTCGGTGAACCCCTTCCGCTGCGTAAGCGCCTCGAGGAACTGCGCGCCGAGGAGTCGGCCACCGGAACCGAAGTCGAGCGCATCGCCTTGGACGTCGAACACCGGATCAACCGGGCCACCCCGGTGACTCCCACCGCGGTGGTGAGCCTGGCGCTACTCGGGGCGGACCGATCTCTATCGATCAGCGAAGTGCTGGCCACGGTGCAACCTCTGGCCAGCTACATCGCGGCGCGCCACTGGACGGTGGCCGGCGCCGCCGATCTGACCAACCGCTCCACGATCCGCTGGACCCTGCACCAGATGGTCGCGTCGGGCGTGCTGAGCGTCTACGACGCCGGCACGGAAGCGGTCTGGGGCATCTGCCCGGATAAGCACCTGGTCGCGGCGTTCTACCGCAACACAGCCATCCACATTCTCGTCGACCGTGCCATCGCCGAGACGGCATTGCTGGCGGCTGCGGATATCGCCGATAGCGCGGGAGACGGTTCAGTGGCACCAGCAACGGTCCGCGACGAGGCGCTGCGGTTGCGGGAACTGCTGAAGTTCGAGTTCTTGTTCTCTGCCCGGGCACAGTTCGAGATGGAGCTCGCCGACGAAGTACGCCTGATCGGTGCGGTGGACACCAGCAAGGCAGCAAACGCCGGTGCGGTGCGGGGATTGCTGGAATCGGCTGATGTGTTGTTGGCGCACCTGGTGCTGCGGCCGTTCCTCGACGCCTATCACATCGTCGCTGACCGGCTGGCGGCCCTCGAGGACGAAGCTCTCGACGAAGACGCGTTCCTGGCCGAATGTCTCGAGGTGGGCAAGCAGTGGGAGCTGCAGCGCAGGATCGCCAACGCGGAGTCCCGCTCCATGGAGTTGTTCAAGACCGCCCTGCGCTTGGCGCGGCATCGCGAGCTGATCGACGGGTCCGATCCGGAGCACATCGCCAAGCGGCGGCAGGAATTTGCCGACGAGATCGCGGCCGCTACCAGGCGGGTGAATGTGATCGCAGAACTTGCCAGGACGCGGGTCAGGCGCGCGACTGCTCGAACACCCTGAGCACCAAGCCGACGGCGACGGCCAGCGCGGCAGCCCCGAGCACGGCCGGCGCCGCACTTGCCGTGACCGCTGCGATCACCAGCAGGCTGGCCACCCCCACGAGGACCGCAAATACCTTGTGCCGCGGCCAAGGCACACCCGCAATAAGCACATCAGAGCTGCTCGCAGCGCTGAGTGAGCGGACATGCTCGGAGGTCGTCATAGATTCAGAGTACGTGGCACTTCAAAGTTCGGTCAAACGAAACCTCGGATGTGGCACAGCTGACAGCGCTGCCTTCGGGCAGCGCACGATTTAAGGTGGGTCGTATGCCGCTGACAGGTGAATACGCCCCGAGCCCTTGGGGCTGGGCCCGCGAACAAGCCGACAAATACACCGAATCGGGCGGCGCCGAAGCCGCCGATATGAAGGGCAAGCCGATCATCGTCCTGACGACGGTCGGCGCCAAAACCGGCAAACTGCGCAAGACTCCGCTGATGCGCGTCAAGCACAACGGCGAGTACGCGGTGGTCGCTTCATTGGGCGGCGCGCCCAAGAACCCGGTCTGGTACTACAACATCAAGAAAAACCCACGGGTGGAACTGCAGGACGGCAGCGTGACCCGCGACTATGACGCCCGCGAGGTGTTCGGCGACGAGAAGGCGACCTGGTGGGACCGCGCCGTCGAAGCATGGCCGGACTACGCCGAGTACCAGACCAAGACCGATCGTCAGATTCCGGTCTTCGTGCTGACCCCGGTGAACTGAATTACCTGTTGGACGGCATGGCACCATTGATCGGTGTCCGCTGAACTGAGTCAGACCCCGAGCACGTCGCCGCTGGCGGGGCTTTCTGCGGCCGACATCGACGGGGCCGCCAAGCGCATTGCGCCGGTGGTCACGCCGACCCCGTTGCAGCTCAGTGACCGGTTATCCCAGATCACCGGCGCGAACGTCTTCCTGAAACGCGAAGATCTCCAAGTCGTGCGGTCGTATAAGCTGCGCGGTGCCTACAACCTGCTGGTGCAGCTTTCCGACGAGGAACTGGCGCACGGGGTGGTGTGTTCGTCAGCCGGAAACCATGCGCAGGGATTCGCCTACGCCTGCCGGTCGCTCGGTGTGCACGGCCGGATCTACGTGCCCGCCAAGACGCCGAAACAGAAGCGCGACCGCATCCGGTATCACGGTGGGGAGTTCATCGAGCTGATCGTGGGCGGGTCGACCTACGACCTGGCCGCCGTGGCTGCGCGGGAAGATGTCGCGCGCACCGGCGCCACCTTAGTCCCGCCGTATGACGATCTCCGCACCATGGCCGGCCAGGGCACCATCGCCGTCGAGCTGCTCGACCAGCTCGAGGACGAGCCTGACCTCGTCGTCGTCCCCGTGGGCGGTGGCGGTTGCATTGCGGGCATCACCAGCTATCTGGCCGAGCGCACCAGCAACACCTCGGTGTTGGGCGTGGAGCCGGCCGGCGCGGCGGCGATGATGGCCGCTCTGGCCGCGGGGGAGCCGGTCACCCTCGACCACGTCGACCAGTTCGTCGACGGGGCGGCGGTCAACCGGGCGGGTTCGTTGCCCTACGCGGCGCTGGCCGCGGCCGGAGACATGGTGTCGATCACCACGGTCGACGAAGGAGCCGTGTGTACCGCGATGCTCGACCTGTACCAGAACGAGGGGATCATCGCCGAGCCCGCAGGAGCGCTGTCGGTGGCTGGGCTGTTGGAAACCGACATCGAACCGGGCTCGACGGTGGTGTGCCTGATCTCCGGCGGCAACAACGACGTGTCACGCTACGGCGAGGTGTTGGAACGCTCGCTGATCCACCTTGGTCTCAAGCACTACTTCTTGGTCGACTTCCCGCAGGAGCCGGGCGCGTTGCGGCGCTTCCTCGACGAAGTGCTGGGTCCCAACGATGACATCACCCTGTTCGAGTACGTCAAGCGCAACAACCGCGAGACCGGCGAGGCGCTGGTCGGTATTCAACTGGGATCGGCGGCAGACCTGGACGGACTGCTGGCTCGAATGCGGGCGACGGAGATCCACTTCGAAGCCTTGCGGCCGGGCTCGCCGGCCTACCGCTACCTGCTGTTCTAGCGCAGGTAGGGCGGAAGCGGGGTGGCTGGGTCGAGATCTTCGGCGGGCACCGGTGTGCCGGCCGTCAGCGTCAGCGGGACTACGCCTGCCCAATGCGGCAATGCGGTGTCCTCGAGATCGTCGCTCACCCCGCCCTGGCGCACTTTGGCCGACACGTCGACCAGATCGAGGGCAAGCAGCGCGGTCGCGGCGAGCTCTCGTGCGTTGGGGGCTCGGCAATCGGCGGACCGGCCGGGCCGGATGTGGTCGAGCAGCGCACTGAGCGCACGCAGCTTCTCGGCCGGGTCCTCGACCAGCCGTGCGGTGCCCAGCACAACCGCAGAGCGGTAGTTCAGCGAGTGATGCATCGCCGAGCGGGCCAGCACCAGTCCGTCGATCAGGCTGACGGTGACGCAGATTTCCAGCCCGGACAGCTTCGCGGCCAGCATCGGCCCACTGCCGGTCGAACCGTGCAGGTACAAGGTTTCCCCGAGCCGGGCGTGGGTGGTGGGCAGGACCACGGGTCGGCCGTCGGTGACATAGCCGAGGTGGCAGATCAGCGCCTCGTCGAGGATGCGGTGGACGGTCTGCCGGTCGTAGTGGGCGCGGTCCCGGTAGCGGCTGGGAGTGGTGCGAGGCGTCGGTCGGTAAGCGGTGTCCACGGTCCTGGCCTTAATCTTTGTACTAGTACATAATAAATAGTGTGCCAGTACAATACCGGATCGTCGGGACGGGCGCGGAATCCATAGCCGCGAATGTGGAGGAGGCCATCTCCCGAGGCGCCTTACCGCCCGGCGCGCCCCTGCCCTCGATCCGAGAGGTCGCCGCCGATCTGGGGGTCAACGCCAACACCGTTGCCGCGGCATACCGCATCCTGCGCGAGCGTGGGGCAGTGGAAACCGCGGGCCGGCGGGGGACTCGCGTGCGGGACCGGCCCGCCACGACGCCGCGCTCTTCGCTCGGTTTGGCAGTGCCGGCGGGCGCGCGCGATTTATCTACCGGCAATCCAGACCCAGCGCTGCTGCCCATCGTCGACGCGGCAGCGGCGGTCAGATCCGGTCCGCCGGTGCTCTATGGCGAACCGGCGATGTCACCGGAGTTGGTCGAGAACGCCCGCGCGGCGCTGGCCGCCGACGACGTCCCAGGCGACCACCTTGCGGTGACCAGCGGCGCGCTGGACGGCATCGAACGGGTGCTCACCGCCCACCTGCGGCCGGGGGACCGAGTGGCGGTCGAGGACCCCGGCTGGGCCAACGTGCTCGATTTGCTTGCCGCGCACGGGTTTTCCATCGAACCGGTACGGGTCGACGACGATGGACCGCTGATCTTGGACATGGCTCGCGCTCTGCGGCGCGGCGTGCGCGCCGTGGTGGTCACCAGTCGCGCGCAGAATCCAACCGGCGCGGCCTTGTCCGCCGAAAGGGCGCGCACCCTGCGAAGCCTGCTGGCCGGCCGGTCCGAGGATGTGCTGGTCGTCGAGGATGACCACTGCGCTGGCATCGCGGGGGCACCGCTGCACACGTTGGCCGCGGCCACCCGCCGCTGGGCCTTTGTCCGGTCGGCCGCCAAGGCCTACGGCCCCGACTTGCGGCTGGCCGTGTTGGCCGGGGATCGACGCACCGTCGAGCGGGTGCACGGCAGGCTGCGCCTGGGTCCTGGGTGGGTGAGCCGGATGCTGCAGGACCTCGCCGTCAACTTGTGGTCCGACGCGGCGGCGACGCAACTGGTGGTCAAGGCCGAACAGCGCTACGCCAGAAATCGCGAGCGGCTGTGCGCGGCGCTGGCGGAGCGGGAGGTGACCGCGCACGCTCGGTCCGGGCTCAACGTCTGGGTGCCGGTTCCCGACGAGGCGGTAGCCATCACCCGGCTGCTCAACGCAGGGTTTGCGGCCGCACCGGGAACACGGTTCCGCATCGGCACACCACCGGGGATCCGGATCACCGTCGCCGCTTTGACAGACGACGAGATCACACCGCTGGCCGACGCCGTCGGGGAGGCAGTGCGCGCTACGGGTCGGCGCAGCGTGTAGGCGGCCGGACGCTCATGCCGGCGGCTCGAGCGGCCCCGGCGTAGGCGGCCGCGAGGCGCGCCAACGTCGCGTGAGCGTTGCGGCCGCTCGGGTTGGGCAACACCCACAGGTCGATGCCCGGATACGGGGACACCTGCCGACCGACCGTGGCTTGGCGGTCGCCGAAGGCCGCCCGGTACGCGCTGATCCCGAGCACGGCGACGACCCGAGGTGACAACTCTCGGACCATCCGGTCCAATTTGTGCCTGCCTGCGATCAGCTCACCGGCGCTCAACTCGTCGGCGCCCGCGGTCGCCCGCTCGACCAGGTTGGTGATGCCGATTCCGCGAGCCGACAGGTATTCCCGATCCGCCGGGGCGAATCCGGACGAGGCGTCGATGCGGTGCTCGGTGATGCCGGCTTGGTACAGCGCCGGCCAGAACCGATTGCCGCGTGGAGCGAAATGCGCCTGCACCGCAGCGGTTCTCAGACCGGGGTTGATGCCGACGAACAAGAGCCGGACCTGAGCGGGGATCAAGTCCGGCACCGTCTTACCGACGAACTGTTTCAGTTCGTCTCGGGTGAACCGAGGCGTCGTTACCTGCTTACGCTATCCGGTGCGCAGAACCGCGAACGATTCCCCCGGCAGCTCGCTGGTCTCGGCGTCGATCTGCGGGTCCGTCCAGGCCAGCACCACTTCGCCGGTAACCGGAACAGTCACCGACTCCTTGCCTAAGTTGCAAGCAATCACCAATGCTCCGCGGCGCAACACGATCCAGCGCCCGTCTTCGTCGTAGTCGACGGTCAGGTTGTCCAGCCAGGGATCGGCCAGGGCGGTTTCGTTGTGCCGCAATGTGATCAGGTCGCGGTACACCTGTAACAGCCGCCGGTGTTCGTCGGAGTCCACTTCGGCCCAGTTCAGCTTTGAGCGCTGAAACGTCTCCGGGTCTTGCGGATCGGGGATTTCTGCGGCGTCCCAGCCGTGTTCGGCGAATTCCGCTTTCCGGCCCTCGGCGGTGGCGCGGGCCAATTCGGGTTCAGGGTGGGAACTGAAAAATTGGAACGGGGTGGACGCTCCCCATTCCTCGCCCATGAAAAGCATTGCGGTATAGGGCGATGCGAGCACCAGTGCGGCTTTGACGGCCAGCTGCCCGCCGGTCAGGTTCTGAGACGGGCGGTCACCGAGCGCGCGGTTGCCGACCTGGTCGTGGGTGCAGGTGTAAGCCAGCAACCGGGTGGCGGGGGTTCCGGTTTCCGCGGTCGTGTCCAGCGGACGCCCGTGCCGGCGCCGCCGAAACGACGAGTAGGTGCCGGCGTGGTAGAAGCCGTGCCGCAGGGTCTGGGCCAGCGTGGCCAGGGACCCGAAGTCGGCGTAATACCCTTGTCGTTCCCCGGACACCGCGGTGTGGACGGCGTGGTGGATGTCGTCGTCCCACTGCGCGGTGAGGCCGTACCCGCCCTTGTAACCGTCGCTGGGGGTGATCAGCTTCGCGTCGTTGAGGTCGCTCTCGGCGACCAGCGACAGCGGCCGCCCCAATTGCCTTGCCAAAAGGGCTGTCTCGGTGGCGAGTTCTTCGAGGATGTGGATGGCTGTCGTGTCGACCAAAGCGTGCACGGCGTCCAGGCGCAGGCCGTCGGCGTGGAAGTCGCGCATCCAGCGCAGCGCGGACCCGATGATGTAGCGGCGCACTTCGTCGGAGTCGGCGTCGGCGATGTTGATGCCTTCACCCCACGGGTTGCTGGCCGACGACAGGTATGGACCGAACTTCGGCAGGTAGTTGCCGGACGGGCCGAGGTGGTTGTACACCGCGTCGATCAGCACGCCCAAGCCGCGGGCGTGGCAGGCGTCGACGAATCGGACCAGGCCGTCGGGCCCGCCGTACGGTTCGTGCACGCTGTACCACAGCACGCCGTCGTAGCCCCAGCCGTGCGTGCCGGAAAAGGAATTGACCGGCATCACCTCGACGAAGTCGACTCCGAGATCCACCAGATAATCCAGTTTTTCGATCGCCGAGTCGAAGGTGCCCGCTTCGGTGAACGTGCCGATGTGGAGCTCGTATATCACCGAGCCCTCGACGGCGCGGCCCTCCCAATCGCTGTCCGTCCAGGGGGCACCGGCCGGATCCCACAGTTGCGAGCGTTCGTGCACACCGTCGGGTTGGCGCGCGGAGCGCGGGTCGGGAAGCACCGTCTCGTCGTCGTCGAGCACAAATCCGTACCGGCTATCCGGTGCGGCGTCCACCGTGGTGTGCCACCAGCCGTCGTCGGAGCGGCTCATGTCATGCACCGCCCCGTCGACGTCCACCCGCACCCGTTCGGGTTTGGGTGCCCATACCCGGAATTCAGTCATCAGCACGCTCCAGCAGCACGACGGGTAATTGCGAGAACAGATCGGCCGCCGGCGTGGTACCGCTGTGGCGGGCGCCGGTGATGGCGTCGGTCCAAGTTCCTTCCGGCAGCGGAACCGCCGTGTCACCCCAGCCTTCGTCGTGCAACCTCACCGTCCAACGTGTCGCGGCGACCAGCACGTCGGCACCGCGGGTGAACGCCACGATGTGGTCGCCGGATGACCCGGTGGCCAGCACGGGAAGGTAGCTGCCCTCCAGGAAAGCTTCCGGGCGGGCCCGGCGCACCCGCAGGGCGGCGTTGACGACCCGAATCTTAGGATGCTGCAACTCTTTCAGCGCCGCGCGCCGGGCCGCGTAGTCGACTTCGCGACGGTTGTCCGGGTCCACCAGGCTGTCGTCCCACAACTCGGTGCCCTGGTACACATCAGGGATGCCAGGGGCGGTGAGTGCGAGCAGCTTCTGGCCCAGCGCATCGCTTTCGGCGTGCGGGTTGAGTTGAGCGACCAGTCCGGTCAGTTCGGCTGCCACCGGACCGTCGAGTACCGAATCGATCCAGCGGTGCACGCCGTCCTCGAACTCGGTGTCCGGGTCGTTCCAGGTGGTGTGCCAGGACGCTTCGCGGATGGCTTTCTCGGTGTAGGCGTGCAGACGCTGCCGCAGCTCGTCGGTCACTTCACCGCTGACCGGCCACACGCCAAAGATGTTCTGCCACAGAAACTGTCCGGTCGCCGGATCGGGGGAGGGGGCTTGCGCCTCCCACCGCGACAAGAATTCGGTCCACAGCGAGGGGACTTGGGAGAGCACGCCGATGCGGGCCCGCACGTCCTCACCCCGCTTGGTGTCATGTGTGGTCAATGTCGTCATGGTCCGCGGCCAATTGCGGGCGCGGGTGGCGGCGCTGTGGTGGAATTCCGCGGCCCCCACTCCGAACCGGTGCGGTTCACCGCCCACCTCGTTGAGTGACACCAACCGGGCGTCGCGGTAGAACAGGCAGTCCTCCACCGATTTTGCGGTCATCGCCCCGCACAACTGCTGCAGGCGCGTGACCGGCTCCCCGCCGTGCGCCAACGCCGCGGCGATCACCTCGAGGGCCGGACCCAGTTCAGGTTGTGCCGCTTGGGTTTCCGCCAGCGCGGTGGGCAGGATGGCGGCCAGTCCGGGGTAGTCGAAGCGGTACACCTCGACGTGGCTCAACAGGGCGGCTATCGCCTCGGGCAACTGCGGATGGTCGGCGCCGGTGGCGGCTTGGATGGTCCGGCTCGACCGGGCCAATTCGCTGCCCAAGGTGTTGTTGGCGGTGCGAATCTTCAACTCCGCCAGCAACTCTGGCATGGCCTGGTAATCGACGCCCGCGGACTCGACCAGCTCGGTCAGCGCGGCTTGTCCGCTCGGGTCGATGAAGATCCCGCCTACTTCTCGCAACGCGTCGTACCCGGTGGTGCCGGCCACCGGCAGCGTCGGTTCCAGCGCCTCGTCCACAGCCAGGATCTTCTCGATCACGATCCAGGCGTCTGGGCCGACCAGTTCGCGCAACCAGTCCAGATAGCCGCACGGGTTGGACAATCCATCCGGGTGGTCAATGCGCACGCCGGCAACCAACCCCTCGGTGAACCACCGTGCCACTTCGGCGTGGCTGGCCTCGAACACCGCGCGGTCTTCTTGGCGCAAGCCCGCCAGCGAGGTGATCGAGAAGAACCGACGATAACCGCAGATGCCGCGTTTCCAGCCGACCAATCGGTAGTGCTGCCGGTCGTGCAC
>NZ_LZLE01000284.1 GCF_001673155.1 Mycobacterium sp. 1423905.2 | reverse complement strand
GGCACCGATGGCGACCAACGCGCCGCGCTCGTGCGCCTGTTCGACCAGCGCGGCCCAGTCGGTGATGCGGCCGCTGGGCATCGAGATCGTCACCGCCGACCTGCGCGACGGCCTGCCCGACGGTGACTTCTTCGGCGTCATCGCGCAGCTGCCAGGGGCCAGCGGCCGCATCACCGACTGGGCCGCGCTGGTCGAACAGGCGCACGAGCGCGGCGCGTTGGTCGCCATCGGTGCCGACCTGCTGGCGCTCACCCTGATCACCCCGCCCGGCGAGATCGGCGCCGACGTCGCGTTCGGATCCACGCAACGGTTCGGCGTCCCAATGGGATTCGGCGGACCGCACGCCGGTTATCTGGCCGTGCACACCAAGCACGCCCGTCAACTTCCCGGCCGGCTGGTCGGTGTGTCCCTGGACGCCGACGGGTCCCCGGCCTACCGGCTGGCGCTGCAAACCCGCGAGCAGCACATCCGCCGGGACAAGGCGACCAGCAACATCTGCACCGCCCAGGTGCTGTTGGCGGTGATGGCCGCCATGTACGCCAGTTATCACGGCGCGCAGGGGCTGACCGACATCGCGCGCCGGGTCCATGGCCATGCCGCGACCATCGGCGGCGCTCTGGGCGAGGCGCTGGTTCACGACACCTACTTCGACACGGTGCTGGCCCGGGTTCCCGGACGGGCCGACGAGGTGGTGGCCGCGGCCAAGGCCAAGAACGTCAACCTGTGGCGCGTCGACGCCGACCACGTGTCGGTGGCGTGTGACGAGGCCACTACCGACGCCCACGTCGCGATCGTGCTGGAGGCGTTCGGCGTGACCGGCGCCGCGCCGGCCGCCGTCGACATCGCCACCCGCCGCACGGAATTCCTGACCCATCCGGCGTTCACGCAGTACCGCACCGAAACGTCGATGATGCGCTACCTGCGCACCCTGGCGGACAAAGATGTCGCGTTGGACCGCAGCATGATTCCGCTGGGGTCATGCACCATGAAACTCAACGCCGCCGCCGAGATGGAGTCGATCACCTGGCCCGAATTCGCGCGACAGCACCCGTTCGCGCCGGCTGAAGACACCCCCGGCCTCCGTCGGCTCATCGCCGACCTGGAGGAGTGGCTGGTTCAGATCACCGGCTACGACGCGGTGTCGCTGCAACCCAACGCGGGCTCGCAGGGCGAGTACGCCGGCTTGCTGGCCATCCACGACTACCACGCCGACCGCGGTGAGCCGCACCGCGACATCTGCCTCATCCCGTCCAGCGCACACGGCACCAACGCGGCGTCTGCCGCATTGGCCGGCATGCGGGTGGTCGTGGTCGGCTGCCTCGACAACGGCGACGTCGACCTCGACGACCTGCGCGCCAAGGTCAGCGAGCACGCCGACCGGCTCTCCACCTTGATGATCACCTATCCCTCCACCCATGGCGTCTACGAGCACGACATCGCCGAAATCTGCGCGGCCGTGCACGACGCGGGCGGTCAGGTCTACGTCGACGGCGCCAACCTGAACGCACTGGTCGGTCTGGCCCGTCCGGGCAAGTTCGGCGGCGACGTGAGCCACCTAAATCTGCACAAGACGTTCTGCATCCCACACGGCGGCGGCGGACCCGGCGTCGGGCCGGTGGCGGTGCGTTCGCACCTGGCGCCGTTCCTGCCCGGACACCCACACGCGCCGGAGTTGCCGTCGGGGCATCCGGTGTCCGCGGCACCCTACGGGTCGGCGTCGATTCTGCCGATCAGCTGGGCCTACATCCGGATGATGGGTGCCGATGGTCTACGGGCGGCGTCGCTGACGGCGATCACGTCGGCCAACTACATCGCCCGTCGCCTCGACGAGTACTTCCCGGTGTTGTACACCGGCGAGAACGGGATGGTCGCCCACGAGTGCATCCTGGATCTGCGCGGCATCACCAAGAAGACCGGAGTCACCGTCGACGACGTCGCAAAGCGCTTGGCGGACTACGGCTTCCACGCACCGACCATGAGCTTCCCGGTGGCCGGCACACTCATGGTGGAGCCCACCGAAAGTGAGAGCCTGGCCGAGGTGGACGCCTTCTGCGAAGCCATGATCGGCATCCGCGCCGAGATCGACAAGGTCGGCAGCGGGCAGTGGCCGGTGGAGGACAACCCGCTGCGCGGCGCGCCACACACCGCGCAAAGTCTGCTGGTCTCGGACTGGGATCACCCGTACACCCGGGAGGAAGCCGCCTATCCGCTGGGTACGGCGTTTCGCCCCAAGGTGTGGCCGCCGGTGCGTCGCATCGACGGCGCCTACGGCGACCGCAATCTGGTCTGCTCGTGCCCGCCGGTGGAAGCCTTCGCCTAAAAAGGAGCGAAGGACCGGCCGCTCAGCCGAACCGGTCGATGATCGCTGCGGCGATGCGCTGCGGCGCATCCTCCTGAATGAAGTGTTTGGCGGTGGGCAACTCGACGAGCACGTGGTCGGGGAATGTTGCCCGCATCCGCGGAATCGACGGGCCGGGCCGGAATGCGACGTCCTTCATACCCCACACCAACAGTGTGGGTTTGGCGCTCAACCGTTTTGGCACTTCGCCGGCCAGTCGCTCCAACAACGGGCGGGCCGCCAGGATTTCCTTGGGCATGCGCGCGACACCGACTCGCGCCGCCGGCGAAGGCTGCGCGGCGCGGTAGTGCTCCATCACGGCGTCGCTGGGTCGCCGCTCGCAACCGGCTGGGATCAGTTGCTCGACAAAGAAATTGCGGTGCAGGATCGCGTACTGTAGTGGCGGACTCGACATCACCTTGCTGAAGATCTTCGTGGTCAGCACGTCGGCCGGCCAGAACCAGGTGTTGCCCAGTACGATTCCGCGCACCCTGTCTGCGCGTTGCGCGGCGACGGCCATGCTGATCGGCCCGCCCCAGTCCTGACCCATCGTCAAATACCCGTCCAAACCCAGATGGTCGACGAATTCCCCGAGCACCGAGGCGTGTTCCTCGGCGGTGTAGCCGAATCCCGACGGGCGCGCCGATAGACCGAAGCCGAGATAATCCGGCGCGATGCAACGGAATCGGTCGCGCAGGGCCAGGATGATGTCGCGGTACAGGAAGCTCCACGTCGGATTGCCGTGACACAACAGGATCGGGGGACCGGTTCCTTCGTCGAGGTAGTGCAGACGACCGTGCGAGCTGTCGAACCAGCGTGATTCGAAGGGATACAGCCGGGGATCGGGAGTGAAGTCAGGTCCCATCTCGGGTCAGCTCAAGAAGGTGTTGACGGCGTTGGCAAGATCCGGCGAGGACGACGTGGCCACGTTCTGGTAGCCACCGCCGCTGAGTCGCGCCACCGCTTCCCAGGTGGCCCGGTCCGGATCGCCGCCGAAGTCGATCACGTTGACCGCGACGGGTTTTGCCGGGTCGGCGCTGTTGCGGATGAAGTCCTGCAAGCCGTTGCCGTCCAGGGATTGGTCGGTGTGCGGCCCGGCGGTGATCACCAGGATCGAATTCGATTGCCCGGCACGGAAATTCGCCAGCGCGTCCTGGTAGATCATCCGCAGCGTGGTGAACGACACCGCCCCGCCCCCGGACGAATACTGTTTGTCCAGCGCGGCTGTCAGAGCCGACGACCGGGGCTGGCCGTTGACCGGATCGGACAGCGGGCCGGTCGGGACCTCCGATCGGCCTTCGTGTCCGTCGAACGTCCACAAGCCGACGACGGCGGTCGGCGGTAGCGCCTTGATCCGGTTGCTCAGCGCGGCAATCACATTGGCGAGTCGAGTCTTGCCGCCGCCGTCGTCGTTGGGCATCGACTGGTCGAGCATGATGGTCGCGGCCAGACCGGCCGAGGGCGCGGCCATGCTTTCGGCCAACGTGGCGCGCATGCTCTCGTCACCGACTGACAGCGGGGCGGGCAACGCCGGGAAATTGGTGACCGGGCTGGCCGGCGGGTTCTCCCCGCTGACGCGGAAGCCCGCTTTGGCCAGCTTGGCCAGTTGCTCGGGCTTGTGCATGTACCTGGCGAACGCACTCGCCGCGGTGGTCTCCTCCTGGGACAGCCACGAGCCGGTGAGCAACACCGTGGGATAGTCGGCCAGCGCGACCGGCCCCGGCGGCAACCACGATGCCAGCTTGCCCTTGGCGTCGGGCGTGGACTGGCCGCGGGCGAACAGTTGTTGTTCGGTGGTGACCACGGCGTGTACCGGGGCGGCCGCGGCGTCTTCGGGCTTGGGGCCCGGTTTGAGTAGCGCGTTCATCGCCTCGTTGAGTGAGTCGTCGGCCAGCTTGGGTTGTCCGCTCATCAGCGTGCGCACCGCGCCGGTGCCGGCCGTGGGCGGCGCGCCCGGCGGCGCCGACGCCGCTGCTATCGCCTCACCGGCCAGCAAGGAGGCGTCGCCGTTGCCGGTCATTGGCAGCGCCAGGCGCAGCGAACCCCAGGTCGGCAGGTTCAGGCCGGCCAGTGAGGTGGGATTGGTCTGCAAACCGGGCAACGCCGCCCAACTCTGTTTGGCGAGCGCCTGCTGCAACTCGGGGCGCAGCGCCAACACCACCGGCGACGTGACCAGCGAGCGGCTGTCGCTGATGGTCTTCTGGCCGACGGCCCCGGCCAGCCGAGCCGCCGACACAGAACTGCCCGGAATCCACAGACCGGGCTGGGCACCCAGCTGCGCCGGCCACTTGCCGGCGAAGCCGCTGACGACGGCGTCCGAGCCGGAGGGATTGACGGTTACGGTCACGCAGCGGTCACCGACTGGGCCCGCCGATGCGTTGTAGCCGTCGGCGAGGCCCTTGATCTGGTCGACGATCGACGGGTCGGCGAGTACCGCGACCGAGTCCTTGCCGCCCACGCAGCGCGCGGCGGCCGTGTGCGAGCGGTGTGAGAGCGCGTCGCCGAAGAACCGCCACAGGATGACCCCGGCGACCACCACCACCACGGTCACCAGCGCCACGATCACGCCGATGCTGACGCCTCGCCGTCCGCCCGCGCTGCGGTGCCCGCCGCGCCAGTCGCTGAGTCCGCGGTGCCCGGAGCGCCGCGCGGCCGCACCGGCCGGGGGCTCAGGACTTTCCGGGGCTCGCTCGGAGACGGGCGGAGTGAAGTCGGGATAGTCGTCGGCGTACCGATCCGCCTCGGCGGCGTAGCCCTCCTGGCTGTAGTCGCCGAAGTCGGCGGCCGGCGGCTCCTCCGCCCCGCCACCGCGGGCGTGGTCACCTAACGCGCCGACCGTGTCGTCGTGGTCGGCCGCGTGTTCGTCAGACGGCTCGTCGGCAAATTCTCCAGGGTCGGGCTTGCTGTGCCTACCCATACCGGCGTTTGCGTCCTCTCCGTGCGAAGTGGCCGGCTGTTGAGCCGAACCTACGCACCAGCGCGTGCCTTAAATTCGCGACGACGGCGGTGCAGAATCGGCTCGGTGTAGCCGTTGGGCTGCTGCCCCCCGGACAGAATGAGCTCTTGGGCGGCCAGGAAAGCGATGCTGTCGTCGAAATTGGGCGCCATCGGGCGATATGCCGGGTCACCCTCGTTCTGCTTGTCCACCAGCGGCGCCATCCGTTCCAGGCTGGCCCGCACGTCCTCACTGGTGATGACGCCGTGGCGCAGCCAGTTGGCGAGCAACTGGCTGGAGATGCGCAGAGTGGCGCGGTCCTCCATCAGCGCGGTGTTGTGGATGTCGGGCACCTTCGAACAGCCGACACCCTGTTCCACCCAGCGCACGACGTAGCCCAGGATCGACTGGCAGTTGTTGTCGACTTCCTCGCGGATCTCCTCGGGCGCCCAGGCCAGTTCCTTAGCCAGCGGAATGGTCAGCAACTGGTCGATGGTGGTTCGCGTCTGGCCTTCCAGTTCCTTCTGCACGGCGAACACGTCGACCTGGTGGTAGTGCATGGCGTGCAGGGTGGCCGCGGTCGGCGACGGCACCCATGCCGTGGTGGCGCCGGCCTTGGGCTGGCCGATCTTCTGCTCGACCATGTCGGCCATCAGCTCGGTCATGGCCCACATGCCCTTGCCGATCTGCGCCTTGCCGGAAAATCCGGCGGCCAGGCCGATGTCGACGTTGGCGTCTTCGTAGGCCTTGATCCAGGTGGTGTTCTTCATCGCGCCCTTGCGAATCATCGGACCTGCCTCCATGGAGGTGTGGATCTCGTCGCCGGTGCGGTCCAGGAAGCCGGTGTTGATGAAGACGACGCGGTCCGCGGCGGCCTTGATGCACGCCTTGAGGTTGACCGTGGTGCGGCGCTCTTCGTCCATGATGCCGACCTTGAGGGTGCCCTGCGGCAGGCCCAGCACGTCTTCGACCCGGCTGAACAGCTCGCACGTGAACGCCACCTCGGCCGGGCCGTGCATCTTCGGCTTGACGATGTAGATGGAGCCGGTGCGGCTGTTGGTCAGCGGACCGTTCTCCTCCCCGGCCTTGAGGCCGTGGATTGCGGCCACCCCGGTGAACAACGCATCCAGGATGCCTTCGGGCACCTCGTTACCTTCGGCGTCGACGATGGCGTCGTTGGTCATCAGGTGGCCGACATTGCGGACGAACAGCAGGCTGCGCCCGGGCAGGGTCAGCTCGCCGCCGTCAGGAGTGGTGTAGGTGCGGTCGGCATTCAGGGTGCGGGTGAAGGCCTGGCCGCCCTTGCGGACCTCCTCGGCCAGGTCGCCGCGGTTCAGACCGAGCCAGTTGCGGTAGCCGACCACCTTGTCGTACGCGTCGACCGCGGTGACGGAGTCCTCGAAGTCCATGATCGTGGTGACCGCCGATTCCAGGACCACATCCTTGATGCCCGCGGCGTCGGTCTTGCCGACCGGCGACTCGGGGTCGATCAGGATCTCGATGTGCAGCCCGTGGTTGGCCAACAGCACCGACCAGTCCGCCGAACCGAGCTCACCGTTGTACCCGACGAACTTCTCCGGGCTGGCCAGCCCGGTGGACTCGTCGCCCAGGGCGATCTGCAGTTGGCCGTCTTCGATGCTCACTCCGGTGGCGTCGACCCAGGAACCCGACGCCAGCGGCACGGCTTCGTCCAGGAACTTGCGGGCGTAGGCGATGACCTTGTCACCGCGAACCTGGTTGTAGCTGGTGCCCTTCTCCGCGCCGTCGGTCTCCGGGATCACGTCGGTGCCGTACAGGGCGTCGTAGAGGGAACCCCAGCGAGCGTTGGCCGCGTTGAGCGCGAACCGCGCGTTGAGCACCGGGACGACCAGCTGCGGGCCGGCGGTGCTGATGATCTCGTCGTCGACCCCAGAAGTGGTGATGGTGAAGTCGTCCGGCTCCGGCAGCAGATAGCCGATCTCGGTCAAGAATTCGCGGTAGGCGTCCACATCGAACGGCTCGAGCACCCGGTGCCGATGCCACTTGTCGATCTGGGCCTGCAAGTCGTCGCGGACCTTCAACAGGTCCTGGTTCTGTGGCGTGAGGTCGGTGACGACCTTGTCAACGCCCGCCCAGAAGCTGTCCGGGTCGATGCCGGTGCCGGGCAACGCCTCGTTGTTCACGAAGTCGTAGAGCACCCGAGCGACGCGCAGATTACCTTCCGTCACCCGATCAGTCATGGTTCTCCTCCGTAATGGCCCTAACCGGCCCTTCTAGACCCCTCTGGCCTCTTTCGGCCCCGCTGGCGCCCTGGTTGGCACCCTTATTGGCACCGTTATTGGCACCGCCGTCAGCCTACCGATCCGGCAGCCTGACGAACGTATCCGGCCGACGTGCAACGCCAGGTCATACCGTGATCGCGCCCGTCGAACCGGCGGGCGGGGCGTGCGACCCGCTTCCTGGCAACGCGGCTAACGATCATACGGGCTCGGCAGCGATGCCCCCGGCGGCCGGGCGGTTCAGTCGGGCGTCGCGGTGTCTCGCATGGTGCCGACCAGGTCGCCCACCAGATCTTCCAGCGCCACCATCGCCACGACGGCGCCGTCATCGCCGGTGACCAACGCCAGGTGGCTGTTGCTGCGGCGCATGCGGGTCAGGGCGTCGGGCAGACCCAGCGACCCGGGAACGCGGGGCAGCGGGCGGACCAAGGCCCTATCGATCACGGTCTGCGGATCGTCACCTAGCGGCAGCATGTCTTTGATGTGCAGGTATCCGATGTAGGTGCCGTCGCGACCCACGACCGGGTACCGGGAGAAGCCGGTCTCGGCCAACGCCTGCTCGACCGCACCGATGGTGGGACCCGCGCCTGGCGCCGCGACCGGCACCGAACGCACGTTGGCCAGCGGCACCGCTACGTCCCCCACCAGATGCGTGCGGACCCGCAGCGCCCGGGTCAGCCGGGAATGCTCTTCGGGATCCAGTAAGCCTTCGGACACCGAGTCCGCGATCATCTCGCTGAGCTCGACGGTGGAGACGGTGATGTCGAGCTCGTCCTTGGGTTCCACCCCGAGCGCTCGCAGTACCGCGTTGGCGCACTTGTTGTACAGGGTGATGAACGGCCGTGCCGCACGCACGTAGGGCAGGTAGGCGGGAACCAGCAACATCGCCGTGCGCTCGGGACCGGCCAAGGCGATGTTCTTGGGCACCATCTCGCCGAGCAACACATGCAGCGTGACGACGAGGGCCAGCGCGATCGCGAATGACAGCGTGTGCAGCAGGGCCGGTGGCATACCGGTCAGGCCGAAGGCCGAGTGCAGCAGTTCGGCCACCGCCGGCTCACCGATGCGGCCGAGCAACAAGGAGGAGATGGTCACGCCGAGCTGAGCGCCGGCCAGCATCAGCGGCAGTTGTTCGCTGGCCCGGATCACCGTGACGGCGCTGGCTCTGCCCTGTTCGGCCAGGGCTTCCAAGCGGTCCCGGCGAGCCGAGATCAGGGCGAACTCCGCGCCGACGAAGAACGCGTTGGCGCCGATCAGCAGCAGGGCTAGTAGGACTTCCACGGCCGCGTTCACGGGCCGCTCCGGCCCGCTTCTTCGACGCCGCCGAGTTCGGTCAGCTCGACCAAGTCGATACGGCGACCGTCCATCTGGACCACCTCGGCCTGCCAACGCACCGATTCGTCCGGCAACCCGTCCCGGTTCAACGCGGGTAATTCGACCGTCTCGCCGGCCACCGGAATGTGGCCGAGCTCGCGCAGCACCAGCCCGCCGATGGTTTCGTAAGGCCCTTCAGCGGCGCGGTATCCGGTGGCGGTGGCGACCTCGTCGATGCGCAGCAGGCCCGACACGCGCCAGCCACTGCCCGCCTTCTCCACGTCCGGAGTGGCGTCGTCGTGTTCGTCACGCACGTCGCCCACGATTTCCTCGATTAGGTCCTCGACGGTCACCATGCCGGCGGTGCCGCCGTACTCGTCGACCACCATGACCGTCTGCAATGCGTTGGCCCGGATCTCGGCGAGCACCGCATCCCCGTCCAGGGTGCTCGGCACCACCGCGACCGGACTTGCGACCGTGGTGAGCAGCGTGTGCGGGCGTTTCTCGGACGGAACCTCGAAAGCTTGCTTGACGTGCACGATGCCGACGGTTTCGTCGAGGTCGCCGCGGACGATCGGGAAGCGGGAATACCCGGAGTCCGCGACGGCGGCGACCAGATCGGCGATGGAGTCGTCGGTTTGTAGGGCCACGATCTTCGACCGCGGTGTCATCAATTCCTCGGCGGTCAGCGCGCCGAACTGCAGGGAGCGACGCATCAGCGAGGCGGTCGCGTCGTCGAGCGAACCGCTGCGCGCCGAGGTGCGCACCAGGGACACCAGCTCCTGCGGCGAGCGGGCCGACCGCAGCTCCTCGGCAGGTTCGATGCCGAATTGGCGCACCACCCAGTTGGCCGCTCCGTTGGTCAACCGGATGGCCGGCGTGAAAACCACCGAGAACAGCCACTGCGGCAGCACTACGGCGCGGGCGGTGCGCAACGGGCTGGCCACCGCCAAGTACTTGGGAACCAGCTCACCGAACACCATCGAGACCGAGGTGACGATGACCAACGCCAGAAACGTGGTGATTGCCTTGGCCATCCGGTCGGAGATCCCGATCGCGTTCAGGGCCGGGTGCGGTAACTCGGCGACCAACGGGTCGGTGAGGTAACCGGTGGCCAACGTGGTGATCGAGATGCCCAGCTGGGCGCCGGACAGGTGAAAGGACAGCCGCCGGTGCGCCCGGCGGATGAACCGGTCGCGCTGCGCCCCGCCGCGGGCATTGGCCTCGACGGTGCTGCGGTCCAGGGTGGTCAGCGAAAACTCAGCCGCGACGAAGACGGCCGTCCCGAAGGTGAGCGCCAGGATGGCCAACACGCTGACCAGGACGGTGGAGATCATGCGTTGCCCGGAGGTCGTTGGCCCGGTGCGCCCGGGGCCTGGGCTCGCCGCCCGTCCCGGAAGGCCCCCCAGGAAATGAGGGCCTCGGCGGGTGCCTGCGGCACGTCAACCCTTTCCTCGACTCCCGCACGCGCTTCGCTGCGGTTTTCTTATGGTAGCGAAGACGTTCGGCCGGCCGTCAGCCCGCGCGGCGAGCTGCGGTCACCAGCCGGAGGGCAGGGGATGGCCCTCGGCGAAACCCGCGGGCGACTGCACCCCGACCACGACCCGCTCGTGCAGCTCGGCCAGCGTCGCGGCGCCCACATAAGTGCAGGTGCTGCGCACCCCGGACATGATGTGGTCGATCAGGTCCTCGACGCCCCCGCGGTTGGGATCCAAACCCATGCGTGAGGTCGAGATCCCTTCCTCGAAAAGCGCTTTGCGGGCTCGGTCGAACGGGCTGTCGGCCCCGGTGCGGGCAACCACGGCCCGCTTGGAGGCCATGCCGTAGCTCTCCTTGTAGGGCTGGTCCTCCCGGTCGCGCATCAGGTCGCCCGGCGACTCATAAGTGCCGGCGAACCACGAGCCGATCATCACGTTGGACGCGCCGGCCGCCAGCGCCAAGGCCACGTCACGCGGGTGCCGGATGCCGCCGTCGGCCCACACGTGACCGCCGAGTTCCCTTGCCGCCGAGGCGCATTCGAGTACCGCGGAGAATTGCGGGCGACCCACGCCCGTCATCATCCGCGTGGTGCACATCGCCCCGGGCCCGACGCCGACCTTCACGATGCTCGCGCCGGCTTCCAGCAGGTCCCGGGTGCCCTCGGCCGACACCACGTTGCCGGCCGCCAGCGGCACACCCAACCCCAGGGACGCAACCGTCTTGATCGCCTCCACGGTCTTGACTTGGTGGCCGTGCGCGGTGTCGATGACCAGAACGTCCACCCCGGCTTCGGCCAACGCCCGCGCTTTGGCGCCGACGTCGCCGTTGATGCCGACGGCCGCCCCGATGCGCAGCCGCCCGGTGGTGTCGGTAGCCGGGGTGTAGATGCCGGCGCGGATCGCCCCGGTGCGGGTCAACACTCCGGCCAGGGTGCCGTCGGCGGCGGTCACCACGGCGACGTCAACGGGAGCGTGTTCGAGCAGGTCGAAGATCTTGCGGGGCTCGGTTCCGACCGGGGCGGTCACGAAGTCGGTGACCGCGATATCGCGCACCCGGGTAAAACGGTCCACGCCCATCCAGGACGATTCGGTGACCAAACCGATGGGACGTCCTTCGAAGACGACCACCGCGGCGCCGTGCGCGCGCTTGTGGATCAAGGCAATCGCGTCGGAGACCGAGTCGTCCGGTCCGAGGATCACCGGGGTGTCGAGCACCAGATCACGGCTCTTGACGAACTCGACCGTCTGCTGCACGGCCGGGATGGGCAGATCCTGCGGCAGGATGACGATGCCACCGCGGCGCGCCACGGTTTCGGCCATCCGTCGGCCCGCCACCGCGGTCATGTTCGCGACCACTACCGGGATGGTGGTGCCGGAGCCGTCGACGGTCGACAAGTCCACGTCGAAGCGGGATGCCACGTCCGAACGGTTCGGCATGATGAACACGTCGTTGTAGGTCAGGTCGTGCGCGGGTCGATGCCCGTTGAGAAACTGCATGAACTTCCAGGTGGTCGGTTAAGCCGGTACTTCGCTTCGGTCTCCGCTCCACAGGGTGTGGAACTTCTTGCTCGGTTCCTCGTCGACGCGCCCGTAAGTGTGGGCACCGAAGAAGTCGCGCAGCCCCTGGGTCAGCGCCGCGGGCAACCGCTCGGTACGCAGCGCGTCGTAGTAGGACAGCGCCGAGGAGAACCCGGGAATCGGGATACCCAATTGGGTGGCCGCTACGACAACACGCCGCCAGCCGTCGATCGCGGCCTCGATGGCGCTGCGGAAATAAGGCGCGACGATCAGCGTCGGCAGGTCGGGGTCGTCGTCGTAGGCCTCTTTGATCCGGTTGAGGAACTTCGCCCGGATGATGCATCCTCCGCGCCAGATGGTGGCCAGGTCGCCGGGGGTGATGTCCCAGTCGTATTCGGCGCTGCCGGCCTGGATCTGGTTGAAACCCTGGGCGTAGGCGATGATCTTCGACGCGTACAGAGCTTGGCGGACGTCTTCGATGAATTGCTCAGCGTTATCTGGCTTTTCGCTGAGATCACCGGAGGCCAAGCCGGTGGTGGCTTTGCGTTGGGCCACCGAGCCCGACAGCGCGCGGGCGAACACCGCTTCGGCGATACCGGTCACCGGCACGCCGAGGTCCAGCGCGGACTTCACCGTCCAGCGGCCGGTGCCCTTCTGCTCGGCCTCGTCGAGGATGACGTCGACCAGCGGCTTGCCGGTCTTGGCGTCCTTCTGCCGCAACACCTGCGCGGTGATTTCGACCAGGAAGCTGTCCAGATCGCCCTTGTTCCACTCGTCGAACACGTCGGCGATCTGGTCGGCCGTCTTGCCCAGGCCGTCGCGCAGCAATTGATACGCCTCGCCGATGAGCTGCATATCGGAGTACTCGATGCCGTTGTGCACCATCTTGACGAAGTGGCCGGCACCGTCGGGGCCGATGTGGGTGCAGCAGGGCACGCCGTCGACGTGCGCGGAAATCTCTTCCAGCAGCGGGCCCAGTGACTTGTATGACTCGGCGGGCCCCCCGGGCATGATCGACGGTCCGTTCAGGGCGCCCTCCTCGCCGCCGGAGATGCCCGCTCCGACGAAGTGCAGCCCGCGCTCACTCATGGCCTTCTCGCGCCGAATGGTGTCGGTGTAGAGGGCGTTGCCACCGTCGATGATGATGTCGCCCTCTTCCATGGCGTCGGCCAGCTGCTCGATGACCGCGTCGGTGGGGTCGCCGGCCTTCACCATGATCAGTACCCGGCGCGGCTTCTCCAGTGCGTCGAGAAACTCTTCGATGGTTTCGGTTCGGACGAAATTGCCTTCGTCTCCGTGCTCTTCGAGCAGCGCGTCAGTCTTGGCAGCGGATCGGTTGTGCAGCGCCACGGTGTAACCGTGATGCGCGAAGTTGCGGGCGATGTTCGAACCCATGACGGCTAGGCCGGTGACGCCGATCTGCGCGGTGCCGGTTTTCGAATCCGACGAACTCATGTCTTGCCTTCCGGGTTGGGCAACTCTTCCGACGAGCTTTCCGACACACTGTTACACAGCGGACGCGGGGTCCTCCATGGTGCTTACTCGGTCTTTACCTGACGAACAGTCGGTGTAGTTCGGTAAGCCACGGTACGGCCAGCGCGATGGTGGGCACGACGAGTACCGCAGCCGCGGCCAGGTATGCGGCGGCCGCCAGCACAGGGCTGTTGCCGCGCCCGGACAACCGACGCACCCGCAGCACGGTGCTGGGTCCGCCCGCCGCCAGCGCGCACGACGGGGGCCGGCCCGATGCGCAGGCGACCAGCGCGCGGGCCAGGGGAGTGCGGCCGGCGGCGCGCACCGCGGCGTCGTCGGCCAGCAGTTCGACGAGTAACTGCACCGCCCCGAGAGCGTTGGCGCTGCGCACCAGTCGCGGGAACGCGGCGTGCACGGCGGTGAACGCTTCGAGCACCAGGTCGTGCCGGGCCCGCAGATGCGCCCGCTCGTGGGTGAGGATGGCGGCGACTTCGTCGTCGGCCAAGGCGCTCAGCGTGCCCTCGCTGACCACCACCCGGCTGCGCACACCGGGCAGGCAATAGGCAAGCGGCTGAGGTACGTCGAGGATGCGCAGGTCCCGGATCCAGGCGCAGGCCTGGGTGAGCGGATTGTCGCGGCCGACGCCGACCAGGTCGACCACCATGCGGTGGTGCGCCCGCCGCCGCCGCGTCGCGATAGCCACTCGCACCACCGCGGCGATCAACCGGATACCGATCAGCACGGTGATCGCGAAGACAGCCAGGTAGGCCGCCCACAGGGCCCAGCCCAGCCGGCCCTCGGCTTCGAGGACGCCGGCCGTGGGTCGCCCGTCCGGGCCCGGCATCAGCACCCGGCTGGCAATGGCGATGCCCGCGCTGAACGCGGAGAGGACCGCCGCCAGGGCGACGGCCTGCCACAACACCATCGCCGCGCGGGGGGCACGCAGCGGCCACGTCGCTCGTGCTAGGAGGGCCGGCACCGGGCCAGCCAACAGCACCGCAAGGATGGTGAAGGCCAGCGCGGACACGCTGCAAGTCTCCCTCAGTCGGTTGCCGGTGCGCCACCCGATGGCGAATTGCGTTGAGTGGTTTCCAATTCGGCGAGCGCCCGGCGCAAGGCGTCAGCCTCGTCGGGGTTGACACGCTCGACGAAGTGTACGAGTGCGGCTTGACGGCTGCCGAAGTCTTCGGCCTGCGCCAGCGCATCGACCATGAGGCCGGCGACCAGTTCGTCGCGGCCGTGCACGGGTGCGTAACGGTGAGCGCGGTCGTCGCGGATTTGGGAGACCAGGTTCTTCTTGGCCAACCGTTGCAGCACTGTCATCACGGTGGTGTAGGCAAGGTCGCGCCGCGTGGACAACGCCTCGTGCACTTGGCGCACCGTTTGAGGCTCGGGCGTGGACCACAGGTGATCCATCACCGCGCGTTCTAGGTCTCCGAGCCGCGTCAGCTTGGCCATAGTCCGTTCTTCTCCATCGCCGTTGCGAACAGAATACTCCGACTTACTACCGGCTGTCGTACGCAAACCCGGACAAGTCTCCGATCGATTGGTGGTTGACCGGCCGCGCTGGCGCGATTTGTGGCTGTCCTCACAGGTGTCCGTTAGGCGGATCGATTGCTCCGGCACCTATGAAACATAGCGCATCCGAGGCTTGCGAAATTAGGGCAGCCTTGCCTATGCTGATCGTGGTCGAGCGCAGAAATGACCGCGAGGAGGTCCTGAGGGCTGCAGTGACCCCCGGTCTACTCGATCGGCGAGCCCCGTGCCTGGTGCACGGGGCTCGCCTGCTTTTCCGGTTAAGGATCCAAGGTGTTCAAGGTGTCGATGGTGTAGACACAAGGACGTGTCAACGCCGCCCGATTCGTCAAAGACGCTGCCGCCGGATTTCACCGCGCCGTTCGACAATGAACTGGGCCTGCGGTTCACCGAGCTGAGCCCCGACGGCGCCCGCGCGCAGCTGGAAGTGCAGCCCAAACTGTTGCAGCCCATGGGCTTGGTGCACGGCGGGGTGTACTGCTCGATGATCGAGAGCATGGCCAGTGTGGCCGCCTACACCTGGCTGGCGTCCAACGGCGGGGGAGATGTCGTCGGGGTCAACAACAACACCGATTTCCTGCGCGCCATCAAGTCCGGAACGGTGTACGGCAAGGCCGAACCCGTGCATCGGGGTCGTCGTCAGCAACTGTGGCTGGTCACGATCACCGACGACGCCGAGCGGCTGGTTGCGCGCGGTCAGGTCAGGCTGCAGAACCTCGAAGCGCAGTCCGGCTGAAACCCGCTGCGCTGCAGCAGTCTTCAGCCAACTATCTAACTGGCCTTCCGGGTGACCTGTTCGGACTGTTGGGCTTCTGCGGCGAGTTCGGCGAGTTGTTCCAGCCGCGTACGGGCGAACGCCTGCTGATCGGTGATGGTCAGCTGGCCGCGTCGGGTGCTCAAGAACGTCACCGTCCAGGACAACAGCGTGGTGACCTTGGTTTTGAATCCGATCAGGTACACCAAGTGCAGTACCAGCCACATGAGCCAGGCGATGAATCCGCTGAATTCCAACGGGCCGATCTTGGCCACCGCAGAGAACCGCGACACCGTGGCCATCGAGCCTTTGTCGAAGTACTGGAACGGCTCCCGCGCCGTCGGGTCGGCGCCGTCGAGTTCTGCCTTGATGTTGTTGGCGACGTACTTGGCGCCCTGAATGGCGCCTTGGGCGACGCCCGGCACGCCGTCGACGGCGGCCATGTCACCGATGACGAACACGTTCGGATGTCCCGGAATGGACAGGTCGGGAAGCACTTTCACGCGGCCGGCGCGGTCGAGCTCGGCGTCGGACTGCTCGCCAAGATCGCGGCCCAGCCGGCTGGCCGAAACACCGGCGGACCAGACCTTGCACGCCGATTCGATGCGCCGCTCGGTGCCGTCGGCGTCCTTGACGGTGATGCCGTTGCGGTCGACGTCGGTCACCATGGCGCCCAGCTGAATTTCCACGCCCAGCTTCTTCAATCGCGCGGCGGCTCGCTCACCGAGCTTTTCTCCCATCGGCGGTAGCACCGCGGGCGCGGCGTCGAGCAGGATTACCCGCGCCTTGGTCGAATCAATGTGGCGGAACGCGCCTTTGAGCGTGTACTCCGCCAATTCGGCTATCTGCCCGGCCATTTCGACGCCGGTCGGACCGGCGCCCACGACGGTGAAGGTCAGCAGTTTCTTGCGGCGTTCCGGGTCGCTGGACCGCTCGGCTTGTTCGAAGGCACTCAGGATCCGGCCGCGCAACTCCAGCGCGTCGTCGATGGACTTCATGCCGGGAGCGAATTCGGCGAAGTGGTCGTTGCCGAAGTAGGACTGCCCCGCACCGGCAGCGACGATCAAGCTGTCGTAAGGCGTTTCGTAGGTGTGGCCCAGCAACTCCGAGATGACGATCTGCCTGGCCAAGTCGATGTGGGTGACATTGCCCAGCAATACCTGCACGTTGCGCTGTTTGCGCAGTACGACACGGGTGGGCGGAGCGATCTCGCCCTCGGAGATGATGCCGGTCGCCACTTGATACAGCAACGGCTGGAAAAGGTGATGAGTGGTACGGGCGATCAGTTTGATCTCGACGTCGGCATGCTTGAGTTTCTTTGCCGCGTTAAGCCCACCGAACCCGGACCCGATGATGACGACGCGATGTTTACGGCGCGGCTCAGCTGTAGTTTCTTGCTGGGGACTCATGTGCCTCTGCTCCTGACGGGGCTCCTCGGCGGGCGCCTTTAGTTAGCTACTCACCCTATTTCAAGGTTAGTCAAGCCTCACCCAGATACCCAGGCGCATAGGTGTGTAATCAGCCACACCGGGCGGGGGACGCTTTTGTGGCGCTAAACACCAAGCAGTGGGCGCAACGCTTCCGCAGCGGTGGTGATGACCCCAGGCGCGAAACCGTGCGAGGACAGGTTGATGATGACTCCGCCGACGCCGGCGCCGAGCACTTTGGCTTGCACTTGATCGGCGATCTGCGCCGGGCTGCCGACCACCATGCGGCCACTGACTTGCTCGGGAAGCTTTTCCGGACTGAGGTTTTCGTCGATCCGGACGGTCAGCATCAGACTCGTTTCCAGTGTCGCGGGATCGCGGCCGGCTTCTTCGCAGCGCGCGGCCACGGCCTTCATCTTGCGTGGCAGGTCCTCGAGCGACGCGACGATGTTGAGGTGGTCGGCGGTGCGAGCGGCGATCGC